>JBIOZI010000222.1:0-17740 GCA_044871085.1 Steroidobacteraceae bacterium | reverse complement strand
ATTCTCGCACACGGCTCGCGTATCTTACATGCTCCATGTTGGGCATCGATCTGGAAAAAGCGGATCGCGGTGACGCATCCGATCTTCGCATCGTCGCGAGTGGTGGCACCCGCGCGCTCTCCCAGCTCGTCCTGCGTACGGACGTGTCGGGAATGCCGCTCGAATGGATCGATTACAAGGAAGCCGCGCGGCTCTATCACCAGGAGCAGGTCGCCTACACGGTGGGCAGCGCGCTGTTCAAGCTTTATGGCGGAGTGAGCGCGCGCACGGGTTTTCGCACCGTGCTCGAGGTGAACTCCATCGTCGCCACGGTCGGCCACACCGGCAATCCCGGCAACACGCGCCAGGACTACGTGCCGCCGTTGAACAACCAGACCCTGTTCCGGCGCGATGCGCATTTCTGCATGTATTGCGCGCAGCGCTTCCCGGTGCGGGAGCTGTCGCGCGATCACATCCGGCCGTTCAGCCAGGGCGGGCGCGACGTGTGGACGAATGTCGTCGCGGCCTGTCGACGCTGCAACAACCTCAAGGCGTCACGCACTCCCGAGCAGGCGAAGATGCAGCTCATCGCCGTGCCTTTCACGCCGACGTACGCGGAGTACATCTTCCTGAAGGGACGGCGCGTGCTCGCCGACCAGATGGAATACCTGCGCGCGCACTTCCCGCGGCACTCGCCGCTGCACGCGCGCATAAAGAAATATTTGAGTTAGGCCGTCTTCCGGCTGACGGACGCCGTCGCCTCGACGGCGTTTTCCGACCTGGGGCGTAGCCCCTGAAAACAGCAGCCCCTGAAAAAACTTACTGCGTGACGCGCAGCCAGTAGCGTCCGACCACTTCCTCGTGCTCCGGTGAATGCCCGCGCACGATGACGTCATAGTCGCCGGCTTCCAATCGCGCCGGATCGTTGAGCGCGAACGACAGCTGTGACTGCGCCATCGGTGCCTGGCGCGGCGAGCGCCAGGCGAGAGTCGCGCCGCGACGGTTCAGCAGGTCGAGCTCGTACTCCGCGTACTGTGGGGTCTGCGGGGCGATTCCGCCGGCGCAGTCGACCAGCGGCAACGACCCGTCAGAACAGGTGAGCACGACGACATTGGGCTCGACCACCAGCGATGACGGCAACTGCGACAACGACATCACGATGTCGGGAGCGGTGATGGCACCGCGCATCGATTCCAGGCGTGCGGTGAGCGGCAAGGCGGTGGCCCTCGGGCGCGCGGCGGGAGTGCTCGCGACCTCGACGGTATCCCGCGGCAGACCGAGGGTCAGGCTGAGCGTGACGGCGACGCACAGGCCCGCGGCGGCGGCGGCGATGCGCCACGGATGCTCACGCATGCCGGCGGGTGCCTCACGGTGGATCCAACCGCGACGCGCGGCGCTCACGATTCCCCGGCGCAGGCGGCGTTCCATTTCCACTTCGGCGGCGAGCTCGGGCGAGGCTACGAGCCAGGCCTCGAACTCAGCCCGTTCCGAGCGCGACAGGTCGCCCGCGACATAACGCGAGACGAGCCTGGTCTGTTCCTCGAGCGACTGGCGAGATAGAGACTTCATGTAGTGACTTGTGTCACCAGGAGGCAAAATGTCTCACCCAAAATGCGAAAGACATCGCGACCGGAAGCAAAATCGACGTGATGCGTGGCACCAGGGCCAGGTGCGGCGCGCGCCGCTCGATGATAGTGCGCAATCTGCTGCGTGCGCGCATGAGGACGCGGTCGAAGTGCTTAGGGGAAAGCCCGAGCTCCCGGCACAGAACTTGTTTGTCAGTTCCATCTAGATAGAAGCGCATGAGCAGCTGGCGGTCGCGCTCGGTCGGCAACTCGTCGAGCAGCGCCGCGACCGCCTGGGCGAGCTGGCGATCGTCCGCGTCGTTGAAGTCGCTCTGCTCCATCTCGAGGTTCTGCGCGAGCTCGTCGACGAGCTCCGAGTCGACGACGGTCTGATGGCGCAGCATCTTGCGGGCGGCGTTGAGCGCGAGGTTGCGCGCGGTGGCCGCGGCAAACGCGAACACCTTGCGCGGATCGTCGATGGTCCGCGCGCGCACGCGCTCGACCACGATCTGCAATGTTTCCTGGGTGAGATCTTCGGCGTCGATCCAGCGGTGGAAGGCACCGAACCTCAGCACCGACAGCACGCCGGGCCGCAGCGCCGTGAGCATTTCCGATTCGGCGCGCCGGTTGCCGGTGAGCGCGGCCGCGACTATGCGCTCGATCTCGTCGACTGCCGGCACGCTGCTCATGGCGCCGGATGTCCCGCGGAGAAGTTAGTCGCAGCCGAGCGCCGCCATCGCGGCGCGGCAGTCCGCGCCGGGATCGAGTTTCGCGAGCTCACGCAGGAAATCGACATGGATCCATGGGTACCGGGTTGAGTCGCTGGTCTTGCTCCTGCAGAACAGCAAGCGTTTTATCTGCTGGGCGTCGCATGTGTTGAGCGGCGGGCTGCCCCAGACGAGCGCCACGACGCCGGACACATAGGCCGCGGCGCTGGACGCGCCGGCGGCCCCGGACAGGGCGTAGCCTCGCTCGGAATTCTCGTTCGTTGTCACGACGATGTCCACGCCAGGTGCTTGAATTCGGCCGTCGTTCGCATTTGGCCGGGTCGTGGGATTGAACAGATCGTGTCCGCGCATGTCGGCGGGAACGGCCGCCAGCACCCCGGGCAGGCAGCGGTACTGCGAGGGGAAGTACTCGCGGACGGTGTCGTCGTAGTCGAGGCTGGTGGCGTAGCCGGTCACCAGCAGGCGGCGTCCGGCCGCGCTGCCGCCCACCGCGGTACGCACGGCATCGGAAATCGCGCGGCTGTCCACGGGCCATTTCGCGCTGATATTGATGATGTCGGCGCCGTCGAGCGCCGCCGACTGGATGCCCTCGGCTATCGTGGAAATGCGCCCCAGCAGGCCACGATCGACCTTGCTGATGACGATGGGCAGCAGCTGGCTGTTCGGCGCCACCCCGGCGACGCCGATGCCATTGTCCATGCGGCCGCCGATGGTGCCGGCCATCTCGGTGCCATGCGAGTAGCAGCGGCCGCTGGTCGCGCAGCGCGCGTTGACCCGGTCGGCGGCCGAGCCCGGGGCGTCCCCCCGCGCCGCGACGTGCAGCACGGCGTCCCAGCCCAGGTCCTCATGTTCCGCGTCGATGCCCGAATCGAGCACTGCGACCAGCCGCGGCAGGGAACGGGCCGCGACGGCGGAATCCCAGCCGATCAGGGCATGACCCCACAGCTCCTCCATGCAAGGGTCGTTGGGAAAACCGGCGCGCGCGGCGCGCGTCCAGCAATCCGAGCTCTGGGGCGGCAGGTTCGACTCGAGGGAGGTCGTGAGGAAGTCCGGACCATCGCAATCGGGTTCCAGATACTCGATCTGTGGCGCGATGAGCAGTTCGCGAAACCGGGTCGACGGCGTGCGCCTGGAGAATTCCGCAATGACGAAATTGCGCGCGCGTTCGATGCTGCGGACGTGTGCGTCGCGGCCCAACCATTGGATGACGTCGGATACTTCGAAACCCGGCGCGGGAAACAGGATGAGCCGCGCGGGCAGTGGATTGGTGGTGGCGGCACCGTTCAGGAGTGAACGGTGCCGCGTCGAGAACATCCCGGCCCACATCGCGCAGGCGCTGCGCAGGTCGAAATGGCCATCGCCGAGCGAATCCAGGTAGGAGCCAAAAATCTGCGGCGCGCGGCCCCAGTCCGCCGAGCCGGCCGTGCCGTTGCACACGTGCGGAGTACCCGCCAGCGCGAGGGAAACGCTGCATGCCGCCGCCGCGAGCGACGACCAACATGCAGCGATACGCCGCGCCGACGAGGTCACTCTCAGCCTTTGCCGATGACGATGCCGTTGTCGGTCACGCGGGCCGGCGAGTCGACGAGGATCGAGATGACGCGTTTGCCGCCTTCACCCTGCACGAGGAACACGATCATGTCGTTGAGCTCCACCGCGCCTTTCACGCGCGACGGGCGCATCGCGACGTCGCGGGTGCGCAGCCGATGGCAGCCCGACAGAACTTCCGCATTGCCTGCTTTGACGTCCTCGAGAGTGCAATAGCGGGTGCCCGCGGTAAATGTGAGCGCGACATTGCAAGGCACCGCGAAATCCATGCGCCATGGGCCCCTCTGTGTTGCGACCGTGCGCGTGCACACGCGGACGACGTTGTCCGACGGATCGAAGACGAAGGTGAGCTTGCCGCCGGTCGGCATGTGGTCGTCGATGGTAGACGACTCGATCGTGAATTCGCGGCCGAGCCATCCTTCCAGAGACTGGGCAGGGGTGTCGTCGGCGCTCGCAAAGCCGGTCCCGAGCAGCAGGCTGGCGGCGAGTGCGAGGATCCGGTTCTTCCGTCGATGAGCAGCAAGCAGTTTGTACATGGGCGAGTCCTCTTGGTGGGCAGAATAGGCGGGGCGAGCGAAAACCAAACTCAGCAAGCGAGAATGAGCGTCACGGGAATCCGTTGGCGCGCACGACGAAGCTCGACCAGACGGCCGGCGCAACCTTGGCGCGCATCTGCAGTTGCGCGGCCCGCAGCGCATCGGCTGCACGCTCCGATTTACGATAGGCGCCGTAAAACTCGCTCATGAAACGGGCGGTCGCGGCGTCTTCGATGGGCCAGAGTGCGGCGACAACCGACCGCGATCCATTGGCGAGAAAACCGTACGTGAGTCCGAGTACGCCTTCGCCGCGCAACTGGCTGCCATCACCCGTCGAGCATCCGGACAGCACTACGATTTCGGCGTGCAGCCCGCTGCGTGCGATGTCGGCGACCGACAGCTGGTTGTCTTCCAGCGCCGTGCCTTCGGCGGTGTACCGGCTGAGGAACAGCGCGGACTGCTCGGGCGAGTCGCGTCGCGCAACGGCATGGGTGGCGAAATGCAGGATGGCGAGGTCGTGGGAGCGCAGCGCAAGGACGCGCTCAGGCGTCGCATCGAATCCGGCCAGCTCGATGGTCTGCGCCGTACCGAAGACCTTGGTGACCGCGCCTGCCTCGAGAGCCGAGTAGGGCAGCCGCGTCAGGTTGTCCGGCATCGGCAGGGTGGGCCCACGAAAGTTCCCGCCGCCTTGGGCCGACAGGCGCAGGCGCCGGTCGTCGGACGCATATACCGGGTCGGACACTACGGCGACGCGCATGGAACGCTTGCGCGGCGCGACCGCGGGGCGCATGGCCAGCGCCAGCGACGGCGCGTAGCCGAGCACGAAGCGGTCGAGCAGCAGGTCATCGCCCGCGCCAATCGGCAGGGCCGCGAACGGCACGCCATTCAGCGGCCCGTCCGTGATCACCAGCAGGCGTTTCGCCGTCACGCCATCCAGCAGGTTGCCGAGCAGAAGGCTGCCCAGCCGCCGTGCGGCTTCATGGTGCGCCGGCGCGCTGCGCTGCTCCGACAGGGCCGCATCGATTGGGCGCTGCAGAGATTCGCGACCTGCGAAAGCCGTGTGCTTCAGGTTGTGAGGGTCGAGCATCCAGGCGTGGGAGCGCTCGTCGCCGACGAAGTAGGCGAGCACGACTGTGTCTTCGGGCAAAGCGGCCTGCACCTGTCGCATGGCCGCGGGTAGCGTGGTGTCGCCGGCGGCGACGCCACCATGGCGCAGACGGACCTGTTCGATCCGCGCCCGTGTTTCCTCGATTCCCCGACGCAGCTCCAGCGTGCCCGCCTCATCCGCATCCTGCCGCTGCATGCGGTTTTCCAGCCGCAGCTGCTGCGACGTGAGGCTCGCGCGCAGCGCCACCTCCTCTGGATCGGATGCGCGGTCCTGGCCGCTTCCACCGACGGCGAGCTCGTCGGACAGCGAACGCGCCCGCACGTACTCGGCGGTTCGAAACGCTCGCCACGAGGCGGATTCTTCGGGCGCGTCGCCACCGGCCAGGTCCGCGGCAATTCGCGCTTCGAATGGTGAATAGCGCGCGGACAGGAAGTGCGCTCGCCATTCGGGGTTGGCGGACTTGGCACGGATGCGGGTCACGATCGACACGGCCTCGTCCGCAGTCGCGGCGGCGCCTGCGGCATCCTTGTTTGCGAGCAACATGCCGGACAGTGCGGTGTTGGTCTCGATGCGGTTGAACTCGAGCCCCAGATCCGCGAATTGCCGATCCGCGGCACGCAGGTCCGAGATCGCCGCTTCCCGATTGCCCTGCTCGAGCCGAAGCTGCGCCCGTTCCTCGAGCGCACTGGCGCGTACCAGCGCATTGGTCGACGCAAGCGGCACTTTCAGCTCCGTCTCGGCCCCTTTTAGATCGCCGGTCCTGCGCAGCTCCGACGCAATGAGCACTCCAGTGCGCGCGACGCTGTGCGGATTCGAGTCGATCTGCGCGGACTTGCGCAGGTACGCGAGAGCCGTGGAGCGCTTGCCGAGCACCGACGAAGCGTTGCCGGCCACGCGCAGGGTGCTCGCGAGTCCGCGCGTGTCGCCGACCTGTTCCTGGGCGACGAGTGCCGCGCGCAGCGTTTCGAGCGCACGCTCGGCATCTCCCATGCGGAAGTACAGGCCGCCGAGTGCGGCCAGTTCCGTCGCGCGCTCATCCTGGTCACCGACCTTCGTGTAGAGCTCCAGCGCTTCGGTGTGCAGCGTGAGTGCGCGGTCGAAATCGCCGAGCGCGATCAGGCAGAAGCCGTAGTTGCCGAGCAGCGCCGCGTACATGTACTTCTGGGTTTCCCGGTCGACGATGGGCAACAGCGTTTCGTATTCCTCCGCCGCCTGCGAAACGAAGCCGCGCAGGTAGTGCAAATAGGCGAGATTGGCCAGCGATTTCGTCTGCTCGATCGTGTCCTGGTTGGCGCGCGCCATCGCCACCGACTCGGAGAACAGCTTGTCCGCGCTGTCGTACTCGCCGAGCACGATGGCGCGCACACCGCGCATGTTCACGGCGTACTGGGCCCGGATCGGCATGCCGTGTGTCTTGAAGAATTCCGCCGCAGCCGCAAGTCGCCGGTCCGCGCCCTGATACGTCGCGGTCTGCTCCGCGAGCTGCGTGGCGGCGCTCATGCCGGACGCGAGCTCGAGCTCGGCCGCGCCGCGCAGGGCGGCGGCGTTCTGCACGCCGGCGTCGTCGTCGCGCGAGCGGTATGCATCGGTCGCCATCTCGGTGGCGCTGATGGTCGCCATCCATTCGTCGCGCGCGTACTGGAGATTCGCGAGTGAATACGCGGCGTCCGCGCGCGCCGCGTCGTCACCGGTCTCCTCGAAATGCGTCAGCGCCTCGTGCAGCTTGTCGGCGGCGCGCGTCGCGGCTTCGGGATTGGCGGCCGCAGTGAGCTCCTGCGACGCGCCGAACGCGTCGTATCCCTGCTCGAGCCGGCCGGGCGCCTCATCGACGGTCCGCTTCCAGCGGAACACGTGGACGGCCGCGCGACCCTGTTTCGTCCGATGATCGCTGCCGCGAATCTCCATGCGCAGCTCCCCGGGTTGCCTCAGGCTAACTACCTTGTAAAGCCCGCCGTGGCGGGGCACCTGGTCTTCGAGCTCGGCGTGGGTCGCGCCGGCATCGACGGTCAGGCGCACGTCGACGTCCTGCTCGCGCACCTCGACCAGGTACGCGCCGGCCGTCAGCGGGTGTCTGAGCTCGACACTCGCCGCCCCGCCGATCGCCACCTGGGTGGAATACTCTTCGACTGGATCGTGGCGTGCGCGGTCCGTGCACCCAAAAACGCACAAAAGCCACGCCGCGCACGCGAGCACGAGGGCGCGCGACCGCGGAAAATTACCGTTACAGACAGCGACGCGATCGCGCACGGACATTTCGATCGAACCCCACGCGGTGGGGAGTCATGTTGCAGGCGCTCGCAGTTTGCCGCAATCCGCGGCCCAAATAGTAGGCGGGGTTTGTAGTAAGCCCTCGGGCGGGAAATAAATTCGGCGAAATGGCCTCCGAGGTGGGAGAAATCCAGATCTCGTGACACTTAATACAAATGGCCCGCGGTTGGGTGCGCCGAGCCGCCCCGCGTCGCCCAATCGTACGCGCACAGGGCCGCAACATCCAGGTAGTTAGATCATCGGCCCGCCCGCGCCCGCGCCCGCGCCCGCGCCCGAAGGCTGCGGCGCCGGTGTCCGCCGCGCGCCCGCGCGCCCGCACGGCGCGCTTGGCTAACTACCACGCGGCCGGCCGGTGTCCGGCCCCGGCCGGTCGCGATGCCGGGGACCGGCGAATCGAGTTCGGGGCGCCGCGGGTACGGCGTGCCGGACGCCCGGGTGCGAGCGGTTTTGATCGAAGTCGCCGATTTTTTGTCGCTTCATGCGCGTTGCTGGCTGACTGACGCGGCGTCCGGCCCACGAGGCGCGAGACCTCCGCGGAGGCATCCGCATCCGAAAAATCCAAACAGGGTTTGTACTAAGCCCTTGATTGAAAATACTTTGTAGTTATGACAGCGCGAGGTGAGAGAAACCCTGAACTCGTGACACTACTTAGAGACGGCTGCATGACGTCGAAAAACTACAGGTCTCGGATGAACAGCGCCGACGTTTTCTCCCTCGAATTCGACATGCTGACGCGCACTTCGTCGTTGGCGAAGATCCTCGATCGCTTCCAGGACTCGCACGTCGGCGCAGGCACGCATCGTCAACTCCTCCTCGAGCTCAATCACGTCATCAACGTGCACTCGCGCCTGCGCGAAGTGGCCGCCGACGTGGTGCCGCCGGAGGACTGGACCTCCTGGCAGGACCTGCTCGCGGCTCCGGCGCTCGGGTTCGAGCAGGGCCGCTCCTTTCTCGACGACCTTCGCGCGCTCGGTCTCAACGCGATGGACAGCGTATCGCTGACTCCGCTGCCGCAGACCATCGCGCTGGCCGCATACGCTCACTACCAGCTGGTGGAGCGCGCGACGGTGGGCCTGGTCGGTTATCTGTGGTTCTTCGAACGCATGCCGCGGCTCGTCTATCCACTGTGGAGCGATGCCTGCCGTCGCGGCAATGTCCCGGAAAAGGCGCTGCATGCCCTGGCCGAAGGCGCGGTGGTCGATTCCACGCGCGACGCGCAGGTCGTGAGCTGCTGCCGCCAGCTCGTGCGCCGGCCGCGCGATCTCGGCCTCGCGACGCAGAGCCTGCACGACACCGCGGAGCTCTTCGCGACCATGGTGGACGCCGCCCTGCAGCGTTCCGAGCGCCGAACCGATATCCCGGCCGAATCCCTGCGCAGCAGCCGGGTCGGCCAGGTGGCCTGAGGTCCGGCACCGTTTTCTGGAAGTGAGGCCGGGCCAGGGCTGGCGTCGGCCCCCTTGGGTTCGACTCCAACCCCATTTACCATGCCGCGCGTGATCTACCTCATCGACGCGTCGGTCTACGTCTTCCGTGCCTATTACTCCATGCCGCCGGACATGACCGATCGCGACGGCTGCCCCGCGCATGCCACCTTCGGTTTCGCGCGCTTCCTCGGCGACCTCATCGAGCGCGTCCAGCCGCGCTACATGGCGGTGGCGTTCGACGAGAGCCTGTCGACGTCGTTCCGCAATCGCATCTATCCCGCGTACAAGGCGAATCGCGACCCGCCGCCTGAAGACCTCAAGCTGCAGTTCGAGCGCTGCCGCGAGTTCTGTCGCCACGCGGGCATTCCGGAGTTCGGCCACGCCGAATACGAGGCCGACGACATCGTCGGCACGCTCATGTCGCGCTGCCGGCGTGAGGGGCTGCGCGCCACCCTCGTGACGCGCGACAAGGATTTCGCCCAATTGATCGGCGAGGGCGACGTCTACTGGGACTACAGCGACAACGCTCACTATCGATACCACGAGATCGAGGATCGTTTCGGCGTCGCGCCCGAGCGCTTCGCGGATTTCCTGGCGCTCATGGGCGACAGCGTCGACAACATCAAGGGCGTACCGGGCGTGGGCTCCAAGACCGCCACCGCCCTCATGAAGGAATTCGCCTCGCTCGAAGAGATCTACGACAACCTCGACCGCGTGGCGGACATTCCCGTGCGCGGCGCCGGCAAGCTCGCCGCGAAACTCACCGAGCACCGCGAGGCGGCGTTCCTGGCGCGCCGTCTCACGGAGATCGCCTGCGACATGCCGATCGAGATCAGCCGTCCGCAGCTCACGCGCCGTGCGCCGGACGTCGCCTCACTGACGGCGTTCTTCGACCGCCATAACTTCGGCCCGATGCTGCGCCGGCAGGCCGAGCGGCTCGCGCTGCTGCCGCTGTCCGCGGCAGCCTGAGCCCCAAGCCGGAGGCTCAGTCCCCCCGATCCGACGGCACGGTCACCTTGCCGTGCACCGATTCGTGGCCGATCGAGCCGGAACTGTCCTCGCGCACCGTGAAATCCCCGCCGACGCGGCCGGCGTAGATGCTGCCGGAGCTGTCGACGTCCACGGTGACGTCCTTCTTCACGTTCTCCACGCGGATGTCGCCGGAGCTGTCCTGTTCGATGTGCACGCTGCCGTCGACGGATTCGATGCTGATGTCGCCGGAGCTGTCGCTGCTCAGCTCGACGTTCTCTCGCACGTCGTCGATCCGGATGTCCCCCGAGCTGTCGCGCAGCCGCACGCTGCCCGCGTGCTCAACGGTGATTTCGCCGGAGCTGTCCGTGACGTCGGCGAGACCCGCGATGCCGCGGATGTCGAGATCGCCGGAACTGTCCAGCATGACCACCGACGCCAGGTTCTCGAGCGTCGTGTCGCCGCTGGAATCCTGCGCCTCGACGGGAATGTTCGCGGGCACCGCGATGCCGATGTCGATGGTGGCGTACTCGTCGTCGTCCCACTTCGAGTCGTCCTGCGGCAGGGAGGTCTCGACGTAGACGACATTGCCCTCGCGGCGCACGTTGATCTGCGCGGCATCGAGCAATTCCTGTTTGGCCGCGCAGGCGGGGCCACGCGCCTCGACACGGGTGGCCTTGGCCACGCCGATGGTCTTCATGTCGCCCGCACCGACGCGGATGATGACTTTCTCGATGCCCTGCGCATCGACCCCGGCGGAGCGCTCCGCGCGGAACTTGCAGCCGTCGCCCCAGGCCAGCGCGGACGCCGGACCGAGGGCAAGCACCGTCAACCAGACTGTCGAACGCATGTTTGTCTCCATTTGAAAACGTGGCCCGTTGAAATACCGGCCCGATGAATTCCCGCGCCGTCATTGAGACTGCCCGGAAGGCATTTCGGTTTACACTCCGCGGCCGTGACTGAACAAAACATCAAGTCCGTTCTCGTCGAAGAACGGCGTTTCGATCCGCCCGCCCAGTTCACTGCCAAAGCCCGTCTGAAGCCGGGCGATGTCGACGCCCTCCGGGCCGAGGCGGCCTCCAATTACAAGGGCTTCTGGGCCCGCCAGGCGCAGACCGAGCTGCGCTGGCACAAGCCATTCAGCGTCACCCTCGACGAGTCGAAGGCCCCCAACTATCGCTGGTTCACGGACGGCGAGTTGAACGTGTCTTACAACTGCCTCGACGTACACCTCGAGGAGCGCGGCCACAAGACCGCCGTCACCTTCGTCGGCGAGCCTGGCGACGTCCGGCACGTGTCCTACCGCGAGCTGCATGCGGACGTGTGCCGCTTCGCCAACGCGCTCGGGGCCCTGGGCGTGAAGTCGGGCGACCGGGTGGTCATCTACATGCCGCTCACGCCCGAGGCCGTCGTCGCCATGCATGCCTGCGCGCGCATCGGCGCCATCCATTCGGTGGTGTTCGGCGGCTTCTCGGCGATGTCGCTCAAGGACCGCATCGAGGACGCGCAGGCCAACGTGCTCATCACGGCCGACGGCGGCTGGCGTGCCGGCAAGGTCATCGAGCTCAAGGAGGCCGCCGACAAGGCGCTGGCCAACGGTTGCCGCAGCATCCGCCACGTGGTCGTGCTCAAGCGCACGGGGCAGGACGTGCGCATGAAGGAAGGGCGCGACACCTGGTGGCACGACGAGATCGCCAGCCAGAACCCGGTGTGCGATCCCGTCTGGGTCAACTCCGAGCACCCGCTGTTCCTGCTGTACACCTCAGGGTCCACCGGCAAGCCCAAGGGCATCCAGCACGCCAGCGCCGGCTATCTACTGGGCGCCAAGCTCACCAGCAAGTGGGTGTTCGACCTCAACGACGACGACGTCTTCTGGTGCACGGCGGACATCGGCTGGGTGACGGGCCACAGCTACGTCGCCTACGGGCCGCTCGCGGCCGGCGCTTCCATCGTCCTCTACGAGGGCGCGCCCACCTTCCCGCACCCGGGACGTTTCTGGCAGATCTGCGAGCAGCTCGGGGTGACCATCTTCTACACGGCTCCGACGGCCATCCGCGCGCTGATGAAGCACGGCGACGACATCCCCGCGCGCTACGACCTCACGAAGCTGCGGCTGTTGGGCTCGGTGGGCGAGCCGATCAATCCCGAGGCGTGGATGTGGTACCACGAGCACGTCGGCCGCGGACACTGTCCCATCGTCGATACCTGGTGGCAGACCGAGACCGGCGCCATCATGATCTCCCCGCTGCCGGGCATTACGGCCACGAAGCCCGGCTCGTGCACGCGGGCACTGCCCGGCATCGACGCGACCATCGTCGATGCGCAGGGCAACGAAGTGCAGGGCGCCGACGCGGGTGGGTTCCTGGTCATCCGCAAGCCGTGGCCGTCGATGTTGCGCACGATCTGGGGCGACAACGACCGCTATCTCGAGACCTACTGGAAGACGTTCCAGAACCGCTACTACGTCGCGGGCGATTCCGCGCATCGCGATGAAGACGGCTATTTCTGGATCATGGGTCGCATCGACGACGTGCTGAACGTCGCGGGCCACCGGCTCGGCACGATGGAGATCGAGTCCGCGCTGGTCGCGCACCCCAAGGTTGCCGAGGCGGCGGTGGTCGGCAAGCCGCACGACGTCAAGGGCGAGTCCGTGTTCGCGTTCGTCGTGCTGCGCGGCGACCGCCCGGTCGGGGACAAGCTCGTGGCATTGACGAAGACGTTGCGCGACTGGGTGACCGAGCAGCTGGGCGCCATCGCCCGGCCCGACGACATCCGTTTCGCGGACAATCTGCCGAAGACGCGTTCGGGCAAGATCATGCGCCGCCTGCTGCGCGCCATCGCGCGCAACGAGGACATCGCGCAGGACCTCTCGACGCTCGAGAATCCCGCGATCGTCGAGCAACTGCGCGGCAGCGAAGCCGCGCTCGAAAAGGCGGCGAAGAAGCCCGCCGCTGCAAAGGCGCCGGCCGAGCCCGCGCCCGGGAAATCGCCCCCGCGCACGAAGTCTGCGTCCCGGAACCCGCTGAAAAAGACCGCGGCGCCGAAAAAAGCGGCGCCCAAAAAGGCCGTGAAGACGATGCCCGCTGCCAAGTCGAAAGCGAAGGCAAAGGCAAAGGCAAAGGCGACGAAGCCGGCGCAGCGCGTCGCGAAGAAGAAGGCGACGCCGCGCCGCAAGAAGTAGCCTCAGGTCGCGGGCGCGGACACCACGCTCAACACCGCGGCGAAGTGGCAGGCCACGCCGCCGAGCAGGAACAGGTGCCACACGGCGTGCGTGTAACGCCGGGACTTCCACACGTAGAACGGCACCCCGGCGGTGTACAGCACGCCGCCGCCGATCATCCAGGCCATCTCGGCGGGAGTCAGCGCCGCCAACAGCGGCTTGAGCGGCACGATGGCGAGCCAGCCCATGCCGAGGTAGAGCGCCAGCGACAGCTTGGGGAAACGGAAACCCACGGTCGCCTTGGCGACGATACCGAGCGCGGCCAGCGTCCAGATGATGCCGAACATCGCCCAGCCCCACGCACCCTGCAGCGCGACCAGCGTGAACGGCGTGTAGGTGCCCGCGATGAGTAGATAGATGGCCGAATGATCGAGCTTGCGCAGCAGCAGCTTGCGCGACGGCTCGCTGGCCCAGTGATAGAACACCGACGTGACGAACATCGCGAGCGCGCTGGCGCCGAACGCCAGCGCCGCGAGCAGCCGCCACGGATCGCCGATGGTCACCCAGACCAGCCACGGAATGCCCACCGCGCACGCGATGATGCCGAGCCCGGCGGTCAGCGAGTGCGCGAGCTCTTCATTGCGGGTATAGGGCGCGACAGCGGTGCTCATCGCACCACTCTAGGCTCCAGGCGCTTGGAGCGCTACCGCACAGCGGGTCGAGAACAGCTACCGCGCCGCGGTCTTGCCGCCCTCGGGGAACTCGCCCTTCGGCAGCTGCACTTCCCCGAGCAGGATGCGCTTGAGGTAATCCGGGGCGATCAAGTGGCAGTACTGGCGGCCGCTCGCGGGCGTCGCGGCACCGGCGCGCACGCGCGTGCTGCCGGCGTCGGCGCGCAGGCTCTTGGCGCGGATGCGCAACGTGCCGCCCGCATCGGTCTGCACCATCGTGAACGCCTCGAGCCACTGTGCCTCGCTGCCCACCACTTCATCGGGCTCGAGCATCACGGGCACGGTGCCCTTGAAAGGAATTTTCTTCCGCTGCCGGTCGGTGAGCGTGAGCATCACCGCGTCGAGCGTGCGGCGATTCAGCCGCGCGCAGGTGGTGGATTCGCCGGCGGCGGTGGCGCCGTATTCGGCGCGGATGCGGTCCGCGCTGTGCAGCTTGCAGGAGATCATGCGCGCCTTGGTGCGCTTGTCGTCGGCGTAGCCGACGAACTGCAGCGTCTCGAGCGGCTTCACCGAGGGCGAGGCGCGTGAAAACGCCTGGTAGTCGGCAATGTTGACGTTGCGCGCCGGCACGCGCGCGGTGGCGATTTCCTTCTGCGCGGCGGCGCAGTATTCGGTCAACGCCGGCAGCGCGATCGGCTGGCCGACGACCACCGGCCTCGTATCACTCGCGCATCCGGCGAGCGCGAGGGCCACCGCGAGACAAGCGACGTTACGCGCCGTAAGCTCTTTGAAGCCTCGGACGATGGTTTTCATGCGCGCCACCTTTCTGAAAACGAGTTTTCGATGCGAGCCGACAGCAGGCAGTCCCCGCACCGCGGACGATTCTGGCTTTATGTCGCGACCGGATTCGCGGGCGCAGTTCTCATGACGGCGACCTCGCAGGCGGCGGATGCGAAAGCGCAGGCGCGCCCATTTGTCATAGCGCATCGGGGCGCCAGCGGGTACGTGCCCGAGCACACGCTCGCCGGGTACTTCATCGCGATTCAGCAGGGTGCGGACTACGTCGAACCCGACCTGGTCATCACGCGCGATGGCGCGCTGGTCGCACGGCACGAGAACGAGATCGGCGGCACCACCGACGTAGCTTCCCATCCTGAATTCGCGGCTCGCCGGACGAAGAAGGTCATCGACGGTGAAACCGTCGAGGGCTGGTTCACCGAGGACTTCACGCTCGCGGAACTGAAGACCCTGCGCGCCCGCGAGCGCCTGCCCGCGCTGCGGTCCACGCGCTACGACGGTGAGTTCTCGATCCCCACTTTCGACGAAGTGCTCGACCTGGTCGCGGCCGCGGATGCGCAGCGCGCCGAGAACGCGCGCGCGCAGGGAAAACCCGCGCCGCCGCGCATCGGGGTCTACCCGGAAACCAAGCACCCGAGCTATTTCGCCGCGCTCGGCCTGCATTTCGATGATCGCATGCTGGACTCGCTCTCGCGGCATGGATACGGCAGGCGCTCCGACCCCATCTGCCTGCAGTCTTTCGAGGTTGCCAACCTCCAGGCGCTGCGCCGCCGCACGGACCTGCCGCTGGTACAGCTCGTGGCGCCCGAGGGACAACCCTTTGATTTCACGCTTGCGGGCGACCCACGTACGTATCGCGACCTGATGACCGATGCCGGCCTCGAGGGGATCGCCCGTTATGCCGATGCGATCGGCCCCTTCAAATGGATGGTGGTGCAGTTCGGTCCGGCCGGGCCGGCCGATACCGGCCTCGCCCGCCGCGCGCGCGCCGCGGGGTTGGGAATCCACGTCTGGACGTTGCGCGCGGAGAACCAATTCCTGCCGGATACATTAAGATCGGCGGGCGACGTCGGCGCGCAGGGCGACCTGCCAGGCGAAATCCACGCGCTGCTCGACGCGGGAATAACAGGTTTCTTTTCGGATCATCCCGATCTTGCCGTGCGCGCGCGCGACGAGTGGTGGGCTCGGAAAAGATAGGGCCAATGAGGCCAATGGGGCCAATGGGGCCAATGGGGCCAATGGGGCCAATGGAACAAGGGAGTCGGAACATGGTTGAACGTTGCACCAGAGCACTCTGCGTTACCGTCGTGTTGCTGCAGGCGCTGGCCCAACTCATCTGATCCCCGCCGATCAGAGTTGATGCCGCAGCCGTTTCATCTCGCCATCCCGGTTCACGATCTCGCCGCGGCGCGGCGCTTCTACGGCGAGTTGTTCGGCTGCTCGGAGGGCCGCAGCTCCACCGAGTGGGTGGACTTCGATTTTTTCGGCCACCAGGTTGTCGCGCACCTGGAGCCCGGACGCGAACCGCACGTCCATCACAACGAAGTGGATGGCCACGACGTGCCCGTGCCGCATTTCGGCGTCGTCCTCGAGTGGAGCTCCTGGCACGCCCTGGCCGAGCGGCTGCGTTCGCTCGGTACGCGCTTCGCCATCGAGCCCGGCATCCGCTTCGCGGGCCAGGTGGGCGAACAGGCGACGATGTTTCTCTACGATCCGTCCGGCAACGCGCTCGAATTCAAGGCGTTCAAGGACCCGTCCCGGCTATTTTCCAGATAGATCGGGCGACGCGGTGCGGACGCGCGCCGCCGCGGTCTGCCGCAACCCGAGCGCCACCAGCCGCGCCGTCAGGCGCTCGCCGAGAGTCGCCGGCGCACCGAGCTTCAATCGCTCTAGATAGCCGCGGATCCCGGCCTGCGGCGGGTTGAGCAGCGCGCGCGCCACGGTAGCGAGTTTCGCGAAGCGTCCGCCGGTGTGCTCCTTCAGCCAGCGCAGCGCGTGCGAGAGATCGATCTCCTCGCGCGTCAGATCCGTGCCGAAGGGATATTCGGAGAACAGCCCCGCGCGGCGCGGCGCGGTGAACGCCTGCTCGAGACGTTCGGGCGTGTTCTGCCGGGCCGCATCGGGGATGCGATAGCCCGCGTCGATCTTGCGCGCGCTCCTCGCCTCGGCGAGCAACCGGTCCTGGAAGCGCGAGTCGGCGATCTCGAGCATCGCCGCGACGCACTCGCCGTCGGTGCGCCCGCGCAGGTCGGCGATGCCGTACTCCGTGATCGCGATGTCGCGCAGGTGACGCGGAATAGTGGTGTGGCCGTACGAAGTGACGATGTTCGAGCTCAGCTTCCCGTCCTTGAGGCGGGTGGAGCGCACGCACAGCACCGAGCGCGCGCCGGGCAAGGCGTGCGCCATGGCCACGAAGTTGTACTGGCCGCCGACGCCGGACACCACGCGTCCGTCGGCGAGCCCGTCGGACACCGCCGCGCCGAGCGTCGTCAGCATCATCGTGGTGTTCACGAAGCGCGCGTGGCTGCGTTGCGCGACGCGCAGTGGATAGTCGTCGCCGTCGAGCTGGTTGATGAACCCGACGCCGCGCATGTCGAACAGGCGCCGTTCGTCGTCGGGCAGCGCGCACAGCGCGGCATAGAACGCGCGCGGCCCGAGCAGGAAGCCGGCGTGCATGACGGTGCCGCCCTGCAGCTCGAGCCCGAGGCAGTCGCGCGCCAGCGCGGCGCGCACCTTCGGGTCGGCGAGATCGGGCGCGATGCGCGCGCCGTCGGGCGCCACGATGACGCCGTCGACGAAGCGGGTGTCGCCGCGGAACACGCCGGCGTGGCGCAGCGCGGCGACGTCCGCGGCCGACAGCTCCGCGCCGGCGCCCGCGGCGGTCTTCGCCTCGAGGATGGCGTCGAGCAGCGCCGCGTCCACGCGCGTGCGCGAGCCGTTGGCGGCCAGCGCGCGCTGCAGCGGTAGATAGTTATAGATGCGCCGG
>JBIOZI010000221.1:0-12077 GCA_044871085.1 Steroidobacteraceae bacterium | reverse complement strand
TCATAGGTTTAGAGCGTGAATCGCGCGACCAGTCTGAATTCCGAGACACTATATATCAGCGTGAAGTTAAATTGAACGAGACGCTCCTCACGAAACTGGCGGATTTCTCGGGTTGTGCGCCCGGGCCATCACGGGAGGGGACGGAAGTGCCGGCGAAGGTGCATTGGAACCACGCGGCAGTTATCCGTATCAACTCAGACTGAGAGTCCGAGCCGGCAACCCCGCTGTCGTAGGCCAATGCAGGCCCTTAGACCGGAAGCTTTGCGTCCCCACCTTTCGGTGAGTATGCATATCGACGGCGGTTACTATGCATAGGGCCGCACACACGCGCAACCGACGAGACACGCATTCTGTGAAGCCAAACTACTTTCGACTGTTCGTGCAATTCCTGATTGGTGTGACGGGTTTCACATTCGTCGCCGCATACGCGTTCGTCTGCAGCTACGTTTATCTCGAGCCGACGCTGCCTTCGGTCGAGGCGATGAAGAACAACGAGCTCGCGGTGCCGCTGCGCGTGTACACCTCGAGCGGCGAGCTGATCGCGCAGATCGGCGAGCAGCGGCGCAACCCGGTGCGCTTCGAGCAGATCCCGGAAATCGTGAAGAACGCGTTCATCGCCGCGGAGGACGACCAGTTCTTCGAGCACCACGGATTCGACTGGAAAGGCATAGTGCGCGCGCTGTTCGTGAACGTGACCTCGAGCCAGCGCCAGGGTGGCAGCACCATCACCATGCAGGCGGCGCGCAGCGCGTTCATCACGCAGGAGAAGACGCTGCGGCGCAAGCTGCAGGAGATCTTCGTCACGCAGCGCCTCGAGAAGAATTTCACCAAGCAGGAAATCCTCGCGCTGTATCTCAACGTCATCTTCTTCGGCCAGCGCGCCTACGGCATCGCGGCCGCGGCGGAGACCTATTTCGGCAAGCAGCTCGACGAGCTCACGCTCGGCGAGGCCGCGGCGCTGGCGCGCGTGCCGCAATGGCCGTCGCGCTTCAACCCGATCAGCGATCCGGCCGGTGCCACCGAGCGCCGCGCCTACGTGCTGCGGCGCATGCGCGAGCTCGGCTTCATCGACGCCGCCGCCGCCGAGGCCGCCTCG
Source organism: Steroidobacteraceae bacterium (assembly GCA_044871085.1). Lineage (GTDB taxonomy): Bacteria > Pseudomonadota > Gammaproteobacteria > Steroidobacterales > Steroidobacteraceae > CADEED01. The sequence goes on along the minus strand of JBIOZI010000221.1, from coordinate 10,981 downwards.
AAGGAAGTAGTTAGAGCACGGTCCACCTACCGCGCGCTGTCGGACGTCGAGGCCCCGTACGTCGCGGAGATGGTGCGCCAGGAGATCCTGCGGCGCTTCGGCATTGCCGGGCAGAACGCTGGCTACAAGGTGTACACCACCATCGACGGCCGCCTGCAGGGTGCCGCCAACAGCTCGGTGCGCATGGGGCTGGTGGACTACGACCGCCGCCATGGCTGGCGCGGCGCGACCAACAAGGCCGACCTCACCGGCAACGAGAACCCCGATCAGCTCGAGACGCTGCTCGACGAGTACACGCGCGTCGGCAACCTGACGCCGGCCATCGTCATCTCGGTCGGCGAGAAGCAGGCGCAGGTGTTCGTGAAGAGCAGCGGCATGACGGCCCTCGAGTGGCCGGGCATGTCGTGGGCCAAGCGCCGCCTGAACGAGCTCACACTCGGCCCCGAACCCAAGAGCGCCGGCGAGATCCTCGCGCGCGGCGACGTCGTGTACGTCGTGCGGGAGAAGGCCGACGGGCCATACGGGCTTGCGCAGATCCCGGAGGTGGAGAGCGCGCTGGTGGCGCTCGACCCGAACAACGGCGCCATCCTCTCGCTGGTGGGCGGCTTCGATTTCTTCTCGGCCAACCAGTTCAACCGCGTCACTCAGGCCATGCGCCAGCCGGGGTCGGGTTTCAAACCCTTCCTGTATTCGGCCGCGCTGGCCGGCGAATTCACTCCCGCGTCGGTGATCCTCGACGCGCCCATCATCGTCGACGATCCGAGCGTCGAGGAGATCTGGCGCCCCAAGAATTCCGGCGGCGGTCTCGCCGGGCCGACGCGGCTGCGCGAGGCGCTGGTGCAATCGCGCAACCTGGTGTCGATCCGGCTGCTGCGCGAAATGGGCGTGAAGCCGGCCATCGATTACGTTCAGCAGTTCGGCTTCAAGAAATCACAACTGCCCGCGAACCTGACGCTCGCGCTCGGCAGCATGGGGGCCACGCCGCTGGAAGTGGCGACGGGCTTCGCCGTGTTCGCCAACGGTGGATTCCGGATCGAGCCGTTCTACATCGACCGCATCGAGGGGCCGGGCGGCCAGGTCATCTACACCGCCGAGCCACGCGCGGTGTGCGCAGAATGCATCTCGCCCATCCCGGGCATCTCCGCGGCGGAATATACGAAGACGAACGTGAGTGCGACCTATCTGCCTCCGACTCCGCTGACCGAGGGCGCGCGCCGCACGGTGCCCGCGGAGCGCGCGATCTCGCCGCAGGTGAACTTCCTCATCAACGACATGATGAAGGACGTGATCACGCGCGGCACCGGACGCCGCGCCATGGCGCTCGGCCGTTCGGACCTGCGCGGCAAGACGGGCACCACCAACGATGCAGTGGACACCTGGTTCAACGGCTTCAACGAAACTCTCGTCGCCAGCGTGTGGGTGGGCGACGACAAGAATCGGCCGCTCGGTACGGAAGAGCAAGGCGCGGTCACCGCGGTGCCGATCTGGGTCGACTTCATGCGCGAAGCTCTGCGCGGCGTGCCCGAAAAACCGCGCTCGAAACCCGATGGCATCGTCGAGTTGAAGATCAATGCGCAGACCGGCGGCACCGGCAACGCGGACATCGACCCGCTGTTCGAGTATTTTCGTGAAGACAAGCTGCCCACCGAGGATGGTTACCGCGTGGACGAAGCCGTTGGAACGCACGACATCGACCCGGCATCCCCGGATGCGCCGCAGCCCGGTGCCGATCCCATTTTCTGAGCCATGAAAAAGCTGCCCCCCCGTGCCGAAAATCTGCGCCGCGCGCTCGCGCAGGAAGCCGCGCGCATCATGTCGGAGCACGGCATTCGCGACTTCCTCACCGCCAAGCGCAAGGCCGCGGAGCGCTTCGGCGTGGTGGATGGCGCGGTACTGCCGCGCAATACGGAGATCGAAGACGCGCTGGCCGAATATCAGCGCCTGTTCGGCGGCAGCCGGCACGTGCAGACGATCGCGGGCCAGCGCAATGCGGCGCTGTCCGCGATGCAGATGCTCGAGGAGTTCGAGCCGCGGCTGGTGGGCTCGGTGCTCGCCGGCACGGCCACCGAGCACAACGACATCCAGCTCCACCTCTTCGCCGAGCGTCCGGAGGCCGTCACCCTGAAGCTCATGGACCTGGGCATCGAGCACGAGGTGGTCGAGCGCCGCGTGCGATTCGGCAGTGACCGCGTCATCGCGTATCCGGGCGTCCACTTCGAATACGAAGACCACACCGTGGATGCGACGGTGTTCCCCGTCGATGGCATCCGCCAGGCGCCGGTGAGCCCGGTGGACGGCAAACCGATGCGACGCATCGATGCCGATGAGCTCGAGGTATTGCTGGAAACCGAAACCGCGCCGATGGCGCAGTGACCCGCGCTCAGCGCGTGCCGATGTCCAGGTAATCGCGGCGCGTCGGGCCGGTGTAGAGCTGGCGCGGACGGCCGATGCGCATCGCCGGATCGGAGATCATCTCCTGCCAGTGCGCCACCCAGCCGACGGTGCGCGCGATCGCGAACATCACGGTGAACATCGAGCGCGGGATGCCGAGCGCCGAATAGATGATGCCCGAGTAGAAATCCACGTTCGGATACAGCTTGCGCGCGACGAAGTATTCGTCCTTGAGCGCGACTTCCTCGAGGCGCAACGCCAGCTCGAGCAGCGGGCTGTCGGCGTGGCCGAGCTTCTTCAGCACCTTGTGGCACATCTCGCGGATGATCTTGGCGCGCGGATCGAAGTTCTTGTAGACGCGATGCCCGAAGCCCATGAGGCGGAAGTGGCTCGCCTTGTCCTTCGCCATCGCGAGGTATTTGGGGATCTGGTCCGCGGTGCCGATCTCCTCGAGCATCTCGAGCACGGCCTCGTTGGCGCCGCCGTGCGCCGGGCCCCATAGCGCGGAGACTCCCGAGGAGATGGCCGCGTACGGATTCGCGCCGGTCGAGCCGGCGAGGCGCACGGTGGAGGTGCTCGCGTTCTGCTCGTGGTCGGCGTGCAGGATGAACAGCAGGTCGAGCGCCTCGGCGGCCACCGGATCCACCTTGTAGGGCTCGCAGGGCACGGCGAAGAACATGTGCAGCATGTTCGCGCAGTAGTCGAGATCGTTGCGCGGATAGATGAACGGCTGGCCGAGCGAATGCTTGTAGGCCGCTGCGGCGATGGTCGGTAGTTTGGCGACGATGCGGTGCGCGAAGATCTCGCGATGGCGCGGGTTATGGATGTCCATCGAGTCGTGATAGAACGCGGACATCGAGGCCACCACCGCCGACACCATGGCCATCGGGTGCGCGTTGTGGTGGAAGCCGCCGAAGAAGCGCAGCAGCGACTCGTTGATCATCGTGTGATTGCGGATGCTGTGCTCGAACTGGTCGAGCTCGGACTTCGTCGGCAGGTTGCCGTTCAGAAGTAGATAGGCAACTTCGATGAACGAGCTCTTCTCGGCCAGCTGCTCGATGGGATAGCCACGGTGCATCAGCACGCCGGCGTCGCCGTCGATGTAGGTGATCTTGCTCTCGACCGCGGCGGTGGCGCCGTAGCCGGGGTCGTAGGTGAACGCGCCGAATTCCTTGACGAGCGGCGCGATGTCCACCACGGACGGGCCGATGGTCCCGGAACGGACGTTGAGCGAGGCTTTCTTGCCTGTGTCGTCTGTGACTACGAGTTGCTTGTCGGCCATGAAGAGGAGTCCTGGAGCGCGCGGCGTGGTCGCCGCGGAAACTCCACGAGACTTACATGGTCCGGCATTGGAATCAAGGCAACGACGGTGCGCGCGTCATCGCGAGTGAATCACTCGACGACCTTGAACAGTTGTCCGGCCTGCGGTGCCTTGTTCGGATACATCGCGTTGATGAGCTCGAGCGTTTCCTTCTTGAAGCGATCCTCGGGCATGTCGGCGGAGTAGTCCGACAATCTCGTCTTCTCGGTGGCCTTCACCACTTTGATGCGGTACGGCTCGGCGAGCGGAAATTCCGAAGGCTTGAGTCCGCGCAAGGTCTGCGCGACGGAAAGGATGAGGCCATCCACCTCGGGCACGCCATTCATCGCGGAACGGCTCGCGCCCGCGAACAGGAACGCGCTTTCGCCGCGATATACAACGGCCCAGCGTACCGGCCCCAAGCCATTGTCGATGGGAGAGCCGCTGCGCGTGACGATGGTGTAACCGTCGTTGCCGTCGGCACCCGCGAGCGGTTCGCCCTTGAACACCGGTGCGCCGCGCAGTTTGCCCAGCAGGAATTCGCGCGGCGCCTGCTTCTCGGGCTTCGCGTCGATGGTGATCTGCATCAGCGCGTCTTTCTTCGGTGTGAACGCGATCAGACGGTCGCGCTGGTTCTCGATGGTCCAGCCGCGCGGAAACGCGACCGTGATGCCCATGTCGGCATGATAGAAACGATTGTCGCGGACGATCCCCTGCGCCTTGCTCGAGCCGTACGCGATGCCGTTGATCATCGTCAGGTATTCGTCGTGGCGCTGGATCCAGCCGCCGGGTGGCTCGTCCTTGATGTTGCCGGCGCCCTTGGCGGCCTGCACTTCGCGTTCGTCCGGACTCGGATGGCTCGAGAACACGCCGTGGTACAGGCGCGGCTCGCGTCCTTCCGCCGCGGCGCGCTGCCGCTCGAACTTCTCGCCGGCCTGGAACATGTTGAAGACTTTGCCGATGGAGTTCGGGTCGTAACCCGCCTTCACCATGTACTTCATGCCCAGCCGATCGGCTTCCATCTCGTTCTCGCGGCCGTAACCCATCATCCACGCCTGCGCGCCGATGTTCGCGAGCTGGCCGATGGCGTTGGAACCGGTGAGGATGGCCGCGGCCATGGCGCCTAGAGACGCGGCTACGCCGCGGGTCTGGCGTCGGGCGGGATGTCGCGCGGTGATGTGCCCGACCTCGTGGCCGAGCACGCCCGCCAGCTCCGCCTCCGAGTTGATGTTCACGAGCAGGCCGCGATTGATGTAGACGTTGCAGCAGCCGGTCGTGAACGCGTTGATCGCTTCGTCGTCGATGACGAAGAATTTGAACTCCTCGTTCGGCAGATCGCTGACCCGTGCCACACGTTGGCCGACGACGTTGACGTATTCCTGCGTCGCCTGGTCGTCGTAGAGCCCCAGGGCCTTCACGATTTCCTGGTGATTCTTCTGGACGGTCTTCTTCTCGCCGTCCATCGAGCCGAGAACGACATTCTTGCCGCCGGTGGCGGGATTGCTGGCGCATCCGGCCGCGAACGTGAAAGTGGCCGCAGTGAGGATGAGCAGAGTGCGAATGCGCTTCATGGATGATGGTCTCCGCGGCGGGGCGAGCGCGTATTTAACTACGATATGGAGCCGCCACAACAAGTTCCGACGTCGGTCGAGTACCGGCCCTGCGTCCATAACGCACAAAGGCGCCCGGAGGCGCCTTCGTAAGTGGCCTTGGGGGCCGAAAGAGTTCTACCGGCCGGCTGCGGCAGCGTATTTCTTGCGGAATTTGTCGACCCGGCCGGCCGTGTCGACGATCTTTTGTTTGCCGGTATAGAACGGATGGCAGTTCGCGCACACTTCGACCTGCAGGTCGTGGCCCAGAGTCGAGCGCGTCTTGAACGCGTTGCCGCAGGTGCAGCTCACGCTGATCTCTTTGTACTCGGGATGTGCATCGGCTTTCATGGGTCGCTCGGTGGCCGCTCGCCGGCCAGTCACAAGAAAAAGGGCGCGCAGTCTAGCGGGCCAATCCCGGCATCTCAAGGCCCAAAACCAACGCGGGTTTATCCACAGAATGTGTGGATAACTCTGTGGGTACCAAGGTCTCCGGAACGCGAAAACGCTGCGAACAGCGCAAATCTGTTAGCTTGGTCAAATAACGACCATCTCATTAAATGGTTTTTAATCAATAAGTTATCGGTCATTTGTAGTGCAATGTAATTGAAACGTCCCGTAATGCCCTTGTTTACCCGCCCCGAGACGGACATCTGTGCATAAAACTGCTCAAGCGGAGGGCACGCGTCGCGACTGTTGCGGGCCGTTGGCAGTGTCAGGAAGCAGCTCGACCAGTATCTCATTGAGAAATCGGAAGCCTTTCCCGGTTGCGCGCCACGCATTCGGCAGGCGTTCGACGAGCCCGCGAGTCACCACAGGTGCCAACGCGCGCTCGAGGATTACGACTTTCAGGCCCGTCGTCGACTCGAACTGCGCGTCGGCAAATCCCTGCCGGAGTCGAAACGCGTTCATCGCGAATTCGAACGGCAGCTCCGCGACCGCGACGGATTTGCGCATGAAGGCGCCCGGCTCCGCGGCCAGGTAACGGCGCGGCTCGCGCGTCTGCTGTGTGCGCGTGATGAGTCCGGTGCCCGGCGCGGTGATCTTGCCGTGGGCGCCGGCGCCGATGCCTAGATAGTCGCCGAAGCTCCAGTAGTTGAGATTGTGAACGCAGCGCGCGCCCTCGCGCGCATGGCCGGACACTTCGTATTGCTCGAATCCCGCCTCCGACAGCACGCGCAGCGAGCAGTCGAGCATTTCGTCGACGATGTCATCCACGGGCTGCGTCGGCGGCGCGGCGGCGAACACCGTGCCGGGCTCGATCGTCAGGTGATACTGCGACAGGTGCGCGGGATGCAGCGCCAGAGCCGCGTGCAGATCCGCCTCCGCGCCCGCGGCCGTCTGGCCGGGCAGCGCGTACATGAGATCCAGATTGAAATTCGAGAGCCCGGCCGCGTGCAGCTCCTCGGCCGCCCGGCGTGTCTCGTCGACCGAGTGGATGCGGCCCAGGCGCTTCAGCTGCGCGGCATCGAAGCTTTGCGCGCCCAGCGAGACGCGCGTGACGCCGGCCGCGCGATATTCCGCGAACCGGCCGCGCTCGATGGTGCCCGGATTCGCCTCGAGCGTTATCTCCGCGCCCGCGGCGAAGCCGGCGCCTTCGCGGGCGTGTTCGAGCAGCCGCCCGATGGCGGCCGGAGAAAACAGGCTGGGCGTGCCGCCGCCGAGAAAGACGCTCACCAGCGGCCGCCCCGCGATCTCCGGCAGCTGCGCGTCGAAATCGCGCAGCAGGGTGTCGATGTAGCGGGTCTCGGGCAGCTCCTCGCGCAGCGTGTAGGAGTTGAAATCGCAGTACGGGCATTTCTGCACGCACCACGGAAAGTGCGCGTACAGCGCGAGCGGGGGGGCGTTCGTCATCGGCGCGCGTCCGCGGACAGCCGCGCCAGGAAGGCGCGCGTCGCCTGGCCGCGGTGACTGAGGGGATTGCGCAGCTCCGCGGGCAGCTCGGCCGCGGTGCGCGACTCGCCGCGCGGCAGAAAAATGGGGTCATAGCCGAAGCCGCCCGAGCCGCGCGGCGCCTCGGCGATGGCGCCTTCCCACACTCCTTCGCCGACGATCGGATCCGCATCGTCCGCGTCGGCCACGAACACGATGACGCTGCGATAGCGCGCGGTGCGCCGCTCGGCCGGCACGTCCGCGAGCTCGGCCAGCATCTTGCGCAGGTTCTCTTCGTCGCTGGCGTGCTCGCCCGCGTAGCGCGCCGAATACAGGCCCGGCCGCCCGTCGAGCGCATCCACTTCGATGCCGGAATCGTCGGCGATGGCGGGCAGCCCGGTGCGCCGCGCGGCGTTACGGGCCTTGATCAGCGAATTCTCCAGGAAGGTGCTGCCGGTCTCGGGCGGCGGCTCGATGCCGAAGTCCGATTGGCGCACCAGCGCCAGGCCCCGCGGGCCCAGCACCGGGTCTAACAACTCTGAGAATTGCCGGAGCTTGCCCGGGTTGCCGGTGGCGAGCACCACGCGCTGCACGTGCATGACGGGCGTCGGCCGCGTCACGCGGCCGTGCGAACCCCGGTCTGCAGCGCGAACAGCTTCGCGACCCCCGAAGCCGCGAGGTCGAGCAGCGAGTCGAGCTCGTGCCGCCGGAACGCGTGGCCTTCGGCCGTGCCCTGCACTTCGATGAACCCGCCGCCGTTGTTCATGACGACGTTCATGTCGGTCTCCGCGGTGGAATCCTCCGCGTAGTCGAGATCTAGCACCGGAGTGCCGTTGCAGATACCCACCGACACCGCGGCCACCTGGCCGTGCAGCGGCGAGGTGGTGATGAGGCGCTTGGCGAGCAGCGCATCGCAGGCATCCGCCAGCGCGACGAACCCCCCGGTGATCGCGGCCGTGCGCGTGCCGCCGTCGGCCTGCAGCACGTCGCAGTCGATGGTGACCGTGCGCTCGCCGAGCGCGGCAAGGTTGATGACCGCGCGCAGGCTGCGGCCGATGAGACGCTGTATTTCCTGCGTGCGGCCGGTCTGCTTGCCCTTGGCCGCCTCGCGCGCCATGCGCGTGTGCGTCGCGCGCGGCAGCATTCCGTACTCGGCCGTGCACCAGCCCTGCCCCTTGCCGCGCAGGAACCCCGGCACGCCTTCCTCGACGCTCGCCGTGCACAACACCTGCGTGTTGCCGAACTCGACCAGAACCGAGCCTTCGGCATGGCGCGTGAAATTGCGGGTGAAGCGTACGGCGCGCAGCTCATCGGGCGCGCGACCGCTGGGACGCGCCGCCATCAGGCGTTTCCGATCCAGCGCACGATGGCGGCGGACGTATTGTCGCTGCCCGCGCCCACGATGTTGACCGAGCGCTCCGCCAGCCTCACGAGCTCGTCCTTGAGCGGCGCGCGCGCCGGCGGGAATGCGGCGCCGATCTCCGCGTCGTCGAGCCCGCCCCACAGCCCGTCGGAGCAGACTAACAAGATGTCGTTGGCCTCGAGCGGCTCGCGCAGGCTCAGAGACATCTCCGGCAGGAACGCTTCCCCGCCGAGACAGCACTCCACGAAGTTGCGCATCGGATGGGAGAGCGCCTGGTCCGCGGTGATGACGCCCTCGCGCAGCAGGAACTCGACGTGGCTATGGTCGCGCGTGCGCTTGAGCACCTTGCCGCGGCGCAGAAGATAGACGCGGCTGTCGCCGATGTGCGCCCAGTACGCGCTGCCCTGCTGCACCAGGCACACGGCGCAGGTGGCGCGCGGGCGCGCCTCGAGCGGCAGCGTGGCGCCGAGCTTCGCCACCTCTTCGTGCGCGCGTCCGAGAGTGAGGTGCAGGAAGCCGAGCGGATCCAGGATGGGCTGCGGCGTGTGCCAGAAGGCCTCCATGAGCGCCTTGATGGCGGTCTCCGCGGCCTTCGCGCCGTCGGAGTGTCCTCCCATGCCATCGATGACGACGAGCAGGGCCGAGTGTTCCGAAACCGCAACCGAGACGCGATCCTGGTTGTCGGTCCGATTGCCAAGCAGGCTGACTTCGGCGTATTCGATGCGCAAGGGCCGGTGGGGAGGTCTGATAGACTGCCGCGCACTTTACCGCACCCTGCGTCGAGCAGAAGAACTTCAGAGCGCCCAATGATTGCCAGCATGACGGGATTCGCACGGCGCGAGCTCGCGGGCAGCTTCGGAACCCTCACCTGCGAGCTTCGCAGCGTGAATCACCGCTATCTCGAGCCGGGCTTCCGCCTGCCCGAGGAGCTGCGTCCGCTCGAATCCGAGCTGCGCCAGTCGCTCGCGAAGAACCTCAAGCGCGGCAAGGTCGACTGCACCATTCACCTGCGCGGCGCCCAGGCCGCCGAACGCGAGCTGCGCATCGATGCCGCCGCGCTGTCGCGCATCGCGGCCGCCCTGGGCGAGGTCGGCCGCGCCGTGCCGGGGGCCACCGTGGATGCCGTCGAGGTGCTGCGCTGGCCGGGCGTCGTCGAGGCCGGGATGCTCGACTCCGATGTCTTGTTAGGCGCGGGCCGCACGCTGTTCCAGCAGACGCTCGACGATCTCGCGGCCATGCGCGCGCGTGAGGGCAAGCGCCTGGGCGAGCTCATCGAACAGCGCTGCGCCACGCTCGGCGCGCTCGTGGTCCAGGTGCGCGCGAAGCTGCCGGAGATCCAGGCGCGCGTGCGCACGCGGCTCAGCGAGCGCGTCGCGGAGCTGCTCGCCACGGTGGATCGGGACCGGCTCGAGCAGGAGATCGTGCTGCAGATGCAGCGCCTGGACGTGGCCGAGGAGCTCGACCGGCTCACGGGTCACATCGAAGAAACCCGCAGAGTCATGGGCGGCGGCGAAGCGGCCGGCCGGCGCCTCGATTTCCTCATGCAGGAGCTCAATCGCGAGGCCAACACGCTCGCGTCGAAATCGCAGGATCTCGACACCACGCGCCTCACCGTCGACATGAAGGTGCTGATCGAGCAGATGCGCGAGCAGGTGCAGAACATCGAATGAGCCCGCTCGCTGGAAATCGGCGGGGCTCGCTGTTCGTCATCGCCGCGCCCTCCGGCGCCGGCAAGACCAGCCTCGTGAAGGCCGTGCTCGACCGCGACCCTTCCCTGCGCGTCTCCGTCTCGCACACCACGCGCAAGCAGCGCGAGAACGAGGTGCCGGGCCGCGACTACAACTTCGTCGCCATCGAGGAGTTCAAGCGCCTGCGCGACGCCGGCGAGTTCCTCGAGCACGCGCAGGTGTACGACAACTTCTACGGCACCGGGCGCGCGCAGGTGGAGGCGCTGCGCAACGCGGGCCACGACGTGATTCTCGAGATCGACTGGCAGGGCGCGCGCCAGGTGCGCGCGGCCATGCCGGATTGCAAATCCGTGTTCATCCTGCCGCCGTCGCGCCAGACGCTCGAAACCCGGCTGCGCAATCGCCAGACCGACAGCGCCGAGGTCATCGCGCGCCGCCTGCGCGACTCCATTACCGATATGTCGCATCACGCCGAGTTCGACTACGTGGTGGTCAACGACGACTTCGAAACGGCGGTGGGCCAGCTACTGTCCATCCTTCGTGGCGGCGGCGGGCTGGAGGCGAGCCGGCCCGCGCTCGCGCCGCTGATCCGGGAACTGCTGGCCTGATCGGGCAGCCGGCGTCGGGGTTCCTCCGACACGGCCGCGCCGGGTGGTCAAAAAATGAGCAGATAGCCTCCCTTTTCGAGTCTAGGGGCGCGATTTTCCAGTAGACTTTGCGCTTCCCGCAGCTTGTCCCGGAACCATTCATGGCCCGTATTACCGTCGAAGATTGCCTC
>JBIOZI010000220.1:0-18808 GCA_044871085.1 Steroidobacteraceae bacterium | reverse complement strand
CGCTGTTCTACCGGCGACTGGCCGCAGGCCCGCGCGAGTCGCTGATCGAGCGCTATTCACGCGAGTTCGACTACCTGCGGGAAGTCGACGCCCGGCATGCGGGCGCGGACCGCCCGCCGATGCTCGATCTGCTCGCGGTGCAGCGCCGGCGCGACGCACAGCAGGGTGCGCTCGACACCTGGAGTTTCATCGAGACCACCCAGGCCGCCACCGTCGATCCGGCGCTGTCGCGCGACGTGGAGCGGCTCGCGCGCCTGGGCAGGCTCGGCGACATGAAGAGTTTCGTCGGCGAGCTCGCGACTGTGCGCGCCCGCTTTGCGGCCCTGCGCGAGCGAGTCGCCAGGCAGGGCGCGGCGCTCGCGCACCCGGGAGTGGGTCCGGACCTGTGGGCGCTGCTCGAAGCGCCGCCCGACGTAGCTGTGAATCTCAACACTGCTGAGCTCGCGCAGATGGTGGCGTTGCCGGGAGTCGGTGAGGTGAGCGCTGCGCGCGCGCTCGAGAGCCGCCGCATGAGCGGGCCGTTCGCGAGCTTCGAGGATTTCGCGCGCCGTGCCGGCATCGACCGGAAAGCCGCCGGGCGCCTGCTCGAGCGCGCCGCGGCCATGAAGGCGGCGGGGCCGATGACGCGACGGTAGTCGCCGCACATGAAAAAGCCCCGGCGCGCGAGCGCCGGGGCCGGTAAAGCGCCGCGGATCTCACGACCCGCGGCAACGGGGTCGTCAAACTAGTACTTCCAGCGCACTCCGAGCGAGAACGAGCGGCTCAGCAGCACGTTCGAGAAGTTCGAGATGCCGGGATCGCCGGCATCCGCGAACCGGTAGTACTCCTGCTGCAGGTCCTCGGTGAGGTTCACCGCGTCGAACGAGACCGCGACCTTGTCGTTGACGTTGTAGTTCAACTGCAGGTCGAGGCTGGTCTCCGGGCGGCGCCAGATGCCGATGGGGTTGGCGAACAGGCGATTCTCGTTGCGGCCCAGGAACTCTTCGCGCCACACATACGAGAGACGGCCGTTGAAGCTGCCGCGATCGTAGGCGAGCGTGAAGTTGTACGACATATCCGAGACACCAAAGAAGTCCGTGTTCTCCTGGCCGACGATTTCGCCCGCCGGGTTCGTCAACGGAATGTTCTGCTCGGAATCGAGCTTCGTGAGACTGCCGTTGAAGCCGAGCCCATTGAACACGCCGGGCAGCTCGGGGAACCACAGGAAGCCGAGCTCGATTCCCTTGAGCTCGCCATTCGACGCGTTCAGCGGCTGCGTGATCACGAACGAATCCGTGTTGAGGCCCGTGCCCAGGATGGTCTGTCGACGTCCGATGCGGACCACGAGACCTTCGATGTCCCGCTTGAACAACGTGCCGTAGATCGCGCTGTCCTTTGCGAAATACCACTCGGCGGTGAGATCGAAGTTCTTCGACTTCGTGGCCTCGAGCTCCGGATTGCCACCGGTTCCCGAGCCGTAGCCCACGTTGGACAGATCCTGCGTGAGGTTGAAGTTCGGATTGAGATCGCCGAAATCCGGACGACGCAGCGTTTCGCCATAGTTGAAGCGCAATGTGAAGTCGGGTGTGACGGCATAGCGCAACGTGACTGCCGGCAGGATGTCGTCCACCGACGAATCGGCATCCGAGGCAATCTCCGAGATCACGTTCGTGAACACCATGTCGGTATCCACCTTGACGAAGCGCACGCCCACCTGGGCGTCGAACTTGTCGCCGAACTTCATGTCGGCCTGCGCGTAGGCGGCAGAGGTCTTCTCCTCCACGTCGAACGCCCTGATGAGCCTCGGGTCCGCCTGATCCACGCCGTAGATCGCCCGCAGGTCGTCCCGATGCTCGGCCATGTACCAGCCGTTGGGCACGAGCCAGGTGCTCGGCATGTCCGCGTTGCCATCCATGAAGCCGTCATTCACATGGAACCATTTCGGGTCGAACGCCGCGAACGTGCCGCCTCTGAACGCCGGCGCCACTGGACGCGGGCTGGCCTGCGTGGCCGTGCGGCTGTCGTAGCGCACTCCGAATTTCAGCTTCTTGAACCAGCTATCCTCGGTGTCTCCGGCCACAGCGTAGTCGCCGTCGAGCTGGATGGTCTTGGCGTCGCCCGAGCTCTTGCCCTTGTTCTGGAACAGCTCGGCCGCGATCCAGAAGTTTGGATCGAGCAGGTGGGCGTCGTCATTGAAGTGAAACGACGGAATGCCGCCGCCGGCATTGAAGTCGACGTCCACGAACGGGACCGTGAAGCGCGGCGCGTTGAGTCGCATCGCGATGAAGTTGGTCACGAACGTGCTTTCCTGGAACGACACGTCGCCCACCAGGGTGAGCTTCTCGCCCACCTGCCACTTGCCGTTCAGGGCGTACGCGTAGCTGTCGGTGAACTGCTGGATGGCGTCGCCGCTCTGGAAGCCGTCCGGCAGGCCGATGCGACGCGTCTTGATGACGTTGGTGTCGGGGAACAGCGTGTAGCTGGTGGCCGGGCTGGCACCGAGTCCCCACCACGCGTCGACGAACGTGAAGAACAGGTTGTTGAAGATCGTTTCGTCGTAGCCCTGGTAGAAGGCCTCGAAGGTGTATTCCGAGTTGTCGTTCGGCGCCCACTGCAGCGCGAGGTTCGCGGCCGGACGCTCGCGATTGCCCTGCGCATCCACCGCGATCAGCGCATCGCGCGCGAGCAGGTACGGCACGTTGTTGCCCGCAACCGGCAGCGTCGCGGTCGGAGACCACGACAGACCCGGGTCGGTGCCCGGCGACCAGATCGCCGGGGACGGCTGGTTCAGCGGCGTACCGCGGCAGTCCGCGACGGTTCCGAGGCGCTCGAGCGGCGTCCAGTTCGTCTGGTCCGGCGGCGTATTGGGGCAGTTGTCGGCAGCGGCGCCGTAGCCTGGAATGCCAGTGCCCGGCGCGAACGGCACCATGGCGCCAGCGGTCATGTTCTGGTCGCGCCAACGCACCTTCGTGTAACTGACGTTGACCAGCGCGCCGAATTTTCCGTCATCGCCCATTTCCCAGGTATTGCTCAACAGGGCGCTGACCTGCGGATCGCGCGAATCACGCTGTTCTTGAAAGGTGTAGCGCGCGTTGAAAGATGCCTGCAAGCCCTCTGCGTCGAACGGCCGGCGCGTATGCACGTCGATCTGACCGGCGAGGCCGGTTTCGAGCTGGTCCGCCGAGCGCGTCTTGAAGACGTCGATGCGATTGACGAGCGTTGCCGGTACGTCCTGCAGCTGCAGCGCGCGGCCGTTGGAAGTGAAAAGACTGCGTCCATTCCACGTGGTGGCGGCATCGGGCAGGCCGCGAATGGAGATGCCGTCGGCTTCGCCGCCGCCGCGGTTCGTGATCTGCACGCCGGTGACGCGCTGGAGCGCTTCGATGACGTTGTTGTCTGGCAGCTTGCCAATGTCCTCGGCGACGATGGACTCGAGGACCTGAGTCGCATTGCGCTTGTTCTCGAGGCCCTTGACCAGGGCTTCGCGCACACCTGTCACGATGACGGTGTCGATGTTCTCGGCTTGTTCGTTGGCCTGCTGTGCGTTCGCAGGTATCCAGATTGAAAGTGCCGCGAGCGCGGTCGCAGAGCTGAACCGATTGATTCCCGCCACGTTGATTCCCCCTCTGACGGATGGCTCGTTGGATTCCGGCCTGTCCGTTTGTTTGATTACTCGGACAAATGCTATCCGCACGGCAAACAGCAAAGCAATGCTAAGGGTGTCATCGCAGAGCGATGAGAGTGATATCGCTTGTTGGGCGGGCGCCACGCTGGAGCACGCGTGCCGGGAATCGTACGTCCTTGTAGTCGCGGGAAACTGCGCGGACAATCCCGCAGCTCCGTAGCGCGGCGAGACTTTCGGGGAAGTCGGAAATGGCCGAAAAGAAGGCAAAAAAGCCTCCTGTCTTGAATGGCTCGACCGGCACGCGCAGGGCACTGCGGCTGCACGGCTCCATCGCGCGCGACATCGGCGTGCTGATCGTGTCCGGCCGCTATGCCCCCGGACACGTGCTCGACGGCGAAGTGGAGGCGAGCGAGCGGCGCAAGGTATCGCGCACCGCGTATCGCGAGGCCATGCGCATCCTCTCGGCCAAGGGGCTGGTGCACAGCCGTCCCCGGGTCGGTACGCGCGTGAGCCCCCTGGAAGAATGGCATTTGCTCGACCCCGACGTGCTGTCGTGGGTGTTCTCCGGCGAGCCGGAGCCCGAGGTGCTGCACGGCCTGTTCGAGCTGCGCTCCATCGTCGAGCCCGCGGCCGCGGCGCTCGCGGCCGCACGCCGCACGCCGCGGCACCTCGACGAGATGCAGCGGGCACTCGAGGCGATGGCGCGCCACACGCTGAACACCGAAGACGGGCGATTGGCGGACAAGGCCTTCCACGCCGCGCTGCTCGGCGCCACCAACAACCCGTTCATCGTCTCGCTGACGAACGGCGTCACCGCGGCCGTCAACGCGCTCACCGAGTTCAAGCAACGCATCGCGCCGCTCAAGCGCGATCCGGCTCCGGACCACTGGCGCGTCTACGACGCCATCGCGGCCAAGGACACCGAGGCCGCGCGCGTCGCCATGACCGAGCTGATCCGGCTCGCGATCATGGACACGCCGATCCGGCAGCGGCCGCGTCCGGCCGGTCCCGCGCGCGCCTTGCGCGACGCTCACTACTGATCACGCTTGCGCGTCGCGGCCGGCTGCCGCTAGCATCCCAATTGTCCGAGTAATTCGCAGCGCGATCCTCCTGGCTAACTACCGAGGGCGCGCGCAACGAGAGGGTCCACGATGAGAAGCAAGACATCCCGGCATTCGTTGGTCGGCACCTGGGCGCTCGCGCTCGGCGCCATCGTGGCCGCGTCCGCCACTTCGGTGGCGCAGGCCGCGGACGCCGCCGCCCAGGTCGCCGTGACGATCCGCGCCGACCAGCCCGGGCCCGTGATCAACCCGAACGTCTACGGGCAGTTCGCCGAGCACCTGGGCGCGGGCATCTACGAAGGCGTGTGGGTCGGCGAGAAGTCGAATATTCCGAACACGAACGGCTATCGCAACGACGTCATCCAGGCGCTGAAGAACCTGAAAGTGCCGGTGGTCCGCTGGCCCGGCGGCTGCTTCGCCGACGAATACCACTGGCGCGACGGCATCGGTGATCGTGCCAAGCGCCCGGTGAAGGTGAACACGCACTGGGGCGGCGTGCCCGAGACCAACGAGTTCGGCACGCACGAATTCATGGCCTTCGCCGAGATGATCGGCACCAAGGTCTACATCTCGGGCAACGTCGGCTCGGGCAGTCCGCAGGAGATGGCCGACTGGATGGAGTACATGACCTCCAACACGGTCTCGACGCTCGCCAACGAGCGGCGCAAGAACGGCCGCGACCAGCCCTGGGAAGTGCATTTCTTCGGCATCGGCAACGAGACCTGGGGCTGCGGCGGCAACATGACGCCGGAGTACTACGCCAACCTGTTCCGCCAGTACGCCACGTACGTGAAGGCGCCGCGCGGCCATCGTCCGAAGATCGTGGCGTCGGGCGGCAACGACGAGCACACGCAGTGGGTCGACGTGCTCACGAAGAACGTGCATCGCGACATGGATGCGATCTCGCATCACTACTACACGACGCCCACCGGCGTGTGGCAGAACAAGGGCAACGCGGTCGGCTTCCCGGAAGCCGAGTGGATCTCGACACTGTCGAACACCATGCTCATCGACGAGTACATCACGAAGAACGAGCAGATCCTCGAGGAGCGCGATCCGCAGAACCGCACCGCCTTCTTCGTGGACGAGTGGGGCACCTGGTACAGCCCGGAGCCCGGACGCGAGCCCGGTTTCCTGTACCAGCAGAACAGCCTGCGCGATGCGCTGGTGGCGGGCCTCAACTTCAACATCTTCCATCGCCACGCCAAGCGCGTGCAGATGACCAACATCGCGCAGATGGTCAACGTGCTGCAGGCCATGATCCTCACCGACGGGCCGAAGATGGCGCTGACGCCCACCTACCACGCGTTCCAGATGTACATCCCGTTCCAGGGGGCCACGTTCCTGCCCACCGAAGTCGCGACGCCCAACTACTCGCTGGGCAAGTACACGGTGCCGGCGGTGAGCGTGTCCGCGGCGCGCGACTCGCAGGGCGCATTGCAGCTCGCGCTGGTGAATCTCGATCCGAAGCGCGAGGCGGTGGTGACGGCGCGCGTCACGGGCGCGGATCCGAAAACCGCGCAGGGCCGCGTGGTCACGGCGAAGACCATGGATGCGCACAACACCCCGGACCAGCCGGAGGTGGTGGCGCCGGTCAAGATTGCGGCGCGTCGCTCGGGCGGTGCGCTGGTGCTGACGCTGCCGCCGATGTCGGTGAGCGTCGTGAAGCTGCAGTGAATCGACGGGCGGTGCGCCCGAGGGCGGCGGCCGCCGCCGTCCTCGTGACGAAGATGATGCCCGCGCCCGAGAGCAGGAAGCCGGCGGCATAGACCCACGCGCCGTCATCGCCCGCCGCGCCCGCGCCGATGAGGCCGAGGAAGATCGCGCCGAGTGCGTACGCGGCCTTCTTCCCGAGCCGCACGGCGAGGAGGCCGGCGACGAGGAGCAGCAGCAGGTGGTCGGTGCCCGCGAAGGGATGCAGCGCGCCGGCCGCGAACGTCGCTTCATGGTCGTGTCCGGCATGAGCCTGCGCGAGTGCGGGCAGCAGCAGCAGGGCGGGCAGCGCGAAGGTGCGGAGCGTGCGTTTCATGCGCCAAAGCCTACCGCAACGCCGCGCTGCGGCGGGGGCCGGGCACTCTCCATATAAGTCATTTGACGCAGGTCCCCGGCCGCGCCGCGCGGCTCGCGCGCGGTGCCGGTATCATCGCGGCATGGCTACCAAACCGGATGTTTTGCGCGTGGGCGTCGGCGGACCCGTGGGCTCGGGCAAGACGGCGCTCGTGGATTCGCTCTGCAAGCGCATGCGCGACCTGTTCGACATCGCCGTGGTCACGAACGACATCTACACGAAGGAAGACCAGGAGTTCCTGATCCGCAGCCAGGCGCTCCCGCCCGAGCGCATCCGCGGCGTGGAGACGGGCGGCTGCCCGCACACCGCGATTCGTGAAGATGCATCGATGAACCTCGCCGCCATCGACCAGCTCATGCGCGATTTCACCGCGCTCGACCTGATCATCGTCGAGAGCGGCGGGGACAACCTGGCGGCGACGTTCAGCCCGGAGCTCTCGGACCTCACGCTGTATGTCATCGACGTCGCGGCGGGTGACAAGATCCCGCGCAAGGGCGGGCCCGGAATCATGAAGAGCGACCTGCTGATCATCAACAAGATCGATCTCGCCCCGCACGTGGGTGCATCGCTCGAGGTCATGGACCGCGATGCGAAGAAGATGCGCGGCGAGCGGCCGTTCGTGTTCACCAATCTCAAGACGGGGCAGGGGCTCGACCAGGTGGTCGAGTTCATAGAGACGCGGGGCATGCTGCGCCACTGACGGCTTTCGGTTGTCATTCCCTACACGATCGGCCAGCGCCGCTCGATAGCCGCGCGCCCGCGCCGCTTCGACACTGTGGCCGCCGGCTTCACGGCGCCGTCAGGACACCTTCATGGAAGGTCAGCCATTCAGAGTGTTGTTTCTCTCGCAGCGCAATGCCGCGCGCAGCGTCATCGCAGAGGCGCTGGCGAATTCCATAGGACACGGACAGTTCGAAGCCTTCAGCGCGGGCGTGCGGCCCGCCGCCGTCATCGACCCGGTGGCGGTGGAGCTGCTGAAACACGCGGGCGTGAATCCGCCGGATCACCCGCCGCGCCACGTGCGCGAGTTCAGCGCGCCCGACTCGCCGCCGTTCGATTTCATCTTCACGCTGAGCGATACGGCCGCGGGCGAGGCCCCGCCGACCTGGCCCGGTCATCCGATCACGGCGCACTGGCGTTGCGACGACCCGGAGAGCTTCGACGATGAAACAGAGCGGCGCGCTGCGCTGGTGCGCGCGCGCACCGAGCTCGAGCGCCGGCTGCGCCTGCTCACGAACCTGCCGGTGCGCTCGCTCGACCGCATGAGCCTGCAGACCCAGCTCGATTCCATGGGCGGCGACAACTGAGCCGGCGCCGGGCTACTTCATGCGCTTGATGACCGGCGCGTTTTGTTTCTGCACCCCGCCCGGCGGAAGCCGCGACTGCAGCGAGCTTTCCGGTGGAATGGGCGCGACGATGAACCTCTGGTCGCCGGCGTAGAACAACGTGTTCTGCGCTTCGGCGAGCACGCTCTGCGGCCGCAGGCTGCAATTTGCCGTGCGCAGGCAGGTCGGATAGTGGGCCAGCGTGAAGTAGCCGATGAGCGGCATCTGCTGGCCCGCGCCCATACCACTGGACAGATCGAACACGTACACGCGCGGCGTGAATTGCGGCGTCGGCGCGGTGAGCTCGCCGCGCTCGTACGCGAGCACGTAGGCACGTTTGCCATCCGAGGTGACGTTGACGGCGACACTCATGAAGTTGTGCTGCGTCACGTTGAGGTGGCCAATGACGCTGAACTGCGCGTCGCGCACCAGGAAGTCCTGGGCGACGAGGCGCCCCGCGTCGTCGCTCATGGATACCGCGGAGAGGCTGTTCAAGCCGCCCTGGTTGGGCAGCGCGAAGAGCTGGCCATCGGCCGCGTTGAGCGACAGCAATTGCGGTCCGGAGCTCGACGACTGGGAGATGAACAGCCGCTCGCCATTGCGTGAAGCCGCGAACGACGGGCCATCGCGCAAGTCGAGCAACGGCGAATCGATGATGGTCGGCGGGCCGTTGGGTGAAGAGTAGTAATCGTACATCTGCACGTAGGCGAGCCTGGGATGCGCGGCATCGCCCACGCCCAGCCACAACTTGCGATCGTTGGTGACCGCGCCCGCTCCGCCCGTCGGCGGGAAATGCAGACCCTCGGAGGGTTTCCAGCCGAAGCCCGCGTTATAGGTGCCGGTGAAAACTCCATCGGCCGAGAGGATGTAGCGCGTGTCCTGACCGAAGATGACGTCCTCGAGCCCGGCGATGACCTGCGGCTGACCACCGACCCAGTTGCCGGTCACCGTCGTCGCATTGATGATGTGCAGCAGGCCGAGACCGTTGTTCTCGTCGACGAGCGCGGCGCCGAGACCAAACTGGTCCACGTACATCCTGCTCACCGGGTAGTTGGTCGGCAGCGACTCGTAGCCGACGTCGTAGCGCTGCGTGAGCTGGACCACGGCGCTCTGGGTGCCGAGCCCCAGCTCGTTGCGCGCGGTGATGTTGGCGTTCGGTTGATTGGCGGCGAGCTCGACCACGAGCTCGCTGTCGTTGACGCGCGTGACGCTCGCCGCGGAAGCCACTCCGCCGAACAGCAGGTGCTGCGACCAGTCGCGTCCGGCGATGAAATTGCCGCCGCGCACGATGTGCCGGGTGGCGCGCCCGTAGATGCGACGATTCGGCCAGATGGAATCGACGTGGGCCAGGCGGCGTTTCAGCCGCACCTCGACTACCGCGCGCTGCATGGTGGCGACCGAAGGCTCCACGACGATGTACACGATGTCGACGCCCTGGTAGGTCGAGTCGAGGTTGAGATTCTCGAGATGGACCTTGTACGTGAGCGAAGTCCCCGTATCGCCTGCCGCGCGCGTGATCTCCACCCAGTTGGGCTGGCTGCTCGTCGCGGTCCACTGGATCTGCGGGCCGCCCGACAGGTTGATGGGCATGCTGCCCGTGACGATGGGTGAGGTCGCGGTGACGTTCGAATCGATCGCGATGTCGATGTCCGCGGGACGCACGATGCCCGCGCCCACGGTGAATGCGACCGGGATGATCACCGGCGTCGAGGTGGTCTGCGGATCGTCGTCGTCGATGTAGATCTGGCCGCCATAGCTGTCGGCGCGCAGGTTGCGCGCGTCCGCGGTGATGCGATAGCCGCCCAGCACGGGCTCCGCCGTCAGCCAGCCCTGCGAGAGGTTGTACGGGTTGTAGGTGTATCCCGGCACCGCGCGCACGGCGACGTTCGGCGCCCACGTGGGCCCGGTGACGGTTATGGTTTGCGGCGCGGCGACCGTGTTCTCGGTCGCGGCGAACGTGAGGGAGGCCGGTCCCGCGCGCAGGTCGAACTCGCCGCCGGGCGGCGGGGTGACGACGTACGTCACCGGCAGCGTCAGTTGATAGGGGCCCGAGCTGATGCGGATGGATCCCGTGTGCGTGCCGGAGGGCAGGGAGCGCGCGCTGAGGTGCAGCGCGGAGGGGCTCGAAGACGTGACCGTCAGCCACTCGCTGCCGAAACTGACCTCCGCCGTCTGAGTAGTTTGTTGCCACGGGATGGTGACGGTGACCTCCGCCGTGGCGGAGCTGCCGCTCACGGCGTTCATCGTGACCGCGCCGGGGCTCGTCCTGAGACGCGGCCGAACGGCGGTGGAATAGCTCACGTACAGCGGCGAGTTGCCGACCTGGCGACTGCAGTTCGCGTCGGCGCAACCCATGAGGCGGATGCGTCCGGTGTACGTGCCTTCGGCGAGTCCCTGCGGCGGATGGATGCGAAACACCGCCGTCGTGCCGGAGATGAAGACTTCGATCGCCGGATCGATTCCGCCAGTCGAGCTCTCGACCACCGCGCCGATGAAGAGCGTGCTCGGCAGCTCGCCGGTCGCCGTGACCGTGACCTCCTGCGCGGGCGTTCCATTGCCTTCCATGAATTCGAAGGAGATGGCGCTCTTGTCGGCGGTGAAGTGCGCCGGGCCACTGCCGGCACCCCCACCGTCGTTGTCGCCGCCGCCGTCTCCACCACCACCACCACCACCACCGCCGCACGAGCCGAGCAGCGCCGACAGCGCGAGGGCGGCCAGGCGCGCCCGGCTCGACTCAATGCGCATGCGTGTTCACGCGCCAGGGCGTGGTGCCGAGACGTTGTTTGCTCACGCGCGGTGGCACCACGCTCGTGATGAGCGCGCCCTGCGCGGGAATCGGCGCGACGATGAGGTTGAGCGAGCCCGCGAGGAACAGCGTCTTGCCGTCGGGGCTGATCTTCATCTGTGGATAGCCGTCCGCGCAGTTCGGGGTTCCGGGCATGCAGTTCGGGTAGTCGGGCAGCGTGAAGTATCCGAGCTTTGGAAACTGCGTGCCGGCGCCCGGCGGCGAGGTGAGGTCGAATACGTAGATGCGCGGCTGGCGGGTGGTCGGGTTGGCGTTGAAATCGTCGAAATCGAATGCATACGCGTACACACGCTTTCCGTCACGCGAGACGACGGCGGCGGTCTGCACCCAATTGGGAGCCTCGACCAGGAACGAGCCGATTGGATTGAACTGGCCGTCGCGCACCAGGCCATAGGACGTGACGCTGCGCGAGCCGTCGTCGCTCACGGAGCCGTCGATCAGCGACACCTCGTTGCCGGTGACCACCGCCTGACGAAGCTGGTAGTCGGTCGTATTCATGAGCAGCGCCGGGTATTGGCCGAGGCCCTGCGTCATCGAGATGATCAGGTTGTCGCCGTCCCCGGATCGTGCGAACCACGGTCCCTGGTACGAGTGGGCCAGCGACTGCGACGTCAGCACGATTTCGCCGCTTGGATAATCGATGTACGCCAGCTGCAGCGTGGCGGTGGAGAACCAGAGCCTGCGCTCGTTCGTCTGCACGAGGGGCGAGTTGTAGGGCGCGAGGTGGATGCCGACATACGGCAGGTACGCACTCGCCGAGCTCGACACCCCGGAAATGCCGCGCGTGCCGACCGCGTACATCTCGCGCCCGTCGATGCCTTGAATCACATCCTTGGCGCCCTGGATGTTCGTGGACCCGCTGTCGTGCCACGCGTCGAGGAAGTACGAGTACGTGAAGAATCGCGGATTGTCGGCGTGCCGCTCGAGCAGGTAGAGGAAGTCGGACTCGGAATTCTCCACCAGTGTCTGCACCGCGAACCCGGTGGGAATCTTCGCGTAGGCACGGGTCTTTTCCGGGATGACCCGCAGCGGATCCATGCCGGGCGCCGCGACCAGCTCGTTGGTGGGCTCCATGACCACCTGCTGGAAGTTCATGGGGCCGAGGTCGAGCAGTAGTTTGGTGTCGTTGACGCGCGTGACACGCGAGCCGGCCGGCACGCCCATGATGAGCAGCTTCTGCGACCAGTCGCGGTTGGCGATGAAGTTGCGGCCGCGGATGACGTGGCGGCTCGGTTTGTTGAGGATCTGGACGTACGGCACGACGGAGAAGATCTGCGCGAGACGCTTGTGGACGTTCACGCGGAAGGTCACGGGCGTCATCGTGGGAATGGACGGGGTGATCGTGACCGTGGACCAGTCCTCGCCGTGCGGCGAATAGTCGAGGCTGAGCTGCATCGGGTTGATGACGAAGTCGAGGGTCGCAGCGCTGCCCGTGGTGCCCGAGCTGTTCGTGAACGTCAGCCATTGGTTGAAATCATGCGATGCGGTCCATTGGATCGGCACACCCGTCACGCTGGACACCGGAATGCTGCCGCGCAACTGGGCGGAGGCGAGCGTGGTGTTGGAATCGATCGTCACCTCGACGTTCGCGGGCGTCGCGAGGCCCCGGCCGACGGTGAGCGTCACCGGGACCGTGACGTTGTGCGCCGGAGAATCCACCTGTAGATAGAACTCGCCGCGATACGTGCCGGCGGGCACGCCATTCGCGTTGCCCGCGACGCGATAGCCGCCCTGCATGGCGGTCACGCTCAGCCAGCCGTATTGCGAGCCGTCCATCGGGCCGTACATCACGCGGGTTTCGGCGGAGGGGTCCCAGGTGGGTCCCGAAACGTTGAGCGTGACGGGGGCGCTCACCGTGCCTTCTATCGCACTCAGTGTGATGCTGGTCGGGCTGGCACGCAGGTCGAACTCGCCGCCGGGCGGCGGCGTCACGTTGTAGTTCACGGTGATCGGCAGCGAATAGCCTCCGGAGGAGACGACTACGCGGTTCTGCCGCGTGCTCACCGGAATCGACCTGGCGGTCAGACGCAGAGTCGTGGCGGTGGGGCTGGTCACGGTGAGCCACGACGGATCGTCGACTTGCGTGGTGAAGCTCGTGTACTGCCAGGGCAACGTGACCGTCACGTCCTGCGTGGTGGAATTGCCGCTGACGGCGCTCAGGTTCACCGTCTGAGCCGAGACGTGCAGCGAGGTGTGCACGGTCGTCGAGTAGTTGATCGTGATCGGCGAATTGCCCACCTGCCGCGTGCAGTTCTGGTCGGAGCAGGCCATGAGCTGCAGCGTGCCGGTGTACGTGCCCACGGGCAGGTTAGCTCCCGCGCGCACCTGGAACGAGCCCTGGGTGTCGGAGATCACGGTCAGCGGAATCGTCGCGTCGAGGCCCTGGCCGCTCGCGACCGCGCCCAGATAGAGCGTGCCCGAGTAGCTGCCGGTGGCCGTGATGATGACTTGCTGCGCGGCCGGCACCACGCCGCCTTCGATGTATTCGAAACTGACCGAGGTGCGATCGGCCGAGAATTGGATGTTGCCGGAGCCGCCGCCGCTGCTGCTGCTGCTGCTACTGCTGCTACTGCCGCTGCCGCCACCCCCGCCACATGACACCAAGGCGGTGGCAGCCAGGATCAACCCGCAGGCGCGAAGGGAATTCCAATCCATTTGAGCTTTCCCGCCGCTCGTGCGGCACTCTTATATTTATCGGGGAGCAGGGTGGAAGGTACGTTACACAGGGAAAGCCTGGGCGGCAATTGTCTCCGGCGAACTACCGGAATATGTCGGAGACGTGTCATCCCGGCGCGGCTGGCAGCAGAATAGCCGCGCGTTTGGGCGGGCCGCGGGAGCACCCCGATCATGCGCGCCGCGCTCGCGGCAGCGCTGCCGCACGATCGAAGCGCTTTCGGACGTGATGGAACGGCGCCCCTGTACCATTGCGCGATGTCTTCTGCACTCACCGCCGTGCGCGCGCTTGCGCCCATCATCCTGCTGTTCGCCGTCTCCATCGCGCGCGCGCAGGACGCCGCGCCGCCGCTCGAGGAAATAGTCATCACCGGCGAGTATCCGGGGCCGGGCCTGTGGACGGTCACGCGCGCGGGCGACGCGTCGGGCCACCGGCTGCTGATCGTCGGCGAGCCCTGGGCGTTGCCGAAGCGCATGCGCTGGCGATCGCGCGACATCGAGGCGGCCGCGCTCGCCTCGCAGGAGATCCTGCGCGACTCGTCGGTGACGATGGAGCCGGACGAGAAGATAGGCTTCTTCCGCGGCATGACGCTCGTGCCCGCCATGCTCGAGGCGCGCCGCAATCCCGACGACGAGAAGCTGGCCGACGTGCTGCCGGGGCCGCTGTACGCGCGCTGGCTCGAGCAGAAGCGGCTCTATCTCGGCCGCGCGGGCGGTGTGGAGAAGTGGCGGCCGATTTTCGCGGCCGACAAGCTGCGGCACGCGGCGTTCGAGGAGCTGGAGCTGCACGAGCGTGGCTTCATCTGGCAGGTCATCGGCGATCTGGCGAAGAAGCACAAGATCGCAGTCACCGAACCCAAGCTGAAGTTCACGATCCGGCGCGACGAGGTGCGCGCGAAGATCAAGGCGTTCTCGCGCGAGTCGCTGGCCGACATGGAGTGTTTCGCGACCACGCTGGAACTCACCGAGGCGCTGGCGCGCCGCGACGTCGAGACCGCCCGCGCCCGCGCCTGGGCGACCGCCGATCTGGAGACTCTGACGGCGCTGCCGCCGCTGCCGAGCCCGTTCCTGCCGTGCGCAATGGCGGTCATGAACTCCCAGGTGGCGCGCGAGGTGATCCCGCGCGACATCGCGGCGCAGGTCGAGAAGCTGTGGCTGGACGCGGCGCGCAAGGCGCTGGCCGCCAATCAAACTACCCTGGCCGTCGTACAGATGTCGAAACTGCTGCGCACCGATGGCTACCTCGCGCAACTCGAAGCCGCCGGCTACACCGTCGCCCCCCCGCAGTAGTTGGGGATTGGCCCCAAATCCTGGTTTCGTGCTGAACCTCGGGAACGCTTCGCGGTGCGTCCCGCGGTTTCAATCGTGAGGCTCGGCACCTTTTGGCGAATTGGGGCCACTCCCCACTGGCCGCGGACGCTCGACCTTGGCGATGTCGAGGGCTTCGCGCAGCAGGCGCGACCACTTGGCGTAGGACTGGCGCATTTCGTGCTGGTTGGTCAGGCGATTCGCGGGCCGTAATTGCCCGGTGCCGACGCCGTACTGCTCGCCACCTGAAAACATGTCGACGCGTCCTACCAGCTTGCCGGTGGCCGCGTCGCGCAGATCGCCAACGATCCGCATCCCGACACTGCGCAGCGTGAGCGTGCGCTTGTCGGTCAGGTCCACCTCGGGCGCCGGAATGTCGAGATCGACCACCGTGGGGCTGATCATGAGCACGTCCGGCGCCGGGTCGTCGGCGAACGTGTACGGCCCTTCATCGATGAGCACCCGCACGAATTCCTGGCGGAAGTCATGCGCTGCTTCATCGCGCAGGCGCTTGAGCTCCGCGTCCGTCACGTCCCGGTGGCTTTCGTCCCAACCTTTCTTGAATGCGATCGTGAGAGGCTCGACGATGACGCGCTGGTACTGCAGGAACGGCGCGCCGGGAGCGCGAAACACACCACCGTCCGCGCGCGAGGGCATGCGCTCGAGGCCGTCGTCCGTGAATTCGCGCGGGCCGGGCAGGGACCTGCAGCCGGCGAGCAGCGCGCAGGTCATCGCGACCGAAAGAACCTCTCTGACACGACGTTGCATGGCCCCTCCTCGAGAGGGGGCATTCTACTAAAAGGGGACAGATCTATTTTTCGAAATGGGACATTCCTGATTTGCCGGCAAAAGGGGACGCACCTCTACGTAGTGACGTGGTTGCTCGCGATTTTCTCCGCGAGGTACGTCCCGTTTTGTCCGCGGACGCGGGCAAATCCGCAATGTCCCCATTTTGAAAAACAGATCTGTCCCCTTTATCGCGCCAGGGCCCGGATCGCCCTCGCGGCGGCAGAGGCGCGGTTTTCCACCCCGAGCTTCACGAATATCTGCTCCAGGTGCTTGTTCACCGTTCGCGGGCTGATCGCCAGGATCTCCCCGATCTCGCGGTTCGCCTTGCCGCGGCTGATCCACAGCAGCACCTCGCTCTCGCGCGTCGTCAGCGCCAGCGTGTTCTGCAGCTGCTGCTCGTCGGCGGTGGTGCTGAGCTCGGTGAGCCTGAACAGCAGCTCGTCGGGTCCGATGGGGCTGAGCACCGAACACTCGAGCTTGCGGCCGCCGACATCGACGAGCAGCCGGGCCTGGCCGTTCGCGCCCTGTGAGCGAAGCTGCATGAGCTGCGCAAAAATGTTGGACGGCACGCAGGTGACGTCGCCGACGGCAGGGAAAACCTCGGCGAGGAGCTGGCGCGCCTTCGGCGTGCTCCACAGCACGCGTCCAGAGCGGTCGGTGGCCAGCAGGAATCTGCCGGTGGCGTCGAGCGCCGCACGCGTGCCCGCGGTGACGCGCGCATTCGCCAGGTGCACGCGGATGCGCGCCAGCAACTCGTCCACCACGATGGGCTTCGTCACGTAGTCGACGCCACCGGCCGCGAGGCCCTCGAGCACGTTCTCGGTGTCGGTGAGGCCGGTCATGAAGATCACGGGTAGATGGGCCGAGGTCCTGCTGCGCTTGATGCGCCGGCAGGTCTCGAAGCCGTCGAGCCCCGGCATCATCGCGTCCATCAGCACGAGATCCGGCGTGATCTGCTCCATGAGCCGCAGCGCGCTCTCGCCATCGGTGGCGATGAGCACGGTGAAGCCGGCCCCGTCGAGGGTGTCGGTGAGAAACCCCAGCGTCTCCGGCGTGTCGTCGACGACGAGCAGGGTATCGCGGCGCAGGTCCGCGCCCGTTTGCTGGTTAACCATGGCGACGCATTCCTTCCAGCACGTGCATGTAGCGCTTGAGATCGAAGTTGGCGACCAGCGTGCGCATGCGGGCCGCGAACGGTTTGTTGGCAGGGTCGGATTCCATCTCGCGCAGCTTCGCCTGGATGCCGCGCACGTGGCCGATGAGCCCGAGCTGGTACAGGTCGTCGACGTGATGCCGCTGCAGGCTGTCCGGCGCCTCCGCGCCGTCGGGCGCGGCGGGCGGGGCGGCCTCGCGGATCCACTCGAGATCGAGCTGCGTGGCGATGCACTCGAGCACGCGCTGCATGTCGATGGGCTTGATGAGGAATGCGTCGTGATGCGCCTCGGCGCCGCCGGCGGCGAACTCGTGCGCATTGGCGGAAACGATGACGATGCGCAGCTTCTCGAGCCCGGGCAGGCCGCGCAGCCGCTCCGCGAGCTGCCAGCCGTCCATGCCCGGCATCGACACGTCGATCATCGCCAGGTCGGGGCGGCATTGCGCCGCGAGGGCGAGCCCCGCGGCCCCGTCCGATGCGGTGAACAGCGCGAAGTCGAGCGGCCGTAGCAGATTTTGCGCGATGTCCAGGTGCGCGGCGTCGTCGTCGACCAGCAGGACGCGGCGCCGCGCGCCCGCGTACCCCTTGATGGTGCGCGCGCCCTCCTGCGGCTCGCGTCCCGAGGCGGCCGCGCCCGTGGCCTCGGACAGCAACAGGCGCACGGTGAACGTCGTGCCGCGGCTCTCCACGCTCGAAGCGTTGATCTCCCCGCCCATGATCTGCGTCAGTAGTTTGGTGATGGTGAGGCCGAGGCCGGTGCCCGGGATGGCGCGCACGTTCGCGCCGTGCCCGCGCTCGAACGGCTCGAACACGCGCTCGAGCTCGCCCGGCGGGATGCCGACGCCGGTGTCCGTGATCTCGAACTCCGCCACCTGGCTGCGGTAGCGCACCACGAGCGAGGCGCTGCCGCGCTCGGTGAACTTGATGGCATTCGACAGCAAGTTGATGAGGATCTGGCGCAGGCGCTTCTGGTCCACGTGCACGAACGCCGGCAGGTTGGGTGGACGCGTGTAGACGAACTCGATGCCCTTGGCCGCGGCCTGCAGCCGGAACATGTCCACGATCTGGTCGAGGAACTCCGGCAGCGGCACCTTGTCGCGGTTGAGCCTCAGGATGCCGTTCTCGATCTTCGAAATGTCGAGGATGCCGTCGATGAGATCACCCAGGTGCTCGGCGCTGCGGCGGATCACGCGAATGGCGTTGTCGGAGGGGCCGGCGGTGCCGCGCTCGAGCAGTTGGGCGTAGCCGTAAATGGAATTGAGCGGCGTGCGGATCTCATGGGAGATACCGGCGATGTAGCGCGTCTTCGCCACGTTCGCGGCCTCCGCGACCTCCTTGGCCTTCTGCAGCGCGGCGTCGGTGCGCTTGTGCGCGTCGATTTCATCCATGAGCATCGAAGTCTGGCGCGCGGACTCGGCCTCGGCCGCGCGCCGGCTCTCGTGCGCCAGCACGATGAGCCAGGACATGACACCCGAGACCACCAGCAGCGCGAAGTACACCAGCCACAGCGTGGTGCCGATCGCCTCGCGCTCCGCGGGCGCCGAGCTGCCGTACTGTTGATAGATGAGCCCGAGCAGCAGCCCGATGGCGAGGTTCGACAGCAGCAGCAGCCCGCCGAAGTGCCCGGCGCGCGTGTTGAGCGCGGCCGCCACGCGTTTCGGCAGCAGCCGCGTGAACCACGCGTCGAGCTGCTCGTTGAAGCGGCTGTCGGTCTTGCAGACGTCGCGGCAGCGCGCCTCGAGCGTGCAGCACAGCGAGCAGATGGGGCCGGAGTAGGCCGGGCACATCGCGATGTCGCCGCGCTCGAACACGTTCTCGCAGATGGAGCACTCGAGCTCGGCGGCCTTTTCGGGCAGGCCGGTGGGTGGGCGAGCCAGGTAGTACTTGCCCTTCGTGCCCCAGGCGATCAGTGGCGCCGAGACGAACGCGACCATGAGCGCGACGAACGGCGAGAGGATCTGTGCGTACTGGCCGAACGCGCCCATGAACGCGAGGCTGGACAGCACCACCGAGATGGCCAG
>JBIOZI010000219.1:0-5973 GCA_044871085.1 Steroidobacteraceae bacterium | reverse complement strand
ATTCTCTCCTGCGTGCCGCGGCTGTTCGCGGGTGAGCTGCCGCAGTTCAACATCGGCACCAACGATGGCGCGAGCTGCGATCCGGCGCTCGTGGCGACGATCGAGAACATCTGCGACGCCGCCGGTGCGAGCCGCGTGACCAACGGCCGCTTCCGGGGTGGATGGATCACGCGACACTACGGCCGGCCGCGAGACGGCATACACGCGGTGCAAATGGAGCTCGCCATGCGCGGCTACCTGCGCGAGCCCCGGGAGCTCACCGAGCGCAACTGGCCGGCACCGCTCGACCCGGCCCTGGCGAGCTCACTGCGACTGCCACTCACCGACATCCTCGACGCCTGCATGCGCTTCGGCGCTGCGAAGGGAGCGCCCGCATGAACGACTCACGCCACGCGCCGGACCGCATCATCCGCGCGCCCCGCGGCACCACGCGGAGCGCGCGCAGCTGGCTCACCGAAGCGCCGCTGCGCATGCTCATGAACAATCTCGACCCCGACGTGGCCGAGCGGCCATCGGAGCTCGTCGTGTACGGCGGCATCGGCCGCGCCGCGCGCGACTGGGACAGCTACGACCGCATCGTCGCCACCTTGCGGCGGCTCGAGGCCAGCCAGTCGCTGCTCATCCAGTCCGGCAAACCCGTGGGGGTCTTCGAGACGCATGCCGACGCGCCGCGCGTGCTCATCGCGAACTCCAACCTGGTGCCGCGCTGGAGCACCTGGGAGCACTTCAACGAGCTCGATCGCAAGGGGCTCATGATGTACGGGCAGATGACGGCCGGCTCGTGGATCTACATCGGCTCGCAGGGCATCGTGCAGGGGACGTACGAGACCTTCGTGGAGATGGGCCGCCAGCACTTCGCCGGCCGTCTCGAGGGCAGATGGCTGCTGACCGCGGGCCTGGGCGGCATGGGCGGCGCGCAGCCGCTGGCGGCCGTGATGGCGGGCGCGTCGTGCCTGGCCATCGAGTGCCAGCGCTCGCGCATCGACCTGCGCATCAAGTCGGGATATCTCGATCACGGCACCGACAGCCTCGACACCGCGCTCGAGATGATCGCGCGCGCGACGTGCGACGGCAAACCGGTGTCGGTCGGGCTGTTGGGCAACGCCGCCGAGCTGCTGCCCGAGATGTTCCGCCGCGGCGTCCGCCCCGACCTGCTGACCGACCAGACCAGCGCGCACGACCCCGTCAATGGCTATCTACCCGCCGGGTGGAGCGTGGACCAGTGGCTCGAGCGGCGCGCCGCGGATCCCGCCGGCACCGCGCGGGCCGCCAGGGCGTCGATGGCGGTACACGTGCGGGCCATGCTCGATTTCCAGAAGGCCGGCGTGCACACCGTCGACTACGGCAACAACATCCGCCAGATGGCGCTCGAGGAAGGCGTACGCAACGCCTTCGACTTTCCCGGCTTCGTGCCGGCGTACATCCGGCCGCTGTTCTGCCGCGGCATCGGCCCGTTCCGCTGGGCCGCGCTGTCGGGAAACCCCGCCGACATCGAAAAAACCGACGCCAAGGTGCGCGAGCTCCTGCCCGACGACCGGCACCTGCATCACTGGCTCGACATGGCGCACCGGAAGATCCGCTTCCAGGGACTGCCGGCGCGCATCTGCTGGGTGGGCCTCGGCGACCGGCACCGCCTCGGCCTCGCGTTCAACGAGATGGTGGCGCGCGGCGAGCTCGAGGCGCCCGTCGTCATCGGCCGCAATCATCTCGACTCGGGCTCGGTGGCCTCGCCGAACCGTGAGACCGAGGCCATGAAGGACGGCTCGGACGCGGTTTCGGACTGGCCGCTGCTGAACGCGCTGCTATCTACCGCCTCGGGTGCCACCTGGGTGTCCATCCATCACGGCGGCGGGGTCGGCATGGGCTTCTCGCAGCACGCCGGCGTGGTCATCGTATGCGACGGCACCGCGGAGGCGGCCAGGCGCATCGCACGCGTGTTGTGGAACGACCCCGCGAGCGGCGTCATGCGGCACGCGGACGCGGGCTACGAGATCGCGCTCGAGACGGCGCGCGCGCATGGGCTCGACCTGCCGGGCATACTGCGAGCCTGAGGCAAATGGACGAATGCCGCGGCCGGCCGGACGCGCCCTACTTCGCCGACGTTCTCGCGCCGACGCTCAAAGCCCGTGCCGCGCGCTGAGCTCTTTCCGCCGCGGGCGGCCGGCGGCCGTCGCTGGCCTCCGATGCGCTGTCGGAATCTTGAGACCCGCCATTCAGAACTTCGCGACTTCGACGGCCTGGCGGCCTGGTGGATACTGCAGTCGTGGGTTCGTGAAGCAGTCCCAGCGACCGCCGCCGTGAATCCACACGTGGCAAATCGGGCAACTTATGACTGCCCGGCCGACGCCACACCAAAGGCCGCGTTTTCACGCGGCCTTTGTTTTTGCGCAGGAAATCCGCTCATACAGGTGCGCGCCAACCCGGCTACTGAATGGACGCGTTCCCGCGCGGCTCGCTACCTTCGCGCCATGACCACCAAACGCAGCAAGTACGACCCGCTCGCCACCTCCACGCACCCGCGCTGGCTGGTGTTCCGCGACCTGTTCCACAACGTGCTCGATGCCACCGAGCTGCCGCCCGGCACCGATCTGCGCCGCACGTTCGCCGACGGCATCGCCGCTCTCGAGCGCGCCGGCTGGCGCAGCGAAGGTGCCAGCGGCGCCATGGTGTTCGTGTGCCGCAATGGCGAGCGCCGGCTGCTCGCCGTGCACGAGCACGATCCGCACGAGCCGCTGCCGGCCGGCCATGGCGCGCCCGCCGGCCGCTGCGTGAGCTGCGGTGACTAGCTACTCTCGCGGGCCTCACATCGGACGGAACAGGTGGCTGAACGCGCGGCTCACCTTCACGGGACGCGACAGGCCCGCGAGCGTCAGGTGGTAGTGTCCGAGCTCGTCGCGCGCGGCGCTCACCATGCGCGCGGCATTCACCAGCACACCGCGGTGGACCTGCAGCAGCTCGATGCCGGCCAGCCGCACCGCGAGCTCGCGCAGGGGCATGCGCACCTGGGACTCGCCGGCCGCGGTCACGACGGTCACGTACTTGTCCGCCGCCTCGAGGCAGATGACCTCGCCCACCGGTATCAGCCGCACGGTGTTGCCCACGGCCGCCCGGATGACCCGGATGGGCTCGGGCGCCTGGGGCACGTGCGGTACCGCGGCGCGCGGCGTGAACGGCAGCACATCGGCATACATCGAAATCTCCTTCGTCATCCCTGGATTCGATGGGGTGCATTCTGGGCAGCCGGCCGCCAGGAGTCGTTTGGAAACCGTCGGGATTCGGTCTGGATGGCCCGGATCAGGCCCACTAGACTCCATGCGATGCACCTCTCGCTGCCCTCCCTGCTCGGAATCGCCTATGGCCTCTCGGAGGCCGCGCTGTCGCTGTTCAAACGGTCGGGGGATGCAAGTGTCGACGCCGACTCGCGCAGCCTGCGCGTGCTGTGGGTGACCATCCTGGTGGCCGTGACGGCGGGCATCGTCCTGTCGTTCCGCCTGCCGCAGGCCGGCATGAACGGCGGCCGCGCGCTGCTGTGGACCGGCTGCGCGCTGTTCGGCGCCGGCCTCGCGCTGCGCTGGTATTCCATCTTCTACCTCGGGCGCTTCTTCACGGTGAACGTGGCCATTCACTCGCGGCACGACATCATCGACACCGGCCCGTATCGCCGGATTCGCCATCCATCGTATGCGGGTGCGCTGCTGGCGTTCTTGGGCCTCGCGCTGAGCGTGGGCAACTGGCTGTCGCTGGCCGTGATGCTGCTGCCGATTTTCTGGGCGTTCAGCCGCCGCATCGTCATCGAGGAGCGCGCGCTGGCGAGCGCGCTGGGCGCGCCGTACACGGGCTACATGCGGCGCACGAAGAAACTCATTCCGTCCCTGTACTAACCAAAAAGGGGACAGATCTATTTTCCCGAAAATAGATCTGTCCCCTTTTTCTAGCCGGCGCCCACCGACTCCCGGCCGGCGATGTTCGAATCACCCTCGTCCACCGCGGCCAGCGGCGCTTTCGCCGGCCCGTTGAGCACGTGGCCGTCCACCGCGAAGCGTGAGCCGTGGCACGGACAGTCCCAGCTCTTCTCGCCGCCGTTCCACTGCACGACGCAGCCCAGGTGCGTGCACACCGCCGAGCGCTCGTGGAGCACACCGTCGGTGTCACGATACGCGGCGATGGGCGACATGCCCGAGCGCACGATGGCACCTTGTCCGCGCGGGATGTCGTCGCGGCTGCGCACTTGGGCGCCCTTCGCCCAGTCCTTGACCATGTGGCCGACGAAGTTCGCGTTCTCGGACAGGAACGTGCCCGCCGCGCGCGTCGGCTTGCGCGCCGGGTCGTAGAGCTTCTCGAGCGGATTCACGCGCCCCTGGATGAGATCGGAGAGCAGCATTCCCGCGATCGTGCCGTGGGTCATGCCCTGGCCGGAATCGCCGGTGGCGACGTACACGTTCGAATCGTGGCCGGGATTGCGGCCGATGAACGGAAAACCGTCGGCCGGCTCGAGGAACTGCCCCGACCAGCGGTAGCGCACCGGCCCGAGCCCGCGGAAATACGCATTGCTCCAGCGCTCGAGCCGCTCGTAACGCGCGCCCGCGTCGTTCGCCTGCCCCGTCTTGTGGTCCTCGCCGCCGACGATGAGCACGTCGTGCGTGCTGCCGCGCACGCGCCGGACGTAGTGATAGTGCTCCTCGAGATCCCAGATGAGCCGCGACGCGAAGCGGTCCTTCTCGATCTCGAAGCCGATCACGTAGGTGCGATACGCGTACTGCTTGGTGTGCATCGTCACGCGGTCGATGAACGGCGTGTTGGTCGCGACGACGATGTGCCGCGCCCGCAGCCGCGCGCCGCTGTGCGTCTCGACATGGGCATCCGTGCCGCCTTCGATGGCCATCACGCGCGTGCCGGTGACGAGCCTGCCGCCGCGCTGCAGGAACGCGCGCCCGAGGCCGTCGATGTACCGGCCGATGTGCAGCGCCGCCTGGTTCGGGAAGCGCAGCCCCGGCGCATCGAACACGCACAGGTCCTCGAGCAGCGACGCCACCGGCTGCATGTCGAGAAAACCCGCGCGCGGCGCCGCCGCGGTTTCGTCGGCCAGCAGTGCGCGCTGTGCGCCGTTGGTGCACATGAGATAGCCGTCGATGCGCTCGAAATCGCAGTCGATCGATTCCTCGCCGACCAGCGCCTCGACGAGATCGATCGCGCGGCGATGGCTGGACGCGGCCAGCGCCGTGGCCTCCGGACCGAAGCGCTTCTCGAGACGCGAGAAGCGGTCGTCGATCACCGCGGTGAAGTGCGCGGTGGTGCGCCCGGTTTCGCCGGCGCCCGGCGCGACCGCGTCGATGAGCACCACGTCGGCGCCGGCGCGCTGCAGTAGATAGGCAGTGGTGAGCCCGGCGATGCCCGCGCCGACGACGCACACCCCTGCCGCATCCGGCAGTGCCTGCGCCGGCCAGGCCGTCGCGATGCTCCGCCACACCGGGACCGATTCATCGGGACTGCGCAGCATACGACCTCCATGTGAGCCTCAACGCGTCAATGCATCGTCGAGGATCGCGGTTTCACGCCACATGGCGCCATCGGCCGGGTCCTACGGCGCGTGGCAGTGAAGGCTGACGAAAAGGGGACAGATCTATTTTTTTCGCGCGCGCCACTGCTCCCGCGTCTGTCCCCACGCGTCGACCACGTAATCCTGCAGCGGCGGGGGTAGTTTGACGCTGCGCAGGTTCGCCGACCCGAGCCGGCGCGCCACTGCCTGCGAGGCCAGGTTGCTCACCTCGATGACGTGGATCACCTCGCTCCAGCCGAGCACGTCGAACGCGTAATCCATCGCCGCGGCCGCGCCCTCGCTGGCGTAGCCCCGG
Source organism: Steroidobacteraceae bacterium (assembly GCA_044871085.1). Lineage (GTDB taxonomy): Bacteria > Pseudomonadota > Gammaproteobacteria > Steroidobacterales > Steroidobacteraceae > CADEED01. The sequence goes on along the minus strand of JBIOZI010000219.1, from coordinate 121 downwards.
CCCCAGTGCGCCCGCGCGATGCCCCAACCCACTTCGGTGCCCGGCCAGCCTTCCGGCATCGCCATGTTCTCGGTCATCGAGAAATCCTCCGGCCGGTGGATCGGCCGGCTGGGCCCATGGC
>JBIOZI010000218.1:0-6529 GCA_044871085.1 Steroidobacteraceae bacterium | reverse complement strand
CACCGGCGGCATGTCGGGCCATCCCTGCGCCTGCGCCTGGATGTGATAGCCGCGCTCGGCGACGATGGGCACGCGACAGCCCAGCGGCCGCAGCAGCCGCGCGGAGCCCACGCCGGCCGCGACCACGACGAGATCGGCATCGAGTCGCGCGCCGCCGTCGAGCTCGGGTTGCGCGCGGCCGCGCACGCACACGATGCGCCGGACGCGCGCCGCACGCCGCAATCCGCCGGCGTCCACGAAAGCGGCGGCGAGGCGCGCGAGCAGGTCGCTGGGATCGCGCACGCGCGCGGTGCCGCCGAAGTGCAGTCCGCCGGCCGGAGCACGCGCGAGCAGCGCGCCGATTGCCGTGGCCTCTGCGCGCGTGAGATCGCGCACGCGCGCCGTGCCGATGTCCGCCCGCATCCACCGCGCACGGCCGCGGCGCGCGGCGGAATCGGTCTCCCAGAGCACGAAATGTCCGTCCTCCACCAGCTGCTGCCCGGCGTGCGCGTCCGCGGCCAGCCGCCGCCAGGCGGGCAGGGCGTGCGCCATGAGCCCCGACAGCGCCGCCTTGCCGGCCTGGAAGCGGTGTGGCGCACTGGCGCGCGCGAGCCGGCAGGCGAACGGCAGCCACGCGCCGATGTCGGACAGGGGCAGACCGACCGGCCCGCCGCGGATGAACAGGCGCCCCGGAATTCCGGCGATGATGGCGCGCGAAGCCAAAGGTTCGACCTGTTCCACAGCGATGTGGCCGGCGTTGCCCCAGGATGCGGGCGGCGCGGCGCCTTCGGCATCGACTAGCAAGGTATCGATTCCGAGGCGGCGCAGCCGGAAGGCGGCAGCGAGGCCGATGATCCCGCCGCCGACCACCACGGCCGAGGACGGCGCCGCCTTCGCTGGCTTCATGAGTGTCAATAATATATCGTATACGCCGATCCGAGGAGGAAGTTGATTGGGCAAGACTCTCTGGCAGGGCGTTTATCCGGCCGCCACCACGCAATTCGCCGCAGACCTGTCGCTGGACATCCCCGCGTGCCGCAAGACCTTGACCGCGCTCGTCGCGGACGGAATTGACGGCCTCGTGCTGCTCGGCACCGTCGGCGAGAACAATTCACTGCGGCCCGAAGAGAAGCGCTTCGCGTTGCGCACCGGCGTCGAAGCGGTGGGCGGGCGCGTCCCGCTGGTCGCGGGTGTGTCCGAACTCACTACCGACCGCGCCATCGAATACGTGCGCGATGCGGAGAAGATCGGCGTCGATGCGCTGATGCTGCTGCCCGCGATGGTCTACGTGCCGACGCCGGACGAGCTGTACGCGCACTTCCGCGCCGTGGCCGAGGCCACCGCGCTGCCGATCATGCTGTACAACAATCCGCCCGCGTATCGCGTGTCGATCGAGCTCGAGACGCTCGAGCGTCTGGCCGCGATACCCAACATCGTCGCCATCAAGGAAAGCGCGCCCGATCCGCGGCGCTTCACCGACATCGCGAACCGCTGCGGCGACCGCTTCACGATGCTCGCGGGTCTCGACGACGTCGCGCTCGAGGGTTTCATGCTCGGCGCCACCGGCTGGGTCTCCGGTCTCACCAGCGCATTCCCGCGCGAATCCGTCGCGATGGTGCGCGCCGCGCAGCGCGGCGACTGGACCGAGGCACGGCGCATCTATCGCTGGTTCATGCCGCTGCTGCATCTCGACGCGGACCACGACCTGGTGCAGTCGATCAAGCTGGCGGAGCAGGTGATGGGCCGCGGCTCCGAGCGCGTGCGCATGCCGCGCCTGCCCCTCACCGGTGCGCGCCGCGCCGACGTGATCGCGCGCGTCGAGAAATGCCGCGCCACGCGGCCGCTGCCACCGGTGGCCGCGAGCGCCTGAGCGCGCCGCGATGCCTGCGCCAGCCCCTGATGGCTGTCGCGGCCGCTGGCAATTCAGACCGGCTCTGACACACTAACGCGCACCTCGGCCCGCTGGGAGTACGCATGGTGTCGCACGTGTTTGGGCGCAACCCCCGATCATTCCTGGCCGCGCTCGTCGCAGCGTCGTTTCTCGTACCACCGGCACTCGCGTGCCGCGCGCGCTCCGCGGGCCCGGTGGACCTGGCGACCGCGACCACCACCGAGCTGCAGGCGGCGCTCGCCGGACGCAAGACCACCTCCGCGAAGCTCGTGCAGGCCTATCTCGCGCGCATCGCGGAGTGCGACCCGAAGCTGCACGCGATCATCGCCACCAATCCGAACGCGCTGCGCGACGCGCGGCAGCTCGACGCCGAACGTGCGGCGGGCCGGCTGCGCGGCCCGCTGCACGGCGTCCCGGTCATCATCAAGGACAACATCGACCTGGCCGGCATGCCCACCACCGCCGGCTCGCTGGCGCTGGCCGGCAACCTGCGCGCGCGCAACGCGCCGCTGGTGGACAGGCTGCAGGACGCCGGCATGGTGGTCATCGCCAAGGCCAACCTGTCGGAATGGGCCAACTTCCGCTCGAACGACTCCTCGAGCGGCTGGAGCGCGGTCGGCGGCCTCGCGGTGAACTACTTCGACGCGGCGCGCACCGCGTGCGGATCGAGCTCCGGTTCCGCGACCGCGGTCGCGGCGCGCTTCTCGCCGGTCGCGGTGGGCACCGAGACCAACGGCTCGATCGTCTGCCCGTCGTCCATCAACGGCCTCGTGGGCCTCAAGCCCACCGTCGGCCTGGTGTCGGGCGAGGGCGTCGTGCCCATCAGCCACTCGCAGGACACCGCCGGCCCCATGACGGCCAGCGTGGCGGACGCCGCGCTGCTGCTGTCGGCCATGGCGGGCCCGGGCGCGCGCCCGGGCCAGGACCGGCCCACTAACTACCGCGCGGGCCAGCGTGCCGACGCGCTGCGCGGCACGCGCATCGGCGTCGCGCGCTTCATCCGGGGTTTCTCGCCGGCGACCCTCGCGGTCTTCGACGCCGCCTTGAAGCAGCTCGCGGCCGAGGGTGCCGAGCTCGTGGACATCGGGGAGCTCGACATGCAGGAGTTGCAGCGGCTGCAGCTGCCGATCCTGCTGTCGGAGTTCAAGGCGGACCTCAACGCCTACCTGGCCACGGCGCCGGCCGCCGTGACGGCGCGCACGCTCGAAGCCGTCATCGAATTCAACCGCGCCGAGCCGCGCGAGCTGGCGCACTTCGGCCAGGAGCTGTTCGAGCAGGCGCAGGCGACGAAGGGCCTCGACGATCCCGAATACATCGAGCAGCTGCGGCGCGCGAAGGCGCTGTCCGGCACGCTGGGCATCGACCGGCTGCTGCGCGAGCACGATGTCGCCGCGCTGGTCGCGCCCACCACCGGGCCGGCGTGGACCATCGACCTCGTCAACGGCGACAACTTCACCGGCGGTTCGTCGACGCTCGCGGCGATGTCGGGCTACCCGCACCTGACCGTGCCCATGGGCCGCGTGGCCGGCCTGCCGGTCGGGCTGTCGTTCTTCGGGCGCGCCTGGGACGAGCAGGCGCTGCTGTCGATGGGGTATTCCTACGAGCGCGCCCGCGACGCCGCCTCCGCGCCTGCGCCCGGCGCTGCGCGCGCACGGTGATCGACGGCGGTCACGCGACGTAGAAGGTGTCGTTGCCGCCGGCAGTTGCGCGGCAAATCGCGGGCGAAAAAAAACCGGGGCTGGCGGTGAAGCCAGCCCCGGCGGTCATCAACAGTCGAGCAGTTACGGCTAACTAGTTCAGGGATTTCCCTGCCAGAGCCGCGTCAGGAGCGTCGTCTTGCGGGCGTCGAACGCCTGCCACTCGCCCCAGCCACCCGGGTTGGTGATGGGGTTGTAGGCATGGCCATACCAGCCGGCCGTGTCACCCGATTCCGGGTTGATCGACCAGTAGCAGCCTTCGATGTCCTTCTCGATCATGTAGTCGACGAAGGCGTCCTGCCACTGCTGGTCCACGTTCGTCGTGATGTGGCCCCAGCGCGCACGGTCACGCAGGTTGGCCTGGCCGAGCGGCCAGTCCATGTTGCCGCCGAACTCGCCGACCACGATCGCGTAGCCCTGCTGCTTGAGGTAGCCGAAGTGCTCTTCCCAGCCCTGACGCAGCAGGGTCGGGTTGATCACGATGCGGCAGTCATTGTCGCCGGCGATGTCGCCTTCGAGACCCGTGCAGGCGGTCTGCGCCGGATCCATGAACATCTTCTGCACGAACACCGACGGACCGTAGGTGTGCGGCGAGAAGACCATGCGGCTCTTCGGCACGGTGAGCGGGTTGGTGCCCGCGGAGAACAGGTTCTCACCCCAGTTCGGGTTGGTCGCGAGGACACCATGCGGTTCCTGCGTGAACGTGGCCGGCGTGCCGTCCTGCACTCCAGGCGTCGTACCGACACCTTCCACGACCAGCAGGATGTTCGGGTTGACGGCGTCGATGGCCGAGAACGCCTGCTCGGTCAGCGACTTCCACTCCGCCCACGTGTAGTCGTGCGGCTCGTTGAAGAGGTCGATGCCGAAGATGTTGTCGACCCCCAGCGTGCCGCCGATACCCGCCAGCGTGCGCAGGTTGTCGAGCCACAGGGTGGTGTTGTACGCGTCGATCTGCGTGACGCCGGCCGGATTGTTGGTGGCCGAGCACGAAGCATCTTCACGCTTGAAGTCGTAGTTCTCGCGATCGCGATCGACATACGGCGGGCGCGCGTCGAAGCGGCCCTTTCTCCAGCCCACGAAGTTCGAGCAGGAGTGGATGTCGAGCATGACCTCGATGTTCGCCGCATCCGCCGAGGTGATCATCTGGTTCAGATACGCACGCGAGGTCGGCTGGATCACCGATGCATGGTTCTTGAAGATGCGACGGCCGTTGGAGGTCGCGACACCCTGCGGATTGTTCGCCTGGAACACCTGCGGCACCACCGGGAGGCGGATGACGTTGATGCCCATTCCGGCGATCTGCGACATCGTCTGCGCGACGGTGCGGTTCGTGCCGGCGCCACCGTTCGCAAAGAACGAGTTGCCGACGTACTGCTCCATCGGAGCGCCGCGCGGATTGTCCTGGTCGTTGGACGGCTCATGCCGGCCTTCCATGCCGAACCAGGCGCCGCAATGCACCGGGAAGTGCACGCCGTTCTTGGTGACGCGACCGTTCGCATCCACCCGGAACACCGCGTTGTTGCCAGTCTGGCCCGGCACGCGCGTCACGGTGATCGTGACCGACGTGTGGCCCGTGGCGCTGGCCGTGAACACGGCGCTGGCCGCGGTGGTGCCCGCCACCGCGCTGAAGGTCACCGGCAGACCGGCGGCTCCATTCGCAGGGGTCAGGGTGAGCGAGGCCGGCGCAACCGTGATGTCCGTGCTGCCGCTGGTGCGCGTGATCGTGACCGGCACGTTCGCCGTCGGCGCGGCATTCCGGCGAATGGTCGCCTGAGCCGTGCCGCCGCTCGGAACCGAGACCGAGGTCGGTACGGCCTGAAGTGCGGGCGGCGTCACACCGACCGAGAAGCCCACCGCCGTTGCGGTGGCCATCATCACGGGCGAGGGGACACCGTTGTCGGTCGCGATGGCCGACGCCGTGTGCGCTCCGGCCGTCACCGGCACGACGACGCTATAGGGCGCGGTCGTATCCGCTGCTCCGACCGCGACGCCATCGAGCAGGAACTGCACGCTGGCGACGGCGCCACCGGTGTTCGTGTCCGCTGCGCTCGCCGACAACGTCACCGTCGTCGTGCCGGCCGCGAAGACCTGGCCCGCGGTGGGGGTCAGCATCGAGACGGTCGGCGGAGTGTTGGTGCCGCCGCCCGGTCGCGTGACCGTCACCGATGCGCTCGTGCTCATCACCGGCGCAGGAACCCCGTTGTCGAACGCGGTTGCCTGCAACGTGTTGTTGCCGACGAGGAGCGAGGTGGTGGTGACCGTCGTCGTATACGGCGCCGCCGTATCCGTGGCGACGAGCGTGCCGTTGACGCGGAATTCGACCCGCTGAATGGCGCCGCCGGCGTCCGCGGCGTTGGCCGAGAACGCGAAGGTGGTCGCAGTAATGCTGCTGTTGTTAGCCGGAGACGTGATCGAGATCGTCGGCGGCGGGTTGACCGGCGGCGGGCCGCCGTTGCAGACCACGCCGTTCAGCGTGAAGCTGGTGGGTGTCGGGCTGAACGGGCCGTTCGCGTTGAAGCCCACCATGAAGGTGCCATTGGTCGCGATGTTCGCGTTCCAGGGCGCATTGCTCGCCGCGGTCAACGTGGTGCCGGACTGGGAGACGTTGACGGGCCAGCCGTTCTGCAGGGTCTGTCCGCCCGGGAAATTGAACGTGAGAGTCCAGCCGTTGATGGGCGCGCCGAGATTGCGGATCTCGACGTTGGCGCCGTGTGCAACGTTGCCGTTACTCCACGCTTGTGTGTAATTGACCTGGCAGGCGGCGGTTTGCGCGTAGGCGCTGGTGCCGCCGAGAGTGGCTACGAGCGCGGCAAGCGCCCATTTCCACCTTAGCGATGAACGAAACATAGTCAGTTCTCCTCCTAGCAACGAGATGTCGATGTCTCGCCGACGTATGGAGTAGTTAGCCGACTGCGAAGCGCGCACGTCCTCTTCGGGATAGCGTGCGCTCCCTGCACCGATT
>JBIOZI010000217.1:0-8752 GCA_044871085.1 Steroidobacteraceae bacterium | reverse complement strand
GCCCGGCATGAGCTGCCCGGTGAGTTCCACCACGCTGAGCTTTGCGCCCAGCGCCGCGTACACCGTGGCCATCTCCAGTCCGATGATGCCGCCGCCGATGACCAGCAGGCGCTTTGGCACGCCGCCGAGCTCGAGCGCGCCGGTGGAATCGATGACGCGCGGATCGTCCGGGATGAACGGTAGTTTGATGGCCTCGGAGCCCGCGGCGATGATGCACTGCTCGAAGCGGATCTTCTGCGACTTGCCGGCGCCGTCCGAAATTTCCATCACGTGGGGACTCGCGAACTTGCCGAGGCCCGTGACCACTTCGACCTTGCGCTGCCTGGCGAGCACCGACAGCCCGCCCACCAGCTTCTTGACGACGCTGTTCTTCCACTCGAGCAGCTTCGGCAGGTCGAGCTGCGGCGCGCCGTACACCACGCCGTGCGCCCGCATGTCCGCCACTTCGTCGATGACCTTGGCCGCGTGCAGCAGCGCCTTCGAGGGAATGCAGCCCACGTTGAGACACACGCCGCCCAGCATCGGCCAGCGCTCGACCAGCGTGACCTTGAGACCGAGATCGGCCGCGCGGAATGCCGCGGTGTAGCCGCCGGGCCCCGCGCCGAGCACGAGCACCTGCGTTTCGCGGTCGTGCGGCACGTCGGGCTTCAGAGGCCGCGAGGGCTTCGGAGCCGGCGGCGCAGTTGCGGGCTTCTGTGCGGCGGGCGCGGCCTGTGCCGCGGGCGCCGGTGCGCTCTTCGCGGCCGGCGCGGCAGCGGGAGGCGCGGCGGCAGCGGGCTTTGCAGCCTCGCCTTCGACCCGCGCGATGACCCCACCCTTGCCGATCTTGCCGCCCTTCTTCGCCAGCACTTCGGTGACGGTGCCGACCGCGGTGGACGGCACGTCCATCGTGGCCTTGTCGGTCTCGAGCGTGACCAGCGGGGTCTCGAGCTCGACCTTGTCGCCCACCTTGATGAGCACGTCGACGATCGCGACCTCGTCGAAATTCCCGAGATCGGGCACCACCAGGTCGATCCTGCTCACGACATGGCCCCGACCAGGTCCTTCGGCTTCGCGAGCGTGTCGGCCAGGAACTTGGCGATGCGCGCGCCGAGCGCGCCGTCGATGACGCGGTGGTCGTACGAGAACGACAGCGGCAGCATGAGCCGCGGCGCGAACTCCTTGCCGTTCCACACGGGTTTCATCGCGCTCTTCGACACGCCGAGGATCGCCACCTCGGGCGAGTTGATGATGGGCGTGAACAGCGTGCCACCGATGCCGCCCAGGCTCGAGATGGTGAAACCCGCGCCCTGCATGTCGGCACCGGGTAGTTTGCCTTCGCGTGCCTTGGCGCTGAGCTCGCCGAGCGCCTTCGCGACCGCGAGCACGTCGAGCTTGTCCGCGCCCTTGATGACGGGCACGAGCAGGCCGTTGGGCGTGTCCGCCGCGAAGCCGACGTTGATGAACTTCTTGAACACCAGGTTCTGGCCGGCCTCGTCGAGCTGGCTGTTGAGCACGGGGAATTCGCGCATGGCGCGCACCGCCGCCTGGATGATGAACGCCAGCGGCGTCACCTTGACGCCCGCCGCCGCGGCCTGGTCCTTGAGCGTGGCACGCACCGCATCCAGGTCGGTGATGTCCGATTCGTCGAACTGGGTGACGTGCGGGATGTTGATCCAGGCAGCCTGCAGGCGCGGGCCGGAGATCTTCTGCACGCGGTTGAGCGGCTTGATCTCCACCTCGCCGAACGCCGACGCATCGTAGTTGTGCGCCTTGGGCAGGGCCGGCGCCGGCGCGGCCCCGGCTGCACCGCCCGTCATGACTAGTTTGACGAACGCCTTGACGTCGTCGACCAGGATGCGGCCCTTCTCGCCGCTGCCGCGCACGCTGCCGAGATTGACGCCGAGCTCGCGCGCGAACTTGCGGACGGAGGGCGAGGCATGCGCCGAGCTGAAGCTGGTCTCGTCGACGGCCGGCAGCGATCGCAGGGGCAGCGTCTGGCTGACACCCTGCGGCGCGGCCGGACGCGGCGCCACCGAGGGGGCTGCGGGTCTGTTGGCCGCCGGGGCGGCGGGAGCTGCAGCCTGCGGCGCACCGGCCGCGTGACCCTTGACGGTCACCACCAGCGCGCCGGGTGACAGCTTGCCGCCCTTGGTGACTTGCACCTTCTCGACCACGCCCTTGGCGGTCGACGGCACGTCCATCGTGGCCTTGTCGGTCTCGAGCGTCGCCAGCGGTGCGTCGAAGTCGATGGTGTCGCCGACCTTCACCAGCACGTCGATGACGGACACCGAATCGAAGCTGCCCATGTCGGGCACGCGCACGTCGATGGAGCTCGCGGCGGCCGGTGCGGCGGCGGGCGCCGCGGGTGCGGCAGCGGCCGGCGCCGCGGACGCAGGCGTGGCGGCGGAGGACGCTGGGGCAGCGGGGGCCGCGGCGGCCGCTTCGGACTTCACGGTGACGATGAGCGCGCCGGTGGACACCTTGCCGCCCTTCGCGATGTGCACCTGTTCCACCACGCCTTTCGCGGTGGAGGGCACGTCCATGGTCGCCTTGTCGGTCTCGAACGTCGCGAGCGGCGTATCGATGTCGACCGAGTCGCCGGGCTTGACCAGCACGTCGATGACGGTCACCGATTCGAAACTCCCCATGTCGGGGACGCGTACTTCAACCGTGCTCATGCTTTCTGCGGGTCCAGCTTGTTGGGGTCGAGGCCGAGCTTGTTGAGCGCGGTCTTGAGCGTGCCCTTGTCGAGCGCGCCTTCCTCGGCGAGCGCCTGCAGCGAGGCGTAGGCGATGTTTTTCGCGTCCACCTCGAAATGCTTGCGCAGCGCGGCCCTGCCGTCCGAGCGACCGAAACCATCGGTACCCAGTACGGTGAACTTTCCAGGAACCCACTGGCGGATCATGTCCGGCCACGCGCGCATGTAATCGGTGGCGGCGATGAACGGCCCGGTGGCCTTCGACAGCGCCTGCGCGACGTAGGGCGTGCGCGGCTTCTCGCCCGGGTGCAACCGGTTCCAGCGTTCGATCTCGAGCGCCTCGCGGCGCAGCTCGGAGAAGCTCGGCGCGGAGTAGATGTCGGAGGGGATACCGAAATCCTTCGCCAGGATGTCCGCCGCCGCGATCACCTCGCGCAGGATCGTGCCCGAGCCCATGAGGGTGACTCTCACCTTGCCGGCGCCGCCCGGCTGCAGCAGGTACATGCCCTTGAGGATGCCCTCCTCGACGCCCTTCGGCAGCGCGGGCTGCACGTAGTTCTCGTTCATCACCGCGATGTAGAAGAAGACGCTCTCGTCGTTGACGAACATGCGCTTCATGCCGTCGTGGATGATGACGGCGAGCTCGTAGGCGTACGTGGGATCGTAGGCCACGCAGTTCGGCACGGTGGCCGCGTGCAGCAGGCTGTGTCCGTCCTGGTGCTGCAGACCCTCACCCGCGAGCGTGGTGCGGCCCGCGGTGGCGCCGAGCAAGAAACCGCGGGTGCGCAGGTCGCCCGCGGCCCAGTAGAAATCTCCGACGCGCTGGAAGCCGAACATCGAGTAGTAGATGTAGAACGGCACCATGTACGTGCCGTGATTCGCGTAGGCCGTGCCGGCGGCGATCCACGAGCAGGTGGAGCCGGCCTCGTTGATGCCCTCCTCGAGCATCTGGCCCTTCTTGTCCTCGCGATAGGACATGAGCTGATCGGAATCGACCGGCGTGTAGAGCTGGCCGGCCGAGCTGTAGATGCCGATCTGGCGGAACAGGCCCTCCATGCCGAAGGTGCGCGCCTCGTCGGGGACGATGGGCACGATGTTCTTGCCGATGTTCTTGTCCTTCAGCAGCTGCGTGAGGATGCGCACGAAGGCCATCGTGGTCGAGATCTCGCGGTCGCCCGTGCCCTCGAGCATGGCGCTGAACGAGCTGAGCTCGGGGATGACGAGCGGCTGCGCGGTTATCTTGCGCGCGGGTAGATAGCCGCCGAGCGACTGGCGTCGCTCGTGCAGGTATTTCATCTCGGGCGAGTCGTCGGCGGGCTTCATGAGCGAGAGCTTGCCGACCTGCTCGTCGGTGAGCGGGATGTTGAAACGGTCGCGCACGGCGCGCAGCGCCTCCTCGTCGAGCTTCTTCTGCTGGTGGGCCACCATCTGGCCCTCGGCCGCCTTGCCGAGCCCGAAGCCCTTCACGGTCTTCGCCAGGATGACCGTCGGCTGGCCCTTGTGGCTGCGCGCCGCGGCGTACGCCGCGAACACCTTGCCCGCATCGTGGCCGCCGCGGTTCAGGCGCCAGATGTCGTCGTCCGACATGTTGGCGACCATCTCCTTGAGCTCGGGGAACTTGCCGAAGAAATTCTCGCGCGTGTACGCGCCGCCCTTGGCCTTGAAGTTCTGGTACTCGCCGTCGACGCACTCTTCCATGACGCGCTTGAGCAGGCCATGCGTGTCGCGCGCCAGCAGCGGGTCCCAGCGCGAACCCCAGACCACCTTGATGACGTTCCAGCCGGCGCCCATGAAGGCGGCCTCGAGCTCCTGGATGATCTTGCCGTTGCCGCGCACGGGACCGTCGAGACGCTGCAGGTTGCAGTTGACCACGAACACGAGGTTGTCGAGCTTCTCGCGCACGGGCAGCGTCAACGCGCCCATGCTCTCGGGCTCGTCCATCTCGCCGTCGCCCAGGAAGGCCCAGACCTTGCGGTCGGATTCCGGCACCATCCCGCGGTTTTCCATGTAGCGCTGAAAGCGCGCCTGGTAGATGGCCATCATGGGCCCGAGGCCCATCGACACCGTCGGGAATTGCCAGAAGTTAGGCATCAGCCAGGGATGCGGATAAGACGACAGGCCGTCGCCGGAGGCCTCCTGGCGGAAATGCTTGAGCTGGGCTTCGCTCAGGCGCCCCTCGAGGAAGGCGCGCGCGTAGATGCCCGGCGAGGCATGGCCCTGCACGAACACCATGTCGCCGGGATGCTCGGCCGACTGCGCGCGCCAGAAGTGGTTGAACCCGACTTCGTACAGCGTGGCCGACGACGCGTAGGTAGATAGGTGGCCGCCGTACTCGCTCGACACCTTGTTGGCGCCGAGCACCATGGCCAGCGCGTTCCAGCGGATGCAGGCCTCGATGCGCTTCTCGAACTCGCGGTTGCCGGGATACGAAGGCTCCTGGCCCGGCGTGATGGTATTGAGGTAGGCGGTGTTCGGACGGAACGGCAGGTAGGCGCCGGAGCGGCGCGTGTAATCGATGAGTTGCTCGAGCAGATAGTGCGCGCGCTCGGCGCCCTGGGTTTTCAACACCGAGTCGATCGATTCGATCCACTCGCGTGTCTCGATCGGATCGTGGTCTTCGAGCTTCATGATTTCCGTCATACGCATCCATTGCCGCTGTCACGGCAAGCAAAGAGAGACGCGCGCGCTGTGCTAGCATGCGCTGCGCTGTAGGTGAGGTAGAGGGGCCGGGAAAACAAGGCGCGATATGATCGTTACTTGAAGCTCCCCGGTCAAGCAAACCTCAATCCGCACAGCAGCTTACGCTACATTTTGCCGCCTTTCCCCAACGCGGGTCCTCCTTGGAACTCCACATTCGCCGGCCCGATGACTGGCATCTACACTTGCGCGACGGCGCCGCCATGGCGTCCGTGCTGCCGTACACCGCGGCGCGCTTCGCGCGCGCCATCGTAATGCCCAATCTCAAGCCGCCGGTCACCACCAGCGCCGCGGCGGGCGAATATCGAGCGCGTATCCTGCGGGCGCTGCCTGCCGGTGCGGACTTCACGCCGTTGATGACGCTCTATCTCACCGATCGCACCCCGCCGTCGGAGATCGACGCCGCGCGCGCCACGGATTTCGTGAAGGCCTGCAAGCTGTACCCGGCCGGTGCGACGACGAACTCGGACTCCGGCGTCACCGACATCCGCCGCATCGACGACGTGCTCGCGCGCATGAGCGAGGCCGGCCTGCCCCTCCTGGTGCACGGCGAGGTCACCGCGCACCAGGTGGACGTATTCGACCGCGAGGCGCGCTTCATCGACGAAGTGCTGGCGCCGACGGTCGCGCGTTTCCCGACGTTGCGCATCGTGTTCGAGCACATCACGACGAAGCGCGCCGCGGAATTCGTCGCGACCGCGCGCGACGGAGTCGCGGCCACCATCACGCCCCAGCACCTGATGCACAATCGCAATGCGCTGTTCGAGGGCGGCATCCGTCCTCACTACTATTGCCTGCCCATCCTCAAGACCGAGCCGGACCGCGAGGCGCTGGTCGCGGCCGCCACCGGCGGCAACCCGCGTTTCTTCCTCGGCACCGACAGCGCGCCGCATGCGCAGCACACGAAGGAGAACGCCTGCGGCTGCGCCGGCATGTTCTCGGCGCATGCCGGCATCGAGCTGTACGCGGAGGTGTTCGAGGCCGCGGGCAAGCTCGCGGCTCTCGAAGGGTTCGCCGCGGATTTCGGCGCGGATTTCTACCGCCTGCCGCGCAACCAGGGACGCATCCGGCTGGTGAAGCGGCCATGGCAGGTTCCGGCTAACTACCCATTCGCCGGGGACGGGGGCGAGGCGAGACTCGTGCCCATGCGCGCGGGCGAAACCGTGAACTGGCAGCTCGCATCATGATGGTCACCGCATGATGGACGAATTCCTGCCGCCGGAGAGCAGCGGATTTTCCGGCCCGCCGCTCATGCACCGGCGCTTCCGCGCGTTCCTGCCCGTGGTCATCGACGTCGAGACCGGCGGGTTCAATTGCGCCACCGACGCGCTGCTGGAAATCGCCGCCGTCATGATCGAATTCGGCCCGGACGGGCGCCTGCATCGCAGCCAGACGCACTCGTATCACGTGCGCCCGTTCGAGGGCGCGAACCTCGAGGCCGCATCGCTGGCGGTCAACGGCATCGATCCATGGCATCCGCTGCGCCCCGCGATCCCGGAAAAGGACGCGCTCGGGCGCATCTTCACCGAGGTGCGCAACGCGATGAAGGCGCAGTCATGCCGTCGGGCCGTGCTCGTCGGCCACAATGCGGCATTCGACCTGGGGTTCCTCAATGCCGCGGTCGCGCGGGCGGAGATCAAGCGCAATCCGTTCCATCCGTTCTCCTGCTTCGACACCGCGACGCTGGCCGGCGCGGCGTTCGGCCAGACGGTGCTCGCCAAGGCGGCGCAGGTGTGCGGACTCGAATGGGATTCGAGCGCCGCGCACTCCGCGAAGTACGACGCGGAACGCACGGCGGAGATCTTCTGCGAGGTGTGCAACGCGCTCGACGGCACGTGGCGCAAGGCCGAGATGCGGGCGCAGCCGATTCGCGATGCGCTGGCGGCCGCGGCGGACGACGCCGCCGAGTGAAAATGGGGACATTCCTCATTTCCTTGTAACAAGAAAAAATGGGGACATTCCTCATTATCTTGTAACAATCCTGCGCGAGCGATTGTTAGCCCAGACCCAATCGATTGTTACAAGATAATGAGGAATGTCCCCATTTTTTCTTGTTACAAGGAAATGAGGAATGTCCCCATTTTCTCACGCGCCGGCGTCGGCCAGCAGTTTCTTGAGCTCGCCGCTCTTGTGCATGTCGAGCACGATGTCGCAGCCGCCGACCAGCTCGCCGTTGACGTACAGCTGCGGGTAGGTGGGCCAGTTCGAGAACTTCTTGAGCGCCTCGCGCAGCTCCGGATCCTCGAAGATGTTCACCGAGTGAAACCCCACCCCCGAGGCACGCAGCGCGGCAACCGTCTGGGCCGAGAACCCACATTGCGGAAAGTCCGGTGTGCCTTTCATGAACAGCACCGCGGGGCTCGTGCCGATATGAGTCTTGATGCGTGAAACGACGTCGTCAGCCACTTTACTTCTCCTGTCCTCGAGCACCGCGAGCAGTGCCCATTGTTCCTGCGCGGTCATCGCGCTCCACGCCGCAATCTCGCCGACGGTGCGCAGGCATCCCGTGCAGCGTTCGCCGGAATCCAGCACACAGACTTTGATACAGGGAGATTGCGGTCGTTCCATTGAAGCCGGGAGCGCGCGCCCTCAGCGCGTTGAATTATGGGGGCTCGTCCCCTATCCTTCAAACCGCTCACCGGGGAGATTAAGACAATGAAAATATTCACGAATCATCGCTTTGCGCTCATTACGGGAATTGTCCTGGCATTGGTGCTCGCCTGGCTGCTGCGCATGCAATTCGCCGAGCCGGACGCCGCCTTCACGATCAACGCGAAGTCGCTCGGCCGCTGGCTGCACATCGGCGCCGGCATTTTCTGGATCGGCCTGCTCTACTACTTCAACGCCGTGCAGGTCCCGGCGCTGGCGGACGCCGCCGCCGACAAGGGCGGTCCCGGTGGCGCCGGCATCACGAAATACGTCGCGCCGCGCGCCTTGTGGTGGTTCCGCTGGGCCGCGCTGCTCACCTGGCTGATGGGTGCCTGGCTGCTCTCGGACATGCGCCCGGGCGGGTTCGTCCAGGCATTCACGCTCAGCCTCATGCAACCGCAGATCGAATACCAGATGTTCGTCATCGGCATCGGCGCCTGGCTCGGCACGATCATGCTGTTCAACGTCTGGGGCCTGATCTGGCCTAACCAGAAGAAGATCCTCGGCATCAAGCCGGCCACGGACGAAGAGAAGGCGAAGGCGCGCAAGGTTGCGCTGTACGCGTCCCGTATAAATTTCATCCTGTCATTCCCGATGCTGTTGTGCATGATCGCATCCGGCCACGCGCTGCCTTTCTGATCGAACTCCACTCCATCGAAAGAGTTCCCAACGACATCGTCGCGCGGCAGGTATCCGCCGCGCTCGAAGAAGACGTGGGCGGCGGTG
>JBIOZI010000216.1:0-3353 GCA_044871085.1 Steroidobacteraceae bacterium | reverse complement strand
TGTCCCCGTTTGCTAGGAATCGAGGAATGTCCCCATTTCAGAAAATAGACCGGTCCCCTCTTTCCGCCACAGCGACGCGGCGTGCTCGCGCGCGAACTCGCGCAGCGTGGCGAGCGTGAGATCGGGCGTGGCGGGTGCCGTGAAGTCCTGCCCCGCGGACGGCACCACCACCACGCGCATGCCGGCGGCGCGCGCCGCGCGCACGCCCGTGGCCGAGTCCTCGAACGCCAGGCATTCGTGCGGCGCCACGCCGAGCAGCCGCGCGGCCTGCAGGTAGATAGCCGGGTCGGGCTTGCCGCGCTCGACATGGTCCGAAGAGACGACGGCCGCGAAGTCCCCGTCGATGGCGAGCTCGCGCAGCACCAGGCGGCACAGCACCTCCGGCGAATTCGACGCCAGGCCGACGCGCCAGCCGAGCGCGCGGCACAGGTCCAGCAGCTCGCGCACGCCGGGCAACGCGCGCGCGCCGCCGCGCATGAGCTCGCCGACGCGCGCGACGACCGCCGCTTCGATCTCCCCGAGCGGCGGCGCGTTCCAGGGTTTCAGGCGATACCAGTGCTCGGTCACCTGCCGCGGCGTCATGGGTGCCGTGACCAGCGCCATTTCGTCGGTGATCGTGACGCCGACCGCGCCGAAGATCTCGCGCTCCGCGCGCCGCCAGTACGCCTCGGAATCGACCAGCGTGCCGTCCATGTCGAAGATCGCCGCGCGGAACATCACATGGCCGCGGCGGCGCAGTGCCTGGCGACGTAGGCGAAGTGCTCGGGCATCTGGTCCGCGGCGCTGCGCACGGCATGGCGGATGTGCTGCATGCGCTGGCGCAGCTCGGACATCTGCATGACGTCGACGAGCGGGTCGTAGCCGCGCGGCTTCACCCCCTGCCCGACGAGGACGGCGAACCAGCTCGCCTCGGCGAACAGCTCGTCGTTCTCGCGGAAGATGCGGCCGCGGCTCTTGAACAGCGCCAGCTTCTCGGCGAGGAAGTCCGGAATCTGCATGGTGCGGCAGTAGTCCCAGTACGGAGTGTCGTTGCGTTCCGTGGCGTGAAAATGCAGCACCAGGAAATCGCGGATGCGCTCGAACTCGTACTGCATCAGGCGATTGAAGCGCTCGGTATCGGCGGGCTCGAAGCCGCGGTCGGGAAACATCTGCAGCAGCCGCGCGATCGCGATCTGGATCAGGAAGATGCTCTGCGACTCGAGCGGTTCGAGGAAGCCGGCCGACAGCCCGATGGCGACGCAATTGCGGTTCCAGGATTTCAGGCGGCGACCCGTGGTGAACTTGATGAGAATGGGATCGCGCAGCGGCTTGCCGTCGAGGTTCGCGAGCAGCGTCGACGCGGCCTCGTCGTCGCCGACGTAGCGGCTGCTGAAGGCGTAGCCGTTGCCGATGCGGTGTTGCAGCGGGATGCGCCACTGCCAGCCGGCGGGGCGCGCGGTGGCGCGCGTCAGCGGCCTGCTGTTCACCCGGTGCTCGCCGGCCAGCTCGCAGGGCACCGCCCACGCGCGGTCGTTGAGCAGCCAGTGCGACCAGTCCTCGTAGCCGGTCGCGAGCGCGC
Source organism: Steroidobacteraceae bacterium (assembly GCA_044871085.1). Taxonomy (GTDB): domain Bacteria; phylum Pseudomonadota; class Gammaproteobacteria; order Steroidobacterales; family Steroidobacteraceae; genus CADEED01. The sequence goes on along the minus strand of JBIOZI010000216.1, from coordinate 1,795 downwards.
CCTCGATGAGCAGGCCGCGAAACCCCGAGCAATCGATGAACAGGTCGCCTTCGACGGTCTCTCCGCTCGCGAGGCGCACCGATTCGATGAAACCGTCCTCCGCGCGCAACCGCACGTCGACGATCCTGCCCTCGACGCGGCGCACCCCCGCCCGCTGCGCGTATTCGCGCAGGAATCGCGCGTACAGGCCGGCGTCGAAATGGAAGGCGTAGGAAATGTGGCCCAGCGGCGAGCCGGGGTCGGCGGTGGGACGCATGAAGCGGCCCATGCGGCCCGCGAGCGCGTTCAGCGAGAACTCGTCGAGATCGGGGTCTTCGCCGAGCGCGCGCAGCTTGAGCCAGTAGGCATGGAAGGAAACGCCCTCCATGTCCACGCCGTACGGCCCGAACGGGTGCAGGTAGGAATGGCCGAGACGGGTCCAGTCGCGGAATTCGATGGCCAGCTTGAACGTCGCCTGCGTCTTGCGGACGAACTCGTTCTCGTCGATGCCGAGTAGTTTGTTGTAGGCGCGCACCAGCGGAATGGTCGATTCGCCCACGCCCACGGTGCCGATCTCTTCGGATTCGACCAGGCGGATGTCGCATTGCCCGTCGCGCAGGAAGCGCCCGAGCGCCGCGGCCGTCATCCATCCGGCGGTGCCGCCGCCGACGATCACGATCTTTCTGACGCGGCCGCTATCCATCTACCGTCAAAAACTGACGCGGAAGAATATCTCCGGGCCGCTCGTGTCCAGGGTGAACAGCAGCGGCTGTTCGGCGTCGAAGACCGTCAGGTCCGTCTCGAGCTTCGTATAGCCGAGGCCGAACGTCAGGTTTTTCCGGAAGCGATACTGGATGTCCGCGTGATAGTCGGACATCGTGCCTTGGAAGTCCTCGGGCGAAGCGGAGAAGGACTGGCCGCGCGCCGTGATCGACCAGCGCTTCGAGAGACGGAACGCCGCGTTGGCGGCGATGGTCGGGAAGATGCCGACCTCCGAGGCCTGCTCGCGATTGAGCGTGCCGGGCTCGCGGCCCTCGGCCTGCGCTTCGATGATGTGTATGCCCAGCCCGAAGCCGGCCTCGAAGCGCTCAAACTTGAAGAACGAGTAGGTGTAGGTGAGCGACAGCACCCGCCAGTCGAGCTTGGTGCGGAACAGCGTCCCTTCTTCGAACGCGAAATCGCCGAACGCGATGTCGCGCGGCAGCGGCTGCTCGTGGAAGCGGCTCAGCTTGAAGTAGTCGATGCGCATGTGATGGCGCTCGCGCATGCGCACGTCGAACTCGAGGCGCGCCTGGTTGACCTCGTCGTCGAGCCCCAGGTCTTCCTCGCCCACGAGCTGCGTACCCTCCACGGTCGCGGTGGGATCGAGCCGCAGGATCGTCGCGACAGTCGGCTGGAAATAGGTGCCGCGAACGTAGAAGTGGTCGGAAACCGGGCTCGCGATCTCGAGCGACTTGGGCTTGAGCGCCTCGCTGGGCTTGAGCACGGGCTCGGCCTTGCGCTCGCGCGGACCGTTCTCGACCGGCTCCTCCCTGTCCTTGCGCAGGATGGCGCATCCCGACAGGGTGACACTCAGCACGAAAACCAACGCCAGGCGCATTCGCGGCTCCTACGGGATAAGGCGCGTCATCATCTAACAGGACTGGGGGTGGCGCCAGAGTCGCCCTCAAGCGACGCGCCCGGTGTGAGTTGCATCACACCGGGCGCCCGAACGATCGACTACCGCTTCATGGCTTCGAAGAAGTCGGAGTTGGTCTTCGTATCCTTCATCTTGTCGAGCAGGAACTCGATGGCCGCGAGCTCGTCCATCGGGTGC
>JBIOZI010000215.1:0-11554 GCA_044871085.1 Steroidobacteraceae bacterium | reverse complement strand
CATCGTATGGAATGGCGACCTCTGGATGGTCGACGCCGAGACGGGGTTGGAAAGGGAGTTGATCGGCGTGGGCTGGCAGGGCACGCAGGCCATGACGTACCGCGATGGGTGGATCTATTCCGTGGTGGGCGGGCAGTTGCGGAGAACGATTCCCCAGGGGCCGACCATGCAGTTGGGTAGCGGCTGGTCGGGCACCCAGGTGATGTCCGCAGTCGTCGCTAACTAGCAGCTTCGGCAGTGGCGCAGTCCCGGATTGCGCCACTGCGCGGCCGCCCGGCGGGACGAGTCGATTGGAAGACGCGGGCGGCTCCGCAAGGAGCCGCCCTTTTCCTGGCTGAGCCCGCCGGTCGGCTACTGCAGGTACTGCGACAGGTTGATGACGTACAGGTCGACGCACCTGCCCGGCAGCCCGCCTTCCCATGAAAATTGGACGAACGAGCTCTCGTTGATCGCCATGGCGGCCAGTCGCATGTCGGCCAGTGTTTGTGAGGGCCCGTCGCCATCCGCGACGCAGCGCGCCGTCATGGCGTTCGCGTCCGTAATGCTGCATTCGACTTGCGATTCCGCAACGGTGCAGGAAACTCCTTCGGGCGATGAGCCGTCGGTCGGAGAGTTCATGGAACCGTATGCGTACCGGTTCTCCAGATCTACGAAAGGCGCGTCGGTGAACCGGAACGCGCCGGGCGACAGCGCGTCGAACTGGCGACTGGTGTTGTAGACATTGAGATCCCCGCACTGATGAGAGACGGGATCGAAATGAAACCCGATCGTCGAAGTGCGTCCGATCGACGCAAAGAGCTGCTTCATGCGCGGGTTCTGCGTCGTGCACCACACGGTCTGCAAGCCGTTGCTCGCCCCGCAACGAATGGCGCTGCCGGCAAGCTCGCAATAGATATAGGCGGATTCGGAGCCCGCAGTCGCGGCGGCGCGCATTTCGCCGAACGCCACGTGGCCCGATGGATCGTCCTGTATGAATACGCGCGCGTGCGCGCCCGTGACACCGAAACACGCCGCCAGCGCGGCGAGGATCTTGATTGAAGTGCGCATGGTTTCTCCTGAAATCCGGATTTCGGGTAGTTGGCGCTACCGTACGAAGTACGAGGCGTTGCTGACGTAGATATTCGTGCACCGGGGCATGGGCTGGGTTTGGTCCCACTGGACGTACAGGTACGAGCTCGCATTGACGCCACTGACGGCGATGCGCATGTCTGCGTAGGTCTGCAGCGGAGAGTTGACCGACGTCGTGCACATCGTCGAGCCACCGCCGTTCGGAGCGAAGAGGCTGCACTCGATCTGATCTTCGTAGCCGGCACAGGCCACCTGTCCCTGCGTGCCATTGCCGGCCAGGTTCATCGAGCCATAGGCGATCCGATTCGCGCGGTCGACGACCGGGGTGATCTGGTAGAAAAGAGCATTCGGCGAGCGCAGGCCGAACTTGCGATTGTGATTGGTGACGCGAAGGCTCGTACAACGCCGCGATGCCGGATCCCAGGCGAACTTCACCGTCGCCGTGGGACCAATTGCCGCGAAGAGCTGCTTTTGCACGGCGTCGTCGGTCCAGCACCATGTGTACTTGCCGGCGCCGTCATCGGCGTTGCAGTTGAGCGTATTGGCACCCAGGTCGCACTCGATGGAGGCGTTGTCGAATCCGACGCCGCCAGTGGTCGCAAGCTCACCTTCGGCTGTGTGCGTACTGCCGTTGTCGACGATGGTGACGCCGGCAGCCGCACCGAGCGGAACGAGCGCGAAAACGAGAAGCAGGGCGGATAGCCCGGGGATGCGAGGCATGATTCCTCCTTGGATGTGGATGTGCGGGCGCGTGCGGCGCGGTCACGGCTCGTGGCCGCGGCCCGCCATGCCCGGTCAATGTAGTTAGTCGGCTGGCGGGCGAATTGGCGCGCAGCAATCGGATCTCCTGGAACATTGTCGTGACGAGCCGCGCGCTTCCCTTCGGGGTAGATAGTGATGCATCCGGCCTGTTCCCGCATAGGTGTGGCCGAAAGCCGACGGAACCCGCGTTCCCGAGCCGCTGACCGGAGCAGCACACGGTGCCGTGCTGCGCCGCAGCGCGGAATTGCCGGCGCGCGGTCGACTAACTATTGCGCTCCGGCTGTGGGTGCGCGCGCATCTTTCATCGCGGCATCGGACGACGCTGCGCATCGACCGGATGCCCTGGAGGGGTGGGCTGATCGAGCGAATGGCGAGAACGCCTGGTAGAGCAGCGATCCCTCACTTGCCGGTCCACTGGATGACCTGACCGGCAGCTCCATCACTTATCTGATCGCGGCGGGCCCGCGCACAGGTCAAAAGTGTTCCCGCTGCGGACGGTGCCGGCGCAAGGGGAAGAAGGGGAAGGGCGCAATGGCCGATTCTCAGACCAGTCAGCCTCCCATCGCGTCGTCTTCCAGGTCCTCGATCTGCCTGATTTCGAGCGGCGGCTTCCTGGTCTTCTCGTCGCGCTCGCCGGGCGCGGCTTGCCGCCCGGGGGCATCGCGATCGGCGCCAACCTCCGGCGCTCCATACCTCTCGACATCGGCATCAGAACCGCCACCGGAATTGCCCTCACGGCCCATCGGACGCGGAAGCGGCGACTTCGGCGCCTGGTCAGCTTTGTCGCCGGCGTCATTCGGTGAGCTCATGACTGCGCTCCTGGATGGAAAGTCATCAGCATACTCACGCTCGCGGGACGCTGATGTCACGCAACGTCCGCCCTGACCATAGGCCTAGTCTGTCGTCAGGCCGCTCACCATCTGGAGGCAATTCCCGCCTCCGGGCCCCGGGGTACTCGGAATCCTCCTCGGCATCGAGCCCGTGTTCGTCGCCATCATCATGCTGATGGGTGCGTCGACGGTGAAAACTCTCGCGAGGGGATGAGCCCGCGCCCGGCGATAGATAGAGGACTGAACCACACCACCGCCACCAACGCTCCATGTGACGGTCCTTGTGGTATGTATTGGCCGTGGACATCGCATCGGCATCCGGGAATTGCGAATCCTCCCCATCGCAAGTCGATGCCGGCCAGCGGTACGACGTCTTCACCAGTACGAACAAGGAGAAGCTTCAGCAAAGCTGGCGCCCGAGCCGACCCGCATGTTGGTGGTGAACAGGGGGCAGTGCCGAGTTCAGCATCAGCATTCCTCGCCAGGAGTGCCGCAACTGACAATGGACGAATAGACCTGCCTCTTTCCCGGAGATCCCGTATGTCTGCACGTGTATTTGCCTCCCTGCTACTCGCCTTCACCCCGGTCATGACCACCGGTCAGCAGCCTCCCCCTGCCGCGCCGCGGGGCGCGGTGCCCCCCGACCAGAATCTTCCGCGGCACATTCGCAAGCTCACCAGTTTCGGAGAACGGGCGGAGTTCTCGCTGGACAGCAAGCGCGTGATCTTCCTCACGAAGACGTTCGGCGATGTGATGGAATACGATCTTGCGACCGGCCAGATTCGCAACCTCACCTCGCACTTTCCGCACTACGGGTTCACGCGGGCACTCTTCCTTTCGAACGGTGACATCCTGCTGACGGGACCCACCGAATACGACCTGAAGAGCCCGGGGCAGGCCAGAGACAATTGCTGGATGTTCATCCTGGACCCAGGCTCCGGCAAGCCACCGCAGCCGCTGAACATGAAGGCGGCGGAAGGTCCTGTTCCGTCGCGAACCAGATTGCATCTGGCCTGGTCGCAGCGCGCCGCCGCTTTCCCGAACGAAATGGCCCCCGGCGCTTCACGGATGTACGAAGCCGATATCGTCTATGAGAACGGCGCTCCCAAGCTTGCGAACCAGAAGCTCATCCTTCAGAGCAGCGATCTGCCATTCCACGCCACGCTCGAGCCGCAGAATTTCCGCAGGCCGGCCGAAACCGAGCTCATTTTCAGCATGTACGACTACCAGCAAACCGAGGTGTTCGGAATCGATCTCGCGACCAGGAAGTTGACCAACTACTCAAACGCGGCTGAGGTTTACGACGAGCCTGAAGGCATCTTCCCCGACGGGAAATACACGACGGTGGAGTCGGATCATCACGATCCTGCCGGCAAGGGCTTCGACCGAGCCGACATCTATCGCCTGACGCTCGATGGCAGCGGAACCATGCAGCGTCTCACCTGCTTCGCGCAGGTGCCGACCTACCGCTCTTCCAACCCGGTCGTCAGCGACGATGGCAGGTATATGGCCTTCCAGATGGGCAGATCGGGCGTAGCGGCAGGAACCGGCTGGGGCATCTTTCTGTACGACCTCCAGGCGGCAGGCCCAAAACCGGCCTGCTAGGTCGCCACTTCGCAATACACTCAATCGATTCAGCTTCGCATCTATGAAACCAAAGCACGCGGTAAATCTGGTCATCCTCTCCATGGTCTTGGGCGCAGCGAGCCCCGGCCTCAGCGCGGCCGAACCGGGAGCAGCGAACCCTGCGCGGGGACAAGGGCCTTGCGATATCTATGAAGCGGCCAAGGCGCCTTGCGCGGCGGCGCACAGCACCACTCGTGCTCTGTACGCTTCCTACAAGGGCCCGCTCTATCAAGTGCTTCGGCAGTCCGATGGCCGCACCCTGAACATCGGCGTGGTCGGCCCCAGCGCCGGCGACCCCGGCGGCTACGCCAATGCTGCGGCCCAGGACGCGTTCTGCGCGGACACCTATTGCTGGATCAGCGTCATTTACGACCAGTCGCCGAAACAGAACCATCTGCACCAGGCGCCACGTGGCGCCTTTCTCGGCCACGGCCTGGGCGGCTACAACAATCTGCCGCTGGCCGACGCCGCCCCCACCACATTGTTGGGACACAAGGTGTATGGCGTCTTCGTCGTGCCGGGCACGGGCCTGCGATTGAATGATCCCAAGGGGACCGCCGTCGACGACCAGGCGCAAGGGCAGTACTGGGTCATCAACGGCCATCACTTCAACTCAGGCTGCTGCTTCAACTACGGCAACGCCGAGCTCACGAGTCGGGATGACGGCAACGGCACGATGGAGAGCACTAACTACAGCAATTCCACCAGTTGGTTTCATGGCAGCCCACCGGGTCCATGGGTCATGACCGACCAGGAGAACAACCTGGTGGGATGCGTCAATCCGGGCAGCCCTTCCAAGCTCTGTGTTGGCCTGCCCAGCATCACCTGGCGCTTCGTTACCGCCATGGCCAAAGGACAACCGGGCCGGTGGGCTTCGCTGGGTGGAGACGCGCAGAGCGGGGCGCTGAAACTGATGTTCGAAGGTCCACGTGTCGATGTCACCTATGACCCGATGCGCAAGCAGGGCGCGATCCTGCTGGGCAATGGAGGCGACAACAGCGTCTCCAGCCAGGGCACCTTCTATGAAGGCGCAATGACGGCGGCGAATACCTATCCGTCTCACGAGACCGACCAGCTGGTCCAGGCCAACGTCGTTGGTGCCGGATATGGGGTGGCCATGCTGACCGTCGCTCCGGCGAACGCCATTGCCGCGCCACCCGGTTTGCAAACATTCGTGCCCGGTTCGACGCAGGAAACTGCGGTCCGTTTCACCAACACCACCGGCGCGCCGGTTTCGAATGTGCGCTTCAGCGTCACCGTTCCGGCAGGCTGGACCGCGCAAGCAGAGCGCGCGACCGTTGCCGGTCCCGTTGCGCCGGGCGCCAGCGTCGATGTCACCTACCGCGTAACCTCAGGCCGTCGCGGCTTCAATGGCGACATGGTCGCCACTGCCTCTTGGACCGGCAGCAACAATGCGCGGAGTTGGCGGGCAGTGCAGAAGCTGCGTAACGCCCCTCCCGTCAAGATCAACGAGTTTCGCATCGGCGACACCGTCAACTCGACCAACAGCTTCATCGAGCTGTTCAACGACAGCGACGCGGCGGTGGACATCTCGAACTGGAACCTGACGCACCACCAGGTGTGGCAGGCGATCGCGTCCAGCGTTCGAATACCAGCCGGCACCAGGATTGCGCCGCGAGGGTTCTATCTGATGGCCCTGTCGAACTCGGGTCTGGCAGCGCCGGCCCGTGCGGGTGATTCCATCATCCATGTACGGAGCATCGATGGTTTGAAACTCGGCGATACCATCGAGGTCGGAGGCGAGACGCGCCGCATCCAGCGACTCGGCACCGCCGCGGGCCCTGAGACCACGGTATGGCAACCGATGCCCGACGGCCGCTCCGTGATGAGCGTTCCAAAAGGTGCGACCAATGTACCGGTGGCCAGTACGGCTGGCTTCGTGGTCGGCGAGAAAATTGCGCTGGGTTACGGCACCGGTTTTCCATCCACCTATCGAAATACGGAACGCCATGAGATCGCCACCGTCACCAATGTCGGCCAGCCCGGCGTTTATGCCTACCTGGCTGCAGAGGCGGCCGCCGGCGCTACCAACATCTCCGTAACGTCTGTTGCCACTATTCGCGCTGGCGACCGGATTCGGCTGGACATAGACAGCGTTGGTCATGGCATCGAAACCGTCACGGTGAAGAATGTCGGTACGGCAGCCAACCTGATGGTGCTCGTGGGCGATGTGAAGTCCGGTGCAACCAAGATCCGCGTTCGTCCCGGCAATCTCGTGTTTCACAACGCCACCGTGAATGCAGGCCCCGGTCTTGCCGGCCTGGCGGTGAACCGCACCTTGCTGGTTGGCAGCCCTGGCCGTCGGGAAAAAGTCACCATCACCGCGGTCAGCGGCGACAGCGTTGATATCACGCCTGCCTTGAGCCGCGACCATCTCAGTGCCGAGCATGCGATCGATCCCGGCACGGGTCTCGACCTGGTTGCTCCACTGATGTTCAACCATGCGGGAAATCTGCCTTTCAGCAATCGCGGCACCGGCATCGACTTTACGCCCGCATCAGGTCATGCCCGCTTGACCAACGAGCCGGTACTGCCCCTTGGCACGGGCATCACTCTAGATAGTCCGCTCGCGCGGAGCCATGCCATCAATGCGGTGGTACGGGTCGCTGAGGTCACTGGGGCGGGTTACCAGGGCGACGCGCCCCAGCAATGGTTCGGCGGTCCCGCGCTCTCACCGGTCGGCGGCAGCATGGTGCTGCGGGACGATAAAGAGCGCGCCGTGGACAGCCTGAACTATGGCCTGATCGTTCAGCCCTCCGTCGCGGAAGGCTATCAAGGCGTCTCCGGCACCGGACAAGGAGGATGCCGCGCCCCCGCAGCCGGCGGCCGTGGTGGCCGAGGTGCGGTCATCACTACCAACAGCAGCGCGGGACGCATGCCGGATGGCCACGACACCGACAGCAACTGCAACGACTTCACCGCGCAGCCAGCCACCAACCTGGCCGCAGGCGCGAGCGCAGGCAGCGATAACCTCAAGGTGACGGGCGTGACCAATTTCGCGCCTGGCCAGACCGTGATGATCGGCAGTGGCGCCAACACGGAGACGGCGGTCATCGCTTCGGTGGGCACGCCCGGAGGTACCACGTCACGCGCAGCCACCGCGGCGGGCGACATCGCCATCCCGGTCGTCGCCACGCTGGGTTTCACCGCCGGCCAAACCGTGACCGTTGGCGACGGCGCGCAGAGTGAAATCGTAACGGTGGCCACGATCGGGGGCGGTGGCGGCGATCCGCGGATCATTCCTGCTGCACCGCTGCGCTTTGCCCATCCTTCCGGAACCGCAGTGACGGGAAGCGGAATAACGCTGCGCACGGCGCTCACGCGCACGCATGCGGCGGGCGTGCAGGTCATCACTGATTTTCCAACACCCGGCGCGGCCAATCGCTATTCCCTGCAACGATAAAACCAGTTGGCTTCTGCTCTCGCCGTTCCTTGCTTCGGCAGGCGACAGGCTTCGGCGCAGGCATGTTGGTCGTCCCGGATATTGTTCTCGCCCGGATCTCTGGAAAATCGTGATGGCCGCCTGCTCCATCTGCGAATCAAATGGGCGACGGACGTGATCACCAGATGCTCGGTCACGCCGACAATTTGACGCCTATCTACAGGGCGGGAGCCTGGAGGAAGGACTCCTGTGCCTGCGCTGCGAGCCATTCCGCGCCGAGTAGTTTGCCGGTGTCAGTGCGCCCTCAGTGCATCCACCACCGAGGCGTTGATTGCCCGGATAGCCGGGAACAGCCCACCCAAGAGGCCCACGCCAATCGCGAGTACCGTCGCCAAAAGAATCAGCGCTGGCGACACGCTGAGTGTATAGACGATCTGGGAATCCCATAGAGAGCCGCCGAGTGTATTGATGGCCTGGCCGTTGAACGCCGCGCAGGCCACGCCGGTGCCGATGCCGGCGCCCATCAGCGAGAGGAGGATGGCCTCGAGCACGATCGAGCTCACGATGGCGACAGGCGCAAATCCGAGCGCGCGCAGAGTCGCGATCTCGTACTGGCGCGCGGCCACGGCCGAGTACATGGTGTTGAGCGCTCCGAACAGGGCACCCACGCCCATGATGCAGCCGATGACATATGCGACCGACCTGAGCATCCGGTGAATCGAACCGGAAACCATTTCCAGGTACTCGGGCTCGCGCATCGCGGAGACTTTCAGCGAGGGTTCGAGCTCGAGCGCCTTGCCGAACATCGCGAATGACGTGCGGGACGCCATCAGCGCGGTAATGCTGTGGTAAGCGCTCATCTGGTAGGCAGTCATCACGATGGTTGCGTCCGCGATGGCCTCGGACTCGCGCACGCTGTCGCCGGCGGCAAACAGGCCGACGATGGTCCAGTCGCCATCATGCAGCCTGATGACCTTGCCCAGGTCCAAGCCCCGAAACTGCTGGTGCGCCGCGCGGCCGACGATGAGTTCGTGCAGGCCGGGTGTGAACATCCGGCCTGCCACCAATTCGAGCTCCGGGCGTACTTGGTGGAACTGCGCACCCGCTCCGCGCAGCGTGATGTAGGCGTCCGATCCATTGCGGCGGATCACGGGCGCGACCAGCACGACCTCAGCGGAAAGGACGGCTTTTCCCGCGCCATCTCGCTTGATTCCCGGCGCGGCCTGGATCAGCTCCACGTTTTCCCGCGACAGGGAGCTCGAGCCTTCGCTGTCCATGCCGCTGCTGATCACCAGGACCCGATCGGGCCGGGCGCCGCCCTGGATGGTCCGGTCGAAACCCGCGGACATCGCCAGCACCGAGAGCAGCACGGCGACCACGCAGGCCGTGCCTATGACGATGACCACCGAATTTGCCAGCCGGCGCGGGAGGCTGCGCAGTCCCACCGCGGTCAGCGCCACGATCTGTCGGGCCACGTTCATGCGCGGCGGGCCGACAGCGCGCCGACTGCCGACAGTCGGTATACCCGCCAGCACGGAATGGCGGCGCTGGCGACCGCGAGCACCAATGCCAGCGCCAATCCGCGCACGAACACGGCGCCGGTAACCGTGACCGCCGAGTGGATTTCGCGCGCCAGCGGCGCCAGGAGCATGGCCAGACCCAGGCCCAGGATCGCGGCCAGAAGATAGATGCCCAACGATTCGGAGAGCGCCAGGCGAAGGCAGGCGGCGCCCCCGAATCCCAGTGCCTTGAGAACGCCGTATTCCGAAATCCTTTCCTGGAATGACTGTCGGGTGATGTTGGCGGTGAGGAACAGCAGCATGAACAACACGGCGCCCAGGACGGCATTGGTGAAAAAGCCGATGTCGCCCATCTGCTTGCTTTGGGCCTCGGCCCGCTCCTGGTCGGAGCGGGTGCGGGTCGGGTGAGAGGTATTGATGAACAGTTCGTCGATGGCCGCCGCCGTGGCAATGGAGCGCTCGGGATCGCTGATACGCACGAAGATGCGCTCCACCGTCCCGCGGTTGATGCTGCGGGCATCGTCGATGTACGAATAGTTGGCTATACAGAAGAAGGCGTTTTCAGGGTTCCTCAGCGCCGCGAAGGTCCCCACGATTTCGAAATCCCAATCCGGGCTGCCGTCCGTCTTCAGCTCGCGCGAGCGCAACGTGAGCCGGTCGCCGACTTTCCAGCCGAACTGCTTGATCAGCGCGGGTGTGACCAGCATGCCGTTGCGCGTTCGCTCTATTGCCTGCAGCGCGGCTTCTTCCACCTGGAACTGGCGTCGCAATCTGAAAAAGCTGCGCGGCAGGGTGGCTATGGCCGCAATGGTGTGCGGCGTTCGATAGTCGCCCATGAAGTAGGAGCGTGGCGCCACTTCGGCCACGCCCGGCACCTTCCTGATCTGCTCCGTCATGGCGATGGACATGGGCGGGCTGCCGCGCAGTCGCGGGTCCGTGGTCAGTATGTCGCGGCGGGCCTCGGCGATTGCCTTCGCGAAGCCGGCATTCACTCCCTGCAGCAGGCCGATGAGCAGGAACGCCATCGTGATCGACAGGGCCGTGAGGATGGTCCTCGCAGGCTTGCGCCACAGATTCGCCCAGACGAGCGTGAAGTGGTTCATCTCGGCGTTGGCATATATCACAGAGAGTACTGCCAATACAGGAACCGACCGGCACTAACTAGCCAGGCGCGCGACCAGTAGAGGTCGCAGCGCTCGTGGCCTGGACAGAACCACGGAATCATTTCCACGCTCGCGCCGTCCGCAATCCCGGTGGTCCGGAACGCAAGCGCTTCGGGATTCGTGCGCCGGGTGTTCGCGGCCAACGCGCCAACGGCTGTGTCCAGCGCGGGATGGCCACCTCGGCCTGGAGCAGGTTGCCGGGTTCCCACTCGTTGACGATGAGCTGCGAGCCGGGCGTGAGGCGGTTCAACCCGCCGTGACGTCACAGGTTCTGGGCGTCGTGTATCGCGCGGTCTCGAGCCATCTGCTCGCCCAAGGCCGGGCGTGCCCGCGCCACCGGCAACACCGGCGCGGTCACGCTGATGCAGCGCTTTGGCTCAGCGCTGAACCTGAACCCGAACCTGAACCTGAATCGGAACGTGGAATTCCACAGGATCTTTGTCGACGGGCTGTATCTCAGCGATGGAGGATGTCCCGCAGCTCCAACAGTCCATTGACTACCTCCGGAGTTCGGTGGCTCTTGGCCTTGCTGCGCCCAGCATTCCGCAGGCCCATGACTTCGGAAATGTAGATAAGGAGGCAGCCCAGTTCCTCGAGCTCGAGGGCGTGCCGGAGCCATTGGAGAGAGGATGACTGCGAGGGCTGGTACTATGCGCCGCCTCTCTTGGTGGCCCGTGCGGCCTCCATGAAGTCTCCAGCGTCCCTCGATCGATGTCTGCGGCAGAGGTCTGTCATCCAGGTCTTGGGCTGCAGGGGCAGTGGTAAGGCTGGCGATATGGCCGACGTGATCAGGCTGACTTCCGGAGTTTGTTTCCCTTTATGTGTCCTTTTTGTCGAGCGATGGGCTATGACGGCTGACCTAAATATCGGAGGAGTAAGGAAGCGAAGGACTTTTGCCATCATTTCCCATCCCGACGCGGGCAAGACGACGCTGACCGAAAAGCTGCTGCTGTTCGGCGGCGCCATCCAGATGGCCGGCACCGTGAAGGGCCGCAAGGCCGCGCGTCACGCGACCTCCGACTGGATGCGTCTCGAGCAGCAGCGCGGAATTTCCGTGACCTCCTCCGTCATGCAGTTTCCCTATCGCGAGTCGATCGTGAACCTGCTGGACACGCCCGGTCACGAAGACTTCTCGGAAGACACGTACCGTACGCTCACGGCCGTGGACTCCGCACTGATGGT
>JBIOZI010000214.1:0-4097 GCA_044871085.1 Steroidobacteraceae bacterium | reverse complement strand
CCGGTGTGGCACCGCGTCGCCTCGGGGTTGATTCCCGCGCTGGCGCTCATGGTCGTGCTGACCGCGACGCTGCGCGCGCGCTGGCCGGTGAACGCGCACGTGGCCGTGTACCAGGGGGCCGGTGCCGCCGGCCTCGCGCTCTACTCGTGGGTGTGGGTGATGGCCATGAATTTCGACGCCGCCGGCGCGCGCCCGCTGCCCTATCTACCCATCCTCAACCCGCTCGAGGTCTCGCAGGTGTTCGCGCTGCTCGGCATCGCGGGCTGGCTGCTGCACCTGTGGCGCAGGGCGCCGGCCGGCTGGCTGTCCGCGGACAACCGCCGCGTGCTGGCGGGCGGGTTCGCCGTCGTCGTGTTCGCGCTGTTGAACGCCGTGCTCCTGCGCATCATTCATCATGTCACCGGCATCGCGTACACGCCGTCGGCGCTCATGGCATCCACGCTGGTGCAGGCGTCGCTGTCCATCTTCTGGGGAATCCTCGCCCTCGGCAGCATGGTGGCCGGCACGCGGCGCGCGCAGCGTCCCGTCTGGTTCGCCGGTGCCTGGCTGCTCGGCATCGTGCTGCTGAAGATGTTCCTCGTCGACCTGTCGCGCTCGGGCACGGTGGCGCGCATCGTCTCGTTCATCGGCGTCGGCGTGCTGATGCTGATCATCGGCCGGTTCTCGCCGGTGCCGCCGGCGGAAGCCGTGCCGGAGCCGGCGCGATGAGCGCGCGCATCGCCGCGACCGTGTGCGCGCTGACGGGCGCGCTGGCCGGTCCGGTCGCGGCCGCCGGCTCCGAGCGCGAGCAGTTCGCATATGCGCTGCCGATCGAGATCTGGGCCGGTGCGCCGGCGCAGTGGCTGGACCTGCCCCTCACGGTGTATCGCGACGCCGTCGATCCGGCGCTGCGCGATCTGCGCGTGCTCAATGGCAAAGGCGAAGTGGTGCCGTTCGCCTTGCAGCGGCCGCCGCAGGGGGTCGCGCGTCCCGCGACCGAGCTGCGCCTGCCGCTGTTTCCATTGCGCGGGGATCCGGTCTCGGCGCTGGCCGCGCTGCGACTCGACCTGCGGGCGGGGTCGACGTCGCTCGAAGTGCGCGGTGGCGCGTACACACCCGAGGCCCCGCTGGCCGCCTACCTCATCGACGCGCAGCAGGTCGGGGAGGCGTTCGAGACCTTCGTGTTCGAATTGCTGGCGGACACGGCGGATTTCTCCGTGTCCGCCGTGCTCGAGGCCAGCGACGACCTGGTCGACTGGCGCACCGTGTCGGCACGCGTGCCGCTGGCACGGCTGCGCCATGCCGGCGGGATATTCGAGAATCGCAGCGTCTCGATCCGGCCCACGCGCGCGCGCTTCTGGCGCCTGAGCGCGCCGCCCGGCGGCACGTTGCCGGTGCTGGCGGGCGTGCTCGGCATGCGCGTGAGCGGCATCGTGCCGGTAGATAGGCAGGTGCTCACGGCCGCGGGCGAGCGCAGCGGTGTCCCGGGCGGATACGGGTTCGATCTCGGCGCGCAGGTGCCCGTCGACCGGCTGGAGCTGGAGCTGCCCGACGTCAATACCGTGGCGCAGGTGGAATATTTCGCGCGGCGCACGACCGGCGAGCCGTGGAGTTTCGTCGCGCGCGCCGCCGTGCATCGCCTGCAGACACCGGCCGATGAGCTGCGCTCGGCGCCGCTCGCCATACCGGCGCAGGCCTGCCGCTACTGGCAGGTGGTAGTCGACCCGCGCGGCGGCGGGCTCGGCACGGGAGTACCCAGTCTGCGCGCCGGCTGGCTCGCGCACCGCGTGCTGTTCGTGGCCCGCGGCGCGGGGCCGTTCGAGCTCGTGTACGGCAATTTCGCCGCGCAGAACGCCGAGGTGGCGCTGGACGTCCTGTTGCCCGGTGGCGCGATGTCGGCCGATGCGGTGTTGGCGCAGCCGCTGGCCCGCGCCGGCACGCCGCGGCTCGCCGGCGGTGTCGAACGATTGCAGGCGCCGCCGCCCGCGGGCAACTGGCGGCTCGGGCTGCTGTGGGCCGCGCTCGGTGTCGGCGTCCTGTCGCTGGCGGCCGTGGCCTGGCGGCTCGCGCGCCAGATGCGCGACGGCGGGCAGGAGGGCGGTCAGTCCGGCAGTGGATAGGGCAGCGGCAGCGGGCCGCTGACCGTCACTGCCGCGCCGGCGGTATCCTCATCGGCGGGCCTGTCGGCTGACGCATTGGCCGACGCATCGGCGGCGCGCGATTCTCCAGCGGCGGAGTAGTTGCCCACCGCCAGGATTTCCTGCCCGGCGCCGTCGGCCGGCGCAGCGCGCACCACGATGAGCGCGCGCCCGTCCGCGGTGCGCGCGGCGTCACCGGGCTGCAGCGCGACGCCGCCCGGGTTGAGCCAGCGCTGCATGCGGCGCTTCACGCGGCCGCGATAATGCGCGCGCGCGACCACTTCCTGTCCGGTGTAGCAGCCCTTGTCGAACGCGATGGCACCTAACAAGTCCAGGTTGAGCATCTGCGCGATGAAGGTTTCGCTCGTGGCCGCATAGACCTGGGGAATTCCCTGGCGCACGTCGGCGGCCTGCCACGGTCCGAGTGATTCCGCCGGGGCCGGATGAAAATCGCATCCCTCCGGCAGCAGCAGCAGCCGTCGGTCGCCCCATTGGATGTCGGCAACGCCTTCGTGGGACACGCCTGACGATGTGCCGAGCACCGGCATTCCCGGCAGCTCCTCGATGCGCACCTTCGCGCGCAGCACGTACTTGCGCAGGCGCGTCGTCACGACCGGGCTGAGCTCGCGCGGCAGCACCGCGAGCAGCTCGTCGGTCGAGGCCCGGGCAACCGCGAGCAGCGCGATCACGCGGCCCTGCGGGTTGTGGAGCCCCGCGAGCACTGCGGCGCCGGGCGCGAGTTTCTCGATGTCCGCGGACAATTGTCCCTGCAGGAAACGCGCGGCGTCGCCACCGCGGAACGCGATCACGCCGAGCGCGCCCTCACCGGCGGAGAGTTCGATGCCTTCCAGGCTGCTCATCTTTGTTTTTGCAGGGGTTTCAAGTGGTCGAAGCGGTGTGATTCTGGCAGAATTCGCGCCCGTGCCGCATTCCCACCCCGTCGAAGTGCTCCACGTTCCGGCCGACGTTGCAAAACGAGCCGATGAACGTGCGGCGGCACATTCCGGCGAGCCGCAGCCGCCGACCCGGCCCCAGACCATGGCCGAGATCGGCGGACCGGCCGGTCCCGAGCCGACGCGTTTCGGCGATTGGGAAAAGAATGGCCGCTGCATCGATTTTTAGGAACTCCATCTGATGCCTCCGCGCCCGCTGTCGCCACATCTCGGCGTGTACAAGTTCATGTACACGATGTCGCTGTCGATCCTGCACCGGATCACCGGCGTCGCCGCCACGTTCGGCTTTCTCGCGCTGGTGTGGTGGCTGATGGCCTTGTCCTCGGGACCCGACGCGTACGCGCGCGTGATGCGCGCGTCGAACGCGCCGCTCGCCAAACTACTGCTGGTCGGCTTCACGTTCTCGTTCGTCTACCATTTCTGCAATGGCATACGGCATCTCGTCTGGGACACCGGCCGCGGGCTCGAACGCCGGCAGGCGCGCGCCAGCGGCGCGGTGGTCGTCGCGCTGGCGCTCGTGCTCACCGTGCTCGTGGTGTGGCTGGGCTGCCGCGCCCTGGAGCTCGGGCAGTGAGCCTGCGTTCGCCGCTCGGCAGGGTGCGCGGCCTGGGCGCGGCGGGCGAGGGCGTCGGCCACTGGTGGATGCAGCGCGTGACGGCGATCGCATTGCTGCCGCTGACCGCGTGGTTCGCCGTCTCGCTGCTCTCGCATGCCTTGCAGTCGTACGACGAGATGCGCGGCTGGCTAGGGCAGCCCTGGGTCGCCGTGCTCACCGTGCTGCTGGCGTTCACGCTCGCCTGGCATTCTCAGCTCGGCGTGCAGGTGGTCGTCGAGGACTACGTGCACGGCAAGGGCGCGAAAACCACGCTGCTGCTGCTGTCGACGTTCGTGCACGTCGCCGCCGCCGTGGCCGCCATATTCGCCGTGCTGCGCATGGCGCTCACCTGACTACATGAAAGACTACGAATTCATCGATCACACCTACGACGTCGTCGTGGTCGGCGCCGGCGGTGCCGGGCTGCGGGCG
>JBIOZI010000213.1:0-9752 GCA_044871085.1 Steroidobacteraceae bacterium | reverse complement strand
TCGGCCTGCGTGCGGCCCGCGGACCGCGGCCACTTGCGGCCCGGCCCGGCGAAGCAGCGCGAGGTGGAACGGCGCCGGTTATCGCAGGCCTGGCCTGGCCGGGCCCGCCCGCCGCGGCCCGCGCATGTTTGCCGCGTGGCAGCACGACGCGCTGCGCCGCACCCGCGCCGTTCGCGACCTGAAGCTAGCTAGGCCGCGTTCCCTGCGCTCCGGAGCCGGCGTCGTGCTTGTAGCGGGCCCGCGCTGCTGACAGTATTTGCCAACCCTGAGCGAAGCCGGCCACCACGTCTTCGTTGGCCAATCGGATAACTAACTACTTCGGGGAGGCCAAGATGGCAACCTTCGACGACCTCTGGAACAACCACCCCACCAGCGGCGTGGGTCCGTATCCGTACGACTCACTGCCATGCAGGCAGCCGAACGGGCAGCCCTGGTACCTGCATCAGTGCGCGCCACGGCTGAGCGTGTGCCTGACGCGCAGCGGCATCAGCCTGGCGAAGTTCAGCGGCGGATGGTGTTTGCGTCACGACAAGCAGCACGCGAAGGCGGCGTACCCGCTGGCGTACTACCTCATGCACCACAAGGACACGCCGTGGCCGGAGGTGATCAAGAACAACGCGCAACGAAACCTGATCAACAGCAGCCAGTTCCTGATCCGCAAGGGCATCGTCTTCTTCAGCAATTTCTGGGGCACGAACAACCAGGACGACCACATCGATCTGTGGAACGGGACGCGCATGACATACGGAGACAACAACTACTTCTCGCGGTCCCAGGAAGTGTGGTTCTGGGATTACTACTGACCACCGGGCGGGGAGCGCTTCACCAGCGCCGGTACACGTCCACGGCCGGCAGCACGTTGCCGTCGAAGTCGAACAGCGCCTGGTTCTCCCACGCATTGCCCGATGCCGGATTGGTCGGATCCCAGCCGTTGCCGACGACGCCGGTCCAGGTCGCATCCCAGTAGAACGCGCCGAGGCCGCGGCCATCCGGCACGGCGCGCACGATGGCGAGCACGTCGCGCTGATTGGCCGCCTGGCCTTCCGGCGTCGCCGGGTAGCCGGCAACCAGCTGGTTGGCCGAGCCGATGATGTTGCCCCAGTTGTCCGCGTCCGCGAGCACGAATGGATAGGCGGTCTCGGCGACGAACACGTCCTTGCCGTAGTGCGCGGAAATGTCGTTGAGATTGAACTGCAGGTCGCCGAGCGAGCCGTGCCAGTAGCCGTAGTAGGAGAAGCCGATGACGTCGAAATCGACGCCGCGCTGCGTGATGTTGTCGAACCACCAGCGATAGAGCCCGTTGTCGCCGCCATTCGCCAGATGCAGCGCGATGCGCGTGCGGCTCGAGCAGGCCCGCACGGCGCGTGCGCCCTCGGAGAGCAGGGCCGCGAGGTTGTCCCAGTTCGGCGGATTCCAGGTGTGGCCGTCGGGCCAGAGCATGCCGGAGTTGAGCTCGTTGCCCAGCTGGATCATGGCAGGCGGCGTGCCCTGGCGTCGCAGGCTGGCGCACACCGATAACGTGTGGTCGTAGACGGCCTGCTTGAGCTGCTCGAGTGAGTAGCCAGCCCACGCGGCGGGTTTGAACTGCTTGCCCGGGTCGGCCCAGGAGTCCGAGTAGTGCAGGTCGACCAGGACGTTCAGGCCCGCGCGCTGCGCGCGCCGCGCCATGAGCAGCAGTTCTTCCTGGTCGTGGTAGCCATCGGCGGGATCCACCCACACACGCAGGCGCACGAAGTTCATGCCGTGATCGGCGAGTATGTCGAGCGCCGAGTCGGCGCGACGCCTGCGCGCGCGCTCGCCGCGATCGGCCGGATCGTGATATGTGCCGCCGAAATCCTCGGACTTCTTCAGGCTCGAGACGTCGGCGCCGAGCACCGACAGCCGTGCCACGTCGGGGGTCAGCGTGAAGTCGTCGAAGTTCGCCCAGGCGCCGGCACCGCCGCTGGAGCGGGCCACGATCTCGCAGTTGCGCCTCGGTAGATAGCCAGTCACGGCCACCTGCAGCCACTGGTTGGGCCAGGCGACCGGCACGTGCACGCGTCGCGAGAAGTCGCCACACCGCAGCTCGATCGTGCTCTGCATGGTCGCGCTGCTGCGGCGGACCCAGCCGCGCAGCGTGTAGGCGCCTTCGCGCGCGGCGCGGATGGTCTGGCGCGATGCCACCTCGAAAGCGGCGGCGGAATAGTGCGTGAGGCGGAATCCACCCGAGTGTCCGCCGGTCTCGGTGAAGGCCGCATTCGTCATGCCGGTACTGCGCCAGCCCTGTGGCGTGGCGACGCCGGTGGCGTCGGCCTCGAAGCCGGCGTTCACCACCGCGATCGGCGCGCGTGGGCCGGAATCCTGGCCGTGTGAGAACGCGATGGGAGTGTGCAGAACGATGGCTGCGATCAGCAGCCCGCACGTGCGGTTCATGTTTCCCCTCCTGCCTGAACAGACGTCCGGTGTCTGGTGCGATTAGTAGCATTAATGATGCGGGCGGTCCATCGGGGCAGCGGACCATCGGTTGTGCAACGCACGCGCCTGCGCTGGCGACTGTTGTTAGGTCGCGTTGCGGCGAGACGACGGCAAACCGCTGCGAGCGCTCCGGAGTGTGCTAGTCTGCGGTTGACACCGGTGTCATGCAGGCTTTTCCGACCTTGGAACTTGCCGGCGCGATGGTGTGCGGCGGCCACGACGAGGCCTTTCGCCGACGAATAACTCGTTGAAGGAACAACTTTTTCACAGGGGGATTTCATGTTACGCAAGGCGTTGAATGGCGCAGCTCTGCTCGCGCTCGCATCCGGGGCCCACGCGGCCACCGACTATCCAACCGGCTATACGAAGTGCGCCAAGGAAGGCGCGACCTGCACGTTCAGCGGCAGCCGCTCGGTGGCGTACGGCAAGGCGGGCACCTTTGTATACGCGACCCTGTCGGGTCCCATCACGTGCTCCGGCTCGCTGTTCCCGGCGATCAGCGTGGGCAGCCCGCGCTATTGCTCGTTCGCCGGCACGAGCTCCCCGCCCACCACTCCGCCGCCCACCACGCCACCCCCGACGACGCCCCCGCCCACTACTCCGCCTCCGACCACTCCGCCTCCGACCACCCCGGGCAATTCGGCCGGCGTGAGCGGCTTCGCGGCTTTGAATCGCGATGGACGCAATGGCACGAACGGCGGCACGGGCGGCCCGACGGTCACCGTCAACAGCTTTGCCGCACTGGTCAGCGCCGTGGGCGACAGCGCGCCGCGCATCGTGCAGATCTCGGGCACCATTTCCGGCAGCGGCATGGTGAAGGTGGGCTCCAACAAGACCATCATCGGCCTCGGCGCGAACGCCACCATCACGGGCTTCGGCCTGGACGTGAACAGCTGGACGCAGCCGTTCATCGATCAGTACGGCGACACCTGCGATGCCGCGGAGCGCAGCGTCGCGCAGCCGGTCCAGAACGTCATCATCCGCAACATCAGCTTCCGCAACGCGAACGACGATTCCATCAACGTGCAGTGCTGGGCGCACCACGTCTGGGTCGATCACAACACGTTCTACCCGGCCTTCGACGGGTCGGTGGACATCAAGCGCGGCTCGGACTGGGCGACGGTGTCCTGGAACCGGTTCGTGGGCACCGACAAGTCGATGTTGTTGGGTCACAGCGATGACGTCGGCACGCTCGACCGCGGCCACCTGCATGCGACCTACCACCACAACTGGTTCGACCACAGCAACACGCGCCATCCGCGCGTGCGCTTCGGCCAGGCGCACGTGTACAACAACTACGCCAACGGCATCACGGACTACTTCATGGGCAAGGGCGTGGAGTGCAGCATCTACGCCGATGGCAACTACGTCGACGCCATCAAGCGCATCTTCACTCCGTTCGACGGCGTGAACGCCACCTGGACCAACTCGAACATCATCGCCGGCGAATGCCGCGCGGATGACTGCCTCGTGTTCAACAACGGCGCGTTCAATCCGTCGACTTACTACTCATGGAGCGCCGACGCCACGGCCAATGTCCCGTCCATCGTCATGAACGGCGCCGGAGTCGGCAGACTCTAGCCGGTCGGGTATCGCAGGCCGGGCGCCCATGCCCGGTGCGCTACGCGAATGCCCGGGGAAGCAATTCCCCGGGCATTTTTTCGTGCCGGCAAGATCTGCAACCCGATCGGCCGTCTGCGCCGTTTCAATTGGGAACGGCCGTCATTCCGCGGCCACCCGGGAGACGCGATGAAAGCGGGAAAGCTGATTCTGGCGCTGGCGCTGGCCGCCGGCGCGGTCGCTGCCTACTGGTATTTTCCGGATCCGCTCGGGGACCAGGTCGCCGCGGCGCAGAAGGCCAACGCCCAGAAAGACTCAGGCCAGGCAAACACCGCCGCACCGGCGCAGCCAATGGCGCCGTGAGCCGGCCGGCCGCTCGAGCTACCGGCATTTCTCCGGCTGCGCGGCGCGCCACGCCTGGTACGCGTCGATCGCGTCCGATTGCATCAGCAGCTTCGACTGCGGATCCGCGAGTACGGACACGCCGGGCGGCACCGTGACTTCGCCGCTGCCGTCGCGCATCGGCAGCGTCACGATGCGCTCCCCGACGCGCAGGTCGAGCGGCATCGGGAAGGGCAGGTCGTCGGGCACCTGCCAGCGCACGCGCACCGTGCCGCCGTCGCGGGTCATCACGACTCTCGGCAGCGCGGCACGATACAGGTACACGTCGAAGAACCAGCGGTAGTCCCTGCCCGTGACGTCGTTGACGATCTTCAGGTATCGCTGCGTCGTGCCGAACTGCGGCTCGAAGTTTCCGGGCGCGGGATCGTCGCGGCCGTAAACCAGAAGGCGAATCGACCGGAAGAACGCCTCGTCACCGATGAGCTGCCGCAGCGTGTGCGCCACCCAGCTACCCTTGGTGTAGATGTCGCCGCGTGGCCCGGTGGCGTCGGCATACACCTCCTTCTCGTGACGCTCGCGCCCCGACACGAGGGGCTGCTCGTTGCGGATGCCCTCGCGCTGCGTCTTCAACTGCGCGTGGTAGTCGAGCGCGCCGCCGAGATACTCGGCCAGCAGCGGTTGTGCATAGGAGCCCAGGCCTTCCTGCAGCCACAACTCGTCGTAGTTGGCGACCGCGAGCTGGTTGCCGAAGAACTCGTGCGAGAACTCGTGGTTCATGAGCCAGTCCCAGCCGAACGCGGTCTTCGGATAGTCGATCGAGTAACCGACCATGGTCTGGTTCTCCAGGCCCGAATGCGGCACCCGGATGACACCCATCTTCTGGTCCGCCCAGGGATACGGGCCGATGCGCGACTCCCAGAAATCCAGGGTCCGCGGGAACTCCGCGAACAATCCGGCGGCCCTGGCTTCCTCGCCGGGTAGATAGTAGAGGCGCATCGGGATCGAGTTGCCGAAGCGGCTGGCGTATTCGCCTTCGAGCACCTTGTAGGGCGCCACGTCGAGCACCATGCCGTAGGTGTGCGGGCTGCGCGCGTGCCAGTTCCACGTGGTCCAGCCGTTTTTCTCCGTCTTGCCGGCGAACGCGCCGTTGCCGGGCGCCATCAGGCCAGCCGGCACCGTGTAGTGCAGGTCCACCAGGGAAGCCTTGCGCGTCGGGTGATCGATGCAGGGGAACAGGAGGTCGCAGCCGCCGCCCCACAGCGAGGTGTCGATCCACGGGGATTTTCCGTCGGGGGTCTTCAGCCAGGTCGTGCCGCCTTCCCAGGGCGGGCGCTTGGCGAGCGGCGGCGTGCCCGAATAGACGATGCGCGCGACCAGCCGCGTGCCCGGCGCCGCAGGCCGCGGTAGTTTGATGCGCAGCTGGCCCTCGGGATTGGAGTAGTTGGCTGGCGAGATCGCGCGGCCGTTCACGCGGATCTCGTGGATCGTGAACCTGGGATACATATCGAGCACGAGCTCCGTCAGGCGCGCGGAGGTACCGAGCGTGAGCGTCGCCGTGCTCTCGATGCGCTGCCGGTCGGGAAACACCTGCGTGGCGAGGTCGAGGTGCCGCAATTCGAGCGCCAGCTGCTCAGCCGGCATCACGCCGCCCATCTTGCGGGTCTGCTCGGTCAGGAACTTCGGATGATCCGGTCCGATGATCTCGGCCGGCGGGCAATCCGCGGCGTGCGCCACCATGGCCGTGAATGCCAGGAGCGGGAGGAGGCGGGGTATCGGGCTGGGCATATGGCCTCATCAAATCCTGAAACGATCCGCCGCGGCAACCCCCGTTACCACGGCGGACCCCACTGACTCGCCGATTCTCAGAACGACTTTTCGATGCGCGTCATGAAGAAGCGGCCGCGGGAGTTGAACGATCCCTGGTCGAAGCCGTTCGCGAAATTGCCCTCGAGGAACGGCGGCATCTCGTCGAACAGATTCTCGACCAGCACGCTCAGCTTGAGCTTGGCGGACTCGAACGCGTAGCTCGCCATCCAGTCGTTCTGGAAATAGCTGTCCGCCTCCAGGTGCTCGCCGTCCACGAGCAGCGAGCCCATGTTGGTCACGCCGCCCACGTAGCGCAGGCCGGTGCTCACGGTGAGGTCGTTGCGCAGCCAGGTGACGCGGCCGGTGCCGCGCAGACGCGCCAGCGTGCCGGTGGAGTCGTTGTACTGACCGACGTTGCTCACGGGCGGCGCGCCCGGCGCCGGCGACTGCTCGAAGGTATCCAGGTAGGAAAGATCGGTATGGAACGAGAGCTTTCCGAACGACAGATCCGCGGTCTCGTACTGCAGCCCGAGATCGATGCCCTGAATCGACTGGTCGAGCAGGTTGGCGCGCGTCGCGATCACCTGCGTGACGGAATTGGTCGTCGGATCGCGCGTCACGCGGTCGGCATAGCTGCCGTTGGCCGCGTTCTGCGCCAGTACGTAGTTGCGGTTGATCGTGCCGATGATCTCTTCCTTCTCGATGCGGAAGAAGTCGAGCGTCACCGAGAGTCGCGACGCGAAGGCCGGAGTGAAGACCAGGCCGAGCGTGAGGTTGTCGGCCTCCTCGGGCAGCAGGTCCGGATTGCCGCCCGACACCACGAACGTGCCGGTGGTGTTCGCCGGCGCCTGGCGGCCATTGCATCCCGGCAGCGACGCGAAGTTGGGGCCCGCGCACGGGTCGACTATGGTCTGGAATCCGCGGGTCTGGCCGCTGAACGCCTCGTTGAACGTCGGCGCACGGAAACCCGTGCCCCACGAGCCGCGCACCAGCAGCGATTCCAGCGCGCGCCACTTGATGCCCACCTTCGGATTGGTCGTGCTGCCGAAGCGGTTGTAGTCGGAGTAGCGGCCGGCGACGTCGAGGTCCAGCGACTCGAGCAGCGGCACCGCGAACTCGACGTACACTTCCTTGATCTCGCGCTCGGGCGGGCGCGCATCCGGCGTGGGCGAGCGCGCCACGAACGCATTGAGCTCGGCGTTGCGGTCGTTGTCCAGCGTGAACGACTCGCGGCGGAACTCCGTGCCGACGGCCATGCGCACCTCGCCGGCCGGCAGGCTGAACAAACTACCGGAGAAGTTGGCGACCGCCGACTGCAGCGTGGAGCGCACCGAGGTGTACGAGTCGGCGGAGATGAAGTCGAGCATCTCGGGCGTGATCGAGTCCGGGCCGCCGAGCAGGTTGATGGGTACGCAGCCGTTGCCGGCCGCGCGGCATGCGTCTGAATCGCCGGCCGCCTGCTGGAGCCGGTCGCGCAGCACGCCTTCGCCGCCGAAGGTGAGCTGGTCGAGGCTCTGGTGGTTGTACGAGAAATCCCATTTCCATTCGCCGATGCCGCCTTCGAGGCCGGCGACGAAACGCGACACGTCGGAGCTCACGTTCGACTGGCGCCGGCCGCGGAACGGCTGCTCGCCGATCGACCGCGCGACGGACAGGTCGACGCCGAAGGGGTTGAAGTCGTTGTTGGCGGAGAGCGTGATCGGGTCGCCATATACGGCGCCGAAGTAGTCGGGCGCGAGATAGCCCACCGACTTGCGCCGGTTGAACGAGGCCTCGAGGAAAGCGGTGACGCCCGCGCCGACTTCGTAGTCACCGGTGAACGACACGTTGTTCTGGCTGATGTCCGAGGCGCTGGTCTCGTAGAGCCAGTAGTTGATGCCGTCGTTGCCGATGCTGAGGGCGTCGCCGGTGTCGGGAAACGAGAACGCGCGGAAGTCGCCCACCGTCGCGGCCTGGGTCACGCCCTCGCGCAGCACGCGCTCCTGCTGGCCGAAGCCCGGCAGGCCCTGCACCACGGCGACCAGCGGCAGCGGATCGCGGAAGTTGCGGCCGCCCTGCGCGCGCCAGTCCGGATCGCGGCTCACGGGCCGGTCCGCGATGAAATTGCCGTCCGCCTCGCGCCACGATGCGTTGAACACGAAGCCGCCCTTGTCCGCGTCGTGGCCGAAGGTCGCGCTGAGCTCCTTGTTAGGCAGGTCGCCGCGGCTCGCGACCCCGTAGCCGCCCTTGAGCAGCAGCCCCTCGAAGTCGCGGCGCATGATGATGTTCACAACGCCGGCGATGGCGTCGGAGCCGTAGATGGCCGAGGCGCCGTCCTGCAGCACTTCCACGCGCTCGACCGCCTCGAAGGGAATGCTGTTGAGATCGACCGTGCCGCCGTCGTTGTTGGACAGCACGCGGCGCCCGTTCACCAGCACCAGTGTGTTGACCGCGGAGAGCCCGCGCAACGCCACCGTGGCGGAGCCGCCGTTGCCGCGGCCCGCGGTATCGCTGGCAGACGCGGTGGCCACCGGCAGCTCGCGCAGCAGCTCGCCGACGCTGGTCGCGCCCGTGGCTTCGATCTCGGTGCGGTCCAGGACGGTGACCGGCGCCGCGCCGAGGCTGGAGGAGGGGAGGCGCGAACCGGTGACGATTACCTCGTCGAGTGTTGCGGGCGGTGATTCCTGTGCCTGGGCGATGCCCGCGATTGCCAATGGCATTGCCGCGAGAATCGCGAGATTTCGTGTGTCGAGTGTGCGCATGAATGCCCCCGAATTTTTTGATTGCCCCTCTGGAGGCCGTCATCGCCTCTGGATAGCAGATATATCGTATACGATAGATTCAAGGTAGCCCCCGTGGCAAAAAAGGCGCGCGGACGGCGGTCGGCGGCCCTCAGCCGTGGCGGTCGCGCCACCGCAATGGTTCAGCGCGCGGCGTGCCCGGGTGGCAGGTGCTCGGCCAGGTAGCGCGTCATGAGATCGAACAGGTGCAGGCGTGTGTTCGCGCCTTCGCCGATGCCATGGCTGCGGTTCGGGTAGATCATCAGCGAGAACTGCTTGTTCAGCCCGATGAGCCGGTCGACCAGCATCTCGGCGTTCTGGTAGTGGACATTGTCGTCGCCCGTGCCGTGCACGATGAGCAGGCTGCCCTTCAGGCCGGCCGCGAAATTGAGCGGCGAGCCGTCGCGGTAGCCGGCCGGGTTGTCGGCGGGCAGGCCCATGTAGCGCTCCTGGTAGATGGAGTTGTAGAGCGACTGGTCGGTGGGGCTCGCGATGGCGATGCCGGTGGAATAGAGCTCCGGATAGCGGAACATCGCGTTGAGGGTCATCGCGCCGCCGCCGCTCCAGCCCCACACGCCGATGCGCGCCGGATCGATGTACGGGCGCGTCTTCATCATCGTGCGGATCGCGGCCGCCTGATCGGCCGACGCCAGGATGCCGATCTGCCGGTAGATAGAGCGCCGCCAGTCGTGGCCGCGCGGCGCGGCGGCTCCGCGGCTGTCGATGCTGGCCACCAGGTAGCCGCGCTGCGCGAGCATGAGGTGCCACAGGTGCCGGTCGCCGCCCCAGCGATCCGCGACCGTCTGCCCGGCGGGCTCGGAGTACACGTAC
>JBIOZI010000212.1:0-4126 GCA_044871085.1 Steroidobacteraceae bacterium | reverse complement strand
AGACTGCGGGAAGGTGGCGGGCGTGCCGTCCGCGTTCACCAGGTTCAGCTCGTTGACCGCCTGCGGGCCGGGCTTCGCCTTCTTGCCGAAGGGCCACAGCTTCGGCATGTGCCCGCAGGCCGCGAGCGCGAGACAGCAGGTGACGAGCACGAGGCGGGATTTCACGATCGGCGGCTCCGTTGATTGTTGGCAAACATAACATGCCCCGCCGCGGGCACGATCCACCCGGATGACGCAACCCGGCGACAGCGCGAGCATTTGTGGAGGAGATCACATCGCGGGGCGGCCACCGAATACCATAGCGGCATGAGCACCGCCGGCACGCGCGCGCTGAAGCCGTTCAATTTCCGCCGCTGGATCGACGAGCACCGTCATCTGCTGAAGCCGCCCGTGGGCAACA
The DNA here is from genome assembly GCA_044871085.1 of Steroidobacteraceae bacterium. Lineage (GTDB taxonomy): Bacteria > Pseudomonadota > Gammaproteobacteria > Steroidobacterales > Steroidobacteraceae > CADEED01. The sequence goes on along the minus strand of JBIOZI010000212.1, from coordinate 3,726 downwards.
AGCAGGTGTTCACGGACAGCGAGTTCATCATCATGGTGGTGGGCGGCCCGAACAGCCGCAAGGATTTCCACGTCGATCCCGGCGAGGAGTTCTTCTACCAGCTCGAAGGCGCCATCACGCTGGCAACCATGCAGGACGGCAGGCGCGTCGACCTCGAGATCCGCGAGGGCGACATCTTCCTGCTGCCGCCTAACATGCCGCACTCGCCGCGCCGGCCGGCGAACACCGTCGGCCTCGTGATCGAGCGCATCCGCCGCGCCGGCGAGCGCGACGGCTTCCAGTGGTACTGCGAGAACTGCGACACCAAGCTCTACGAGGAATTCGTCGAGATCACGAACATCGAGACGCAGCTTCCGCCGGTCTTCGAGCGTTTCTTTGGCGATCCGGCGCACCTGCGCTGCCGCAACTGCGGCACCGTCATGGCCGCGCCGCCGGGCAGGTGAGCGGGGTGAGCAAATGATCGCGGAGCTCAGCATCGGCGGCCAAAAACTGCGCGCGGCGCTCGACCGCGGGGTGAGCCTGGCGATCGCCGTCGAGTTCGGCGCCCCCGGCCCGCGGCACTTCGGCGTACCGGCCCCGTCGGCGGCGCCGTACGTCGCGGGCAAGTTCGTCGGCGCCGTCGCGTCCGGCGGCTCGGTCAACTGCAGCACCTTGACGATCACCCCGCACTGCCAGATGACGCACACCGAAAGCGTGGCGCACCTGACGCGCGAGTCCGGCGATGCCTGGCGCATCGTGCCGCGCGGGCTGCTCACCGCGGTGGTGGTGAGCGTTCATCCGGAACCGGCGCGCGAGACCACCGAGAGCAGCGATCCGCAGCCCTGGGGCACCGATTCGCTGATCACCAGGCGCCGGCTGCGGGCCGCCTGGCCCTTGGGCCGGATGATCGACCCGGTGGCGGCCATCATCCGCACGCTGCCCAACGAGGCGGCCAAGCGCACCCGGGATTACTCCGATCTCGTGCCTCCATACCTCACACGGGAAGCCGTGGAGTGGCTGGTGGAGAAGCGCATCGAGCACCTGGTGCTCGACGTGCCCTCGCTCGATCGCACGCACGACGACGGCCGCCTGGTGGGCCATCGCATCTTCTTCGGCCTGCCGCCGGGCAGCAGCGCGCGCGGCGACGCGGCGCGCTCGCGTGCCACCATCACCGAGCTCGCGTTCATCCCGGATGAAGTCGCCGACGGGCCGTGCGTCATGTCCCTGGCGGTACCCGCCTTGGGCGGTGACGCCGTTCCGAGCCAGCCGATTGTGTATCCTCTGGCGCCATGAATGCCTCGGCGAAGGCTTTGAGCACGCGCGCGGAGCTGCTGCCGCAGTTCTCGACCTCGCGCGATTTCGCGCTCGACTGCGATGCCGCCGACATCCTCGCGCCCTACCGCAGACAATTCGAGCTGCCCGTCGGAGCGGACGGCGTGCCGCTCATCTATCTATGCGGCCATTCGCTGGGGCTCGCGCCCCGCGCCGCGCTCGACTACGTGAGCGAGGAGCTGGCCGAATGGGCGCAGCTCGGCGTGTCCGGCCATCAAACCGCGACGCGGCCGTGGATCGACTACGCGCAGAACTTCACCAAGGGGCTGACGCACATCACCGGCGCGCTGCCCGCCGAAGTGGTGGCGATGAACTCGCTCACCGTGAACCTGCATCTCATGATGGCCTCGTTCTACCGGCCGGTGGGCATGCGCGACAAGGTGCTCATCGAGGCCGGCGCGTTCTCGTCCGACCGCCACGCCATCCTCGGCCAGCTCTCGTGGCACAAGCTCGACATCGAAGAAACCCTGGTCGAGATCGCGCCCCGCCCGGGTGAGGAAACCCTGCGCATCGAGGACATCGAGGCGCGCATCCAGGCGCTGGGCAGCGGGCTCGCGCTGGTGCTGTGGCCCGGCGTGCAATACCGCACCGGCCAGGCGTTCGACTGCGAGCGCATCGCGCGCGCCGCGCACGCGCAGGGCGCCCTCGCGGGCTTCGACCTCGCGCACGCCATCGGCAACCTGCCGCTGCGGCTGCACGACTGGGAGGTCGACTTCGCGGTGTGGTGCTCGTACAAGTACCTGAACGCCGGTCCCGGCGCCATCGGCGGCGCGTTCGTGCACGAGCAGCACTTCGCGCACTCGCCGACGCGGCTGTCGGGCTGGTGGGGCCACGAGCCGCAGACCCGCTTCCAGATGGCGCCGGAATTCCGGCCGGCCGCCGGCGCCGCCGGCTGGGCCGTGAGCAACCCGCCTATCTTCTCGGCCGCGCCGCTCATCGCCTCGCTCGAGATGTTCCGCAACGCGAACATCGCCGACCTGCGCGCGAAGTCGATGCGGCTCACCGCCTACGCCGAGGCGCTCATCCGCGCCACCACGCGTGACGTGCACGTCATCACGCCCGCAGAGCCCGAAGAGCGCGGCTGCCAGCTGTCCCTGCGCATGGCCGGCGGCTCGCGCCGCGGCCGCCGCGTGTTCGACGCCCTCGCGGACCAGGGCATCGTCTGCGACTGGCGCGAGCCCGACGTCATCCGCGTGGCGCCGGCGCCGCTCTACAACCGCTTCGTCGACGTGTTCGAGTTCGTCGAGCAGCTCGCGGCCGCGCTCAAGGAGATTGCTTGAGCGCAGCGCCGGCCGGCGGCATCAACATCATCGGCGCCGGGCTCGCGGGTAGTTTGCTGGCCATCCTGCTGGCGCGCCGCGGATTCCAGGTCACCGTCTACGAGAAGCGCGCCGATCCGCGCGCCGCCGATTTCGACGGCGGGCGATCCATCAACCTCGCGCTGGCGGCGCGCGGCATCCGCGGGCTCGAGCGCGCGGGCGTGCTCCAGCACATCATGCCGACCGCCATTGCGATGCGCGGGCGCATGGTGCACCAGCATGACGGCGCGGCGGCGCTGCAGCGATACGGCGTGCGGCCGGAGGAAGTGATCTATTCGGTGGGTCGGGCCGACATGAACCGGCGGCTGGTGGAGGCGGCGGATGCGTTCGACAACGTGACGCTGAAATTCCGTCAGACCGCGCTCGGCCTGGCGCCGGGCGGCAACGCCGTGCAACTGCGTGATGAAACCAGCGGCCGCGTGTACGCCGCCGCCGCCCAGCCGACCATTGCCACGGACGGCGCCGGTTCACCACTGCGCCACGCGCTGGCCGCGCGCGGCGTGGCGCGCGTGCGCGAGGACATGCTCGATCACGGCTACAAGGAGCTGACCATTCCCGCGCGCGGCGGCACACCCGCACTGGACGTGAACGCGCTGCACATCTGGCCGCGCGGCGGATTCATGTTGATCGCCCTCCCCAACCCCGACGACACGTTCACGGCCACCCTGTTCCTGGCGCGCCGCGGCGCGAACAGTTTCGAGAACCTGGGGACGGCCGCCGACGTGGAGACCTTTTTCTCGCGCGAGTTTCCGGGCGCGCGTGCGCTCATGCCCGACCTGGCGCGGGAGTTCTTCGAGCATCCGCAGGGCGAGCTCGGCACCGTGTACACACAGGGCTGGCACGCGGGCGGCGACGTGTTGCTGTTGGGCGATGCCGCGCATGCCATCGTGCCGTTCCACGGCCAGGGCATGAACTGCGCGTTCGAGGATTGCGTGGAGCTGGATGAGCTGCTCGCCCGGGACGGCTCGATGGAGCGCGTGTTCGCCGAGTTCGAGCGGCGCCGCAAGCCGAACACCGATGCGATCGCCGAGATGGCGCTGGAGAACTACGTCGAGATGCGCGCGGCGGTGCTCGACCCCGAGTACCGCGCGCGCAA
>JBIOZI010000211.1:0-6418 GCA_044871085.1 Steroidobacteraceae bacterium | reverse complement strand
GCGTCGTGGAACGCGCGCTCGAGGACCCCGAGTGGGAGGGGCCGATCAACGCGGTCGCGCCGAATCCCGTGCGCCAGCGCGAATTCCAGCGCGCGCTCACGCGCGCATTGCATCGGCCGCTGTGGCTGCGAGTCCCGGGGCTGCTGCTGCGCGCCGCAGTGGGCGAGATGGCGGAGCTGCTGGTGAAAGGACAACGCGTCGCGCCGCGCAGGCTGCAGACCCTCGGATTCGAGTTCACGCACCCCACGCTCGAGGGCGCGCTGGCGAGTCTGCTGCGCGACTGAGACCCCGCCCGGCTATACGCGGACGTTCTTGAACTGCCAGGGGTCCGTCTTGTCCAGGTCCTCGGGGAACAGGCGCTCACGATCGTGCAGCGGCGTCCAATCGGTGTAGGCGCCAGACAGGGTGCCGAGATACGGCATGCTGATTTCGAGATTTCGCCTGAAATCGATCTCATCGGGCTCGACGAGCCCGACGTTGGGATTCTCCATCGCCCAGATCATCCCCGAGAGGCACGACACCGTGACTTGCAGGCTGGTGGCGTTGTTGTGCGGGCACAGCTTGCGTGCCTCCTCGATCGACAGCTGCGAGCCGAACCAGTAGGCGTTCTTCTTGTGGCCGGCGAGCAGTACGCCGAGCTCATCGATGCCTGAAATGATTTCATCCATGAGGATGCGCTGGCGGTCCTGCAGGTGCCAGTTGCGTCCCGCGAACTCGTGCACCGACACCACGGCGGAATCGCTCGGGTGATACGCGTAGTGCACGGTCGGGCGGTACACGACCTCGGAGCTCTGGCGCACCGATAGATAGTCGGCGATCGAGATGGCCTCGCCGTGCGTGATGAGGAAACCGTGGAAATGGCCGGCCTTGGGCGTCCAGGTGCGCACGCGCGTCGCGGCGCCGGGCTGCATGAGGTAGATGGACGATCCGTTGCCGAAATCGTAGCGCTTGCCGTCGCGCGGGAAGTTCTTCTCGTGCGTGCCCCAGCCGAGCTCGGCGGGCTGCTGCCCCTCGCTCACGAAGCCGTCGACCGACCAGGTGTTGACGAACTCGTTGAACTGCTTCGGCTTCGCCGCGAGCTGCGTGTCGCGTTCGGCGATGTGGATGACCTTGATGCCGAGCTTGCGCGCGAGCTGGCCCCAGTCCTCGCGCGTCGCGGGCTGGCCGGCGTCGACGCCCGTGTCGCCGGCGACGTTCAGCAGCGCCTGTTTCACGAAATGCGAGACGAGGCCCGGATTCGCGCCGTGCGTCAGCACCGCGGTGGGCGAGCGCGGGTTCTGCGTGCGCAGCGCCAGCGCTTCCTCGCGCAGCGCGTAGTTGGTGCGCCTGGCATGCGGGATGGTGGCGTCGGTGTAACCGCCCGGCCACGGCTCGATGCAGGTGTCGAGGTACATGGCGCCCTTCGACCAGCAGAGCTTGATCAGCGCGATCGACGACACGTCCACCGACACGTTGAGCACGAAATCGCCACGGCCGATGTAGGGATCGAGCTCACGACGGTAGTTGTCGCGCGTGAGCGCGAGCTTGACGAACTTGACGCCGAATTCGTCGGCCACCGTCCTGCCACGGTCGTCGGCCGTGATGATGGTGATGCGTTCCTTCGGGATTCCGATGTGGCGCAACACGAGCGGCAGCGTGCCCTGGCCGATGCTGCCGAAGCCGATGAAGACGATGCGCCCCGGAAACTCGATGTGAATCTTGTCCATCATTTGCCCGTCCGATACCCGACCTAAAAACTGGCCGAGAGGGTATCAACCATCATCCGGGGTTGCCACCGGCTATCGTGACGTCAGCGCGGCGTGTTACGCCAGTGTGGCGGATAAGTGCGCTCGTATCCGGGCAGCGACTCGATGCGCTTCATCCAGCGGCTGAGCGCGGGGTAGTTGGCTTCTACGGGCAGAAAGCGCGACGACAGGTCGCGTGCCTCCGGACGCGCGAGCGCGCGCAACAGCAGTTGAATGCCGGGATAGATGACGTAGTCCGCGGCGCCCGGCTGATCGCCGACGATCCAGTCGCCTTTCGACAGCCGCATCTCGATCGTGCGCGCCTCGCCCGCGGCCGTGTGCATCGAATACGTGACTTCGTCGGAATTCGGATCGCCGCGCCGAAACAGCACCGCGCGCGCAATGCGCATGACGTGCTCCTCGATGTAGGCCTGGTACTCGCAGCACACGCGCATGATGACCGCGCCCTCTTCCGCCGAGCCGCCGAACAACGGCCTGGCCGGATATTTGCGTTCGAGGTAGTACAGCACCGCGAGGGATTCGAACACGACGTAGTCGCCGTCCTTGAGCGTCGGTACGCGACCGCGCGGATTGAGCGCGAGCATGTGCGGCGACTTGTGCTCCTGCATGTCGAGCGACAGCAGGTGGCTGTTGTACGCCAGGCCCTTGTGCTCGAGCGCGAGCAACACGCGCCACGAGTACGGGCTGCCGCTTCCCCAATAGACGTCGATTGCCATGAGCGGCCGATTGTAAAATGGGCCATGCACCCATACACGACTTTGATCGACGTTGCCACGCTCGCCGCCCAGCTCGGACGAGACGATCTCGTGCTGTTCGACTGCCGCTCGGAGCTCAGCAACGCGGATTGGGGTCCGGCGCAGTTCGCGGTGTCGCACTTGCCCGGCGCCCAGTTCCTGCACCTCGATCGCGATCTTTCCAGCCCCATCACCAGCACCAGCGGGCGCCATCCGCTGCCCGACCCGGAGGCTTTCGCGCGTCGAGTCGGCGCGCTCGGCGCGGGTCCGGGCGTGCGCGTGGTCGCATACGATCAGGGCAACGGCGCCTACGCGGCACGGCTGTGGTGGCTGCTGCGGTGGATCGGATTTCCCGACGTCGCGGTGCTCGACGGCGGTTTCGCGGCCTGGGGCGCGGCGGGCCTGCCGCTCGAAACCGCGGTGCGCGAGCCGCGCGCGCGGTCCATGCCGGTGGCGCTCGATGCCCGCGCGTGGGTCGCGAGCGACGCGCTGAACGAGCTGCGCGGCCGGCCGGGCACGCTGCTGGTCGATGCGCGCGGCGCGGAGCGGTTTGCCGGTCGCAACGAAACCATCGATCCGATCGCGGGCCACGTACCGGGCGCGCGCAATGCGCCGTTCACCGCCAATCTCGGTGCCGACGGCAGGTTCCTGTCGCGCGACGCGCTGCGCCGCCGCTGGACGACGCTGCTCGGTTCGTTGCCACCGGGCGCGCTGGTGAGCATGTGCGGCTCGGGGGTCACCGCCTGCCACAACCTGCTCGCGCTCGAGCACGCCGGCCTGACCGGAGGAAAGTTGTACGCGGGCTCGTGGAGCGAATGGATCCGCGATCCTCGGCGCCCCATCGCGACGGGAGTCTATTGAACGGCTGGTGGATCCTCGCGCTCGTCGTGCTCGGCACGTTCGCCGTGGATTTCGTGCTGGCGCAATTCGTGCGCAAGCTGGTCGACCGCAGCGCGGTGCGTCTCCGGCGTCGGCGCTGACAGCAGGCGGCGGAGCCTTAATCGTTTACTTGCAGTGTCTATTTGGTATCGTGCGCGCCAACGTGTCAGCCGATCCCAATCAGACTCTCGCGAGCGCTTCCGATGCGCCGCCGCGCCGCGAGCGCTCGATCTCCTGGTCGGTCGAAGATTCCGCCGAGCTCTACCAGGTCAACGCCTGGGGCAAGGGCTATTTCTGCGTGAATCCGGCCGGCAACCTGGTCGTGCGTCCCGACATGGATGCCGCGCGCGAAATCGACCTGTTCGAAGTCGTACAGGGCCTGAAAGAACGCGAGCTCACCACGCCCGTGGTCGTGCGCTTCTCCGACATCCTCGCGCACCGCCTCAAGCACCTGCACGGCGCATTCGCGCAGGCCATCGCCGAGAACGACTACCAGAACCGCTACACCGCGGTGTTCCCCATCAAGGTGAACCAGCAGCGCCTGGTGGTCGAAGAGGTGTACCGCTACGGCGAGCCGTTCGGCTTCGGGCTCGAAGTCGGCAGCAAGCCGGAGCTGCTGTCGGTGATGACGATGACGGCGGATTCGCCCGAACGGCTCATCGTCTGCAACGGGTTCAAGGATGACAGCTATCTCGAAGCGGTCATCATCGCCACCAAGCTCGGCCGCACCATCATCCCGGTGGTCGAGAATTTCAGCGAGCTGCCGGCCATCCTGCGCATCGCGGAGAAATACAACGTCCGGCCGCGCATCGGCGTACGCGTCAAGCTCGCGAGCGAGGGCTCGGGCAAGTGGCGCGAGTCGGCCGGCGACAAATCCAAGTTCGGCCTGTTCACCACCGAGATCCTCGAGGCCGTGCAGATCCTGCGCGAGAAGAACATGCTCGACTGCCTGCAGCTCGTGCACTGCCATCCGGGCAGCCAGCTGCAGGACATCCGCCGCGTCAAGGACGCCATCAACGAGCTCGCGCACGTCTACGCCGAGCTCAAGTTGTTAGGGGCCGGCGTGCGGTACATCGACGTGGGCGGCGGCCTCGGCGTGGACTACGACGGCAGCGGCACCAACTTCTCCTCGTCGATGAACTACACGCTCAACGAATACGCCAACGACGTGGTGTATCGCATCGCGAACGTGTGCAACGCGCGCAAGATCGAGCACCCGATGATCGTCAGCGAATCCGGCCGCGCGATCGCCGCGCATCACAGCGTGCTCATCTTCAACACGCTCGGCTGCTCGGCGCTCGACCAGTTCCGCGTCACGGGCAAGGAGGACCAGGAGAACGGCGCGCTGCCGCAGCCGGTGCGCGACCTGCTCGACGCGTTTCGCACGGTGACCGAGCGGCGCGTGGTCGAGTGCTACCACGACGCGCAGACGGCGCGCGACCAGGTGCTGCAGATGTTCAATCTCGGCCTGCTGTCGCTCGAGCATCGTGGCCTGGCCGAGCGGCTCTACTGGGCCACCTGCGCGAAGGTGCGCGACCTCACCCGCAAGCTCGACGAGGTGCCCGAGGAGCTCGAAGAGCTCGAGTCCATCCTCTCGGACATCTACTTCTGCAATTTCTCGGTGTTCCAGTCGCTGCCCGACAGCTGGGCCATCGACCAGCTGTTCCCGATCATGCCGATTCACCGCCTCGCCGAGCGCCCCACCCGTAAGGGTGTGCTCGCCGACATCACCTGCGACTCCGACGGCAAGATCGACCGGTTCGTCAGCCAGCGCGACGTCAAGAAGACGCTCGAGCTGCACGCGATCACGGCCCAGGACGAGTACTACCTGGCCGCGTTCCTGGTCGGCGCCTACCAGGAAACCTTGGGCGACCTGCACAACCTGTTCGGTGACACGCACGTGGTGCACGTGCGGTTCCACGACGACGGCGGCTGGTGGATAGAGGAAGTCGTCATGGGCGACACGGCCAACAAGGTGCTCGAGTACATGGAGTACGACGTGGCCGACCTGCACCCCGCCCTGGCCCGCGACTGTGAACGCGCGGTGCGCGAGGGGCGCATGTCGGTGGCCGAGTCCCAGGCCATCAAGCGGTTCTACGACGGCGAGCTCAACGGCTACGCCTATCTAGAATAAGTGCGATCGGCGCACCCGCGCCGGCTCGCAAGTGAGCGGTACCAGCCACTCCGGGGGCCTGGAAAAACGCTGAAATTCCGGGATATTAGGTGCGCCTCACCGGCACCGCCTACCAATCCCGGGCCCGTTGTTTACAGCTTCTCGAACCGAGGAGTAGCATCGGACGCGTTCGATGCTCCTAATGGTTTACGCCCAGAAAGTGCACGAACTATCGGTGCAGGCCGTGGGACCCAAGCGCTGCGCATTGACTGTTTCAAACGTGTGCCTTGAAGCCTTGACCTGTTTTCAAATGTCCGCGGTACATGCAGGGGCCGCGTACCTGCCGCTGTCCGCCTTCTGAGCGAGATGTCTGGGATGACGACGATCTATGTGGGCAATCTGCCCTTTTCCGCGACCGAGCAAGACATAAAGGTACTGTTCGAACGCCATGGGAAAGTTGACTCCGTAAAGCTCATCAACGACCGCGAAACGGGCAAGCCCCGTGGCTTCGGCTTCGTGGAGATGGGCAGCAGCGAAGCACAAGCCGCAATTCAAGGCTTGAACGGCTACCAGATGAGTGGTCGTCCGCTGCGCGTCAATGAAGCACAGGAACGTCCGCCGCGCGCCCGTCAGGGTGGCAGCGGTCCGTTCCGGCGCTGAATCGGCGTTGCTCTAACTACGACGCGCAGTCGACAGGAACCCCGCCCCACGCGGGGTTCTTTTTGCCTGCGGCGCCGCGCGGCGTGCGTTTTTTCGTTCGTGGAGACCGAGCGATGGTCAGGCTGTTCGCGCGATTTCTGAGGCGGTCGCGCCCGCTCCCGGCCATGGTCGCGACTGCCACCGTCCTGCTCGCGGCCTGCACGTCCGTGCCACGAACTGCGCCGCCCCCGCCCGCACCCCCGCGTGATGCCGTGACGGCCACGGCCATCGAACGCGTGCTCGCCGGC
>JBIOZI010000210.1:0-10435 GCA_044871085.1 Steroidobacteraceae bacterium | reverse complement strand
CGGCACGATGCACTGCCTCGAGATCAACGGCGGCAGCGTCGCGGACCAGGACTTCATCGCGAGCGCGCGCCAGGACCTGCCGCGGCTGGTGTGCGAAGTGCGCGCCCTGCGGGCGCAGCTCGACGCGCTGCTCACGGGCCGCGCGCCGGTGGTTGCGGCGCGCATGCAGCGTGCGGCGACCTGATCCGACACGAGGGAGCACACATGAGCGCCGGCCTGCCAGACATCGACAAACTACTCTCCTCGCATCGCTACGAGCACACGCTGCGGGCGCTGAGCGACCTGCCGGATCGCTGCGCGCCGGACGTGAACGCGCTCGCGATGCGCCTCGGAGCGGACAAGCTCGATCTCCTCACCTGGGCGCGCCGCGACATCGCGCTCGCGCGCCTGATCGCGTCGAAAGTGGCCACCTGAGAGGCATGCAATGACCGACACACGAGGGCTGCCGCAACTGACGCAGTCCTATCTCAAACGCCTGATCGCGAACACCGTCGGCTCGATGGACGCGGAGTTCGATTCGGCGACGTCCTTCGGCGAGCTCGGCGTGGACTCGTTCCGCGTGCTCAAGATCATCAAGGCGCTCGAGGCGGACTTCGGCACGCTGCCGAAGACCCTGCTGTTCGAGTGCTTCAACATCGACGACCTCGCGCAGTACTTCGTCGACAAGCACGGCGAGAAGCTGGCGGCGAAGTTCGCTTCGCTGACGCCGGGCGCCGCGGCCACGTCCGGCCCGGCCGCGCCGGCTGCGGCCCCGTGCGCCGGCACATCGCGCCCGGTCGCCGCCACGCCGGTGGCCCCCGCCGCGCCGCGCGCGCCCGCCCAGCTGCCGGCCGGTCCCCGGCCCGTTCTCATGACAGAGGTCGCGGCGCTGGCGCACCCGGTGCTCGGCAATACGCTGCGCGACATCCTGAGTCACCATAAGAATGAGGGCTCGGTTTCACGCGGCACGCGCAACATTGCGCCCAATCTGTTCATCGGCAGCGAGCGCAAGGGTTTCTTCAACTACGCGCGCAGCCGCGACATCCTGCTGGCGTACACCTACACGGGACCGCGCGAGTATTTCGCGACGCTGGCGCAGGAGCTGCACGCCCACTGCGTGCGGCAGCGCCTCGAGCTCAACCTGATCGCCGACGAGGAGCTGTCGTCGATCGGCACGGTTGCCTTTTCCTCGACCCCGTTCGGCGGCCTGCAGCGCATCCTCAACCTGCAGGAGTTCACGCTCGAGGGCGGTGCGATGCGGCGCCTGCGCTACCAGGTGTCGAAGTTCGAGAAGGCCGGCAGGTGCCGCACGGAGGAGTATTTCCGCGGCGTACATCCCGAGCCGGCCACCAACATCGCCGCCGTCATCGACCAGTGGTGCGCCGCGCGCACGATGGTCAATCCACTGATCCACATCGTCAAAGAGGAGATCCTGGCCGGCACCCTGAGCCGCGACCACCGCATCTTCCTCACCTACCTGGACGACGCGCTGCAGAACGTCATCCTGCTCTCGCCGCTCTCTGCCCGGCAGAACGGCTACCTCATGGACCTCGAGTTCTATCCACCGGCCATGCCGCTCGGCGGGCTCGAGTACGCGATCGTGCGGATCATCGAGACGCTCATTGCCGAGGGTTGCGCCGTGCTCAGCATGGGCGGCACCTACGGCTGCAAGCTCGTGCAATCCGCCAACGCGGACCCCGAGGTCGATCGCATCCTCGACGAGCTGCGCCTGCAGAACATCTTCAACGACGAGGGCAATCTGCAGTTCAAGAACAAGTTCCGCCCGCAGAACACGCCCATCTTCCTGTGCCGGCCCAAGGGCGAGTGCACGCCGGGCAACGTGCTCGACGTCATCATGATGATCGCGGATCCGAAGACGATGCAGACCTCGGACGAGGAGCACCAGGGCCTGCGCGAGGAGCCGGACATGCGCCCATCGGTCATCGAGGGCGAGGCGCGCTCGGCGCTGCTCGCGGACTGCGGCTTCAATCCGCTCAACGTGCCGAATGCGCAGGTGGAATTCGACCTCAAGACGGATTCCTGGGCACAGCTCACCATGCCGGCCATCGACAACCGCGCGCGGCACCTGCACGTGCGGCTGCAGCAGCCGGCCGAACTCGATTCCAGCCTGCGCGCCATCTTTCCGTTCGCGCACTTCGCGCTCACCACCTCCGGCAGGACCGCGGAGCGCGCGTTCTACACGGCGCTGGCGCACAGTGGCTTCGCCGCACAGCCGGGCGTCAGGCGGCCGGACGGCAAACTGCCGGCGGCCAAACTACCGGACGCCGAAGCCGTGGTGCCGCAGAACCTGCTGTTCCCGACGGTGATCTGTCACCAGATCGACCAGGGCTTCACGCCGGTGGAGATTCCGCAGCGCGCGGTGTTCGACCTGGGCTCGAACGAACGCTTCAAGGGCGACCTCGACGTCGAGGCGCTGGAGAAGCTGCTCGCCGAAACGCCGCACATCCCGTTCGTCTGCATGGAGCTCAGCGACAACGCGGCCGGCGGCGCCGCGGTGTCGTTGGCGAACCTGCGGCGCGTCAAGGAGAAGCTGGCGGCGCGTTCGATCCCGCTGGTCCTCGACGCGACGCGCGTGCTCGAGAACGCCTGGTGCCTGATCGAGCAGGAATGCGCCGGGCAGACCGTGTGGGAAGTCGCGCGCGCGCTGCTCGGCTGCGCCGACGCCGTGCACGTGAGCCTCGCCAAGGATTTCTGCATCAAGGGCGGCTTGATCGCCACGAACGATGCCGCGCTGCTCGGGGAGGTGCAAGCACGCATCCGCGAGCAGGGCTGCGGGCTCGGTGCCATCGAACGCAGGCTGGCGGCGCTGGCGTTCGCGGATCGCGGCTACCTGGAGACGCAGACCCAGCGCCGCAGGCAGCTGGTCAAACAACTGTTTGGGGTGTTGGACGCACACGGCATTCCGCTGGCGCGGCCGGCGGGCGCCCACTGCCTGCTGATCGACGTGAAGAAGCTCCCGGAGCTCGCCGGGTTCGAACATCCGGTGGCCTCGTTCCTCGCATGGCTGTATCTGAACACCGGCATTCGCGCTGGCGCCCACAGCGCGGGCATGCAGAGCGGTACCGCGTTGAACGACCTGGTACGCATCGCGATTCCGGTCGGGCTCAAGCAGGAGCAGGTGGCCGCGATCGGCGAGCGATTGATCGCCGCCTTCGCGGCGCGCAAGAACATTCCCGAAATCGTCCCGGTGAATGCGGGCGCAGTGGCGGACATCCATGCTCACTACCGGCTGGTCCGCTACCACAACTTCTCCGGCGCGCTGGTGGCGCGGCCCTCGATCGAGCCCGCCGCAACCGCCACCGCAACGGCAATCGCGGCCGAGCCCGTCGCGCGCCCGCTGCCGACGCATCGCGGCGCGGACATCGCCATCGTCGGCATGGCCGGCCGCTATCCGAAGGCACGCAATCTCCACGAGCTGTGGGACAACCTGGTTCGGGGCGTCGACTGCACCGAGGTGATTCCAGACGAGCGCCAGGAGCAGCGTCCTGCGAATGGATTCACGCGCGGCTACCGCGGCGGATTCATCGACGGTGTCGACCGCTTCGACGCGCGCTTCTTCAGCGTCGCTCCCAAGGATGCGGCATTGCTCGACCCGCAGGAGCGCCTGTTCCTCGAAGTGGCGTACGAGGCGATCGAGGACGCCGGCTACTATCCTGAATCCCTGGGTTCGACGCAGGGCTCGACCCAGGGCTCGATACCGGGCGACACCACCGGTCGCGGCGAAGCCGCCGACGCGGGCGCGCGCGACATCGGCGTGTTCGTCGGCGCGGTCTGGTCGATGTACCAGATGCTCGGGCTCGAGGAGAAGATCGCGGGCAACCGCGTCGATCCGAGCTCGTTCTTCTGGAGCATCGCGAATCGCGTTTCATATTGGATGAATCTCTCCGGGCCGAGCCTGACCATCGACACGGCATGCTCCGCCAGCCTGACCGCGGTCAACCTGGCCTGCGAAGCGATCCGCCGCGGCGACTGCTCCGCCGCGATTGTCGGGGGCGTGAACCTCGACCTGCACCAGAGCAAGTTCGACATCAACTCCGCCGGCGGCGCGCTCTCGGCCGACGGCGTGTGCCGCGCATTCGGCAAGGGCGCGAACGGCTACGTGCAAGGCGAGGGCGTCGGCGCGCTGTTCCTCAAGCCGCTGGATCGCGCCATCGCCGACGGCGACAACATCCACGGCATCATCAAGAGCGCCGTCGTCACGCACACCGGCCGCACCAGCGGCTACATGGTTCCGAGCCCGCATCCGCAGAGCCGCATGATCGCGATGGCATTGGAACGCGCCAATGTCGATGCGCGCAGCATCGGCTATGTCGAGGCGCACGGCACCGGCACCGATCTCGGCGACACCATCGAGATCAAGGCGCTGACCAAGGTGTTCCAGGCGCAGGGCGCAGCGGCGCGCAGCTGCCCCATCGGCACCATCAAGCCCGGCATCGGCCACCTGGAAGCGGCGTCGGGCATCGTCGGCCTGCAGAAGATCCTGCTGCAGATGAAGCACCGCAAGCTCGTTCCGTCTCTGCACTCGGCGCAGACGAACGAGGGCATCGACTTCGCGAGCACGCCTTTCTACGTGCAGCAGCAGGTGGAGGAATGGCGCACCCGGGAAATCGACGGCGTGCCGGTGCCGCGGCGCGCCGGCATCAGTGCCATCGGCGCGGGCGGCACGAACGCCCACGTCATCGTCGAAGAATACGTACCGGCAGCAGAGCCGGCCACGCAGCGGCCGGAGCCCGCGGAACTGGTCTTCCCGCTGTCCGCGAAATCCGAGCCACAACTGCGCGAAGCGGCGCTGCGCCTGCGCGACTTCCTGCACGCCGCCCGTGACGCGAACGTTCCGGCCGCCGTCGACATCGCGTACACGCTGCAGATCGGCCGCAAGGCATTCGAGCAGCGGCTCGCCATCGTCGCGAACGGCAGCGCCGACCTGGTGCAGAAGCTCGACGCGTTCCTCGCCGGCAGAACCCACGACGACGTCATGCCCGGCCAGAGCAGGAACGCCGAGAAGGTCACGGCATACCTCAGCCACGGCGAGCGCGCGGCCTTCGTCAATCTACTGGTGCAGAGCCGCGATCCACGCCGGCTGGCGCGCTTCTGGAGCGACGGCGTGCTGCCCGACTTCCGCGGCATCGAGCCCGGCCCGAAAGGCAGGCGCGTGTCGCTGCCCACCTATCCTTTCGTCGACGAGCGCTACTGGATCACGCAGCGCAGGAAGGCCGCTCCGGCCGCGGCGCGTGCCGAGCCTGCCGCGGTGCACGTGGCGCGCGAGGAGACGCATGCGGCGCCGATCCGCTGGGCCGACAGCTACCAGTTCTCGCTGGCGCGCGACAACCGCACGCTCGCGGGCAAGCTGTCCGGCTTGAGCGTCGGCGACAAGGCGCGGCTGTTCGCGCGCCAGATGTTCGCCGCGCAACTGCGCGTGTCGATCGACGACGTCAATGACGGCGCGCAGCTCATGGACACCGGCCTGACCTCGCTCGACATGGCGGAGATGACGCAGTCGATCAAGGAACGCATAGACCCGGCGTTTTCACCCGTGGCCTTCTTCGAGTGCACCACGGTGCGCTCGTTCGCGGAGCTGCTGGCCCGCGAGTACTCGGCGACCTTCGACGAGATGACGGTCACCAAGATCGCGGCCGAGGACGGCAAGACGCGCGCGCGACTGCAGGAGCCGGTCGCGCGTACGCGCACGACACCGGAAGGTGGCGATGTGCCGGCGCACGTGCGGGACGCGCAATCGGAGCTGCCGCTGCCGGATTTCAAGGCGTTCGCCCAGGGCAGCGACGCGCAAGCCGCGTCGTCGCGTGACGTGCTGCTCACCGGTGCCACCGGCTTCCTCGGCATTCACGTGCTGGCGGAGCTGCTGGATGCGCAACCCGACGCCAACGTGTACTGCCTGGTGCGCGCCGCGAGCGCGAAGCACGGCCTGCGGCGCATTCAACTGCAGGCGGAGAAATTCGAGCTGGTACTCGACGCCGAGCGCATCCGAGTGTTCTGCGGCGACCTGCGCCAGCCGCAGCTCGGGCTTTCCAGGGAGGATTGGGAGCGCTGCGCCCGCGACACGCAGCAGATCGTGCACGCATCGGCGCACGTCAACCACATCGAGGGATACGCGACCTTCCGCGACTCGACGCAGGGCATGAAGGAGATCATCCGTCTGGCCGGCACGCACCGGTTGAAGCTGGTGCAGTTCGTGTCGAGCGTCGCCGGATGCGCGCTCAAGAACGGCAACGAGTTCTCGTTCTTCGAGAAAGAGGATTTCGTACCGCAGGGCGAGCACGTCTACGGCGGCTATGGACAGTCGAAGTGGGTGCAGGAGACTTTCCTGCGCCGCGCGCACGACCAGGGCCTGCCCTTCGTCATCCATCGCTTCGGCGAGCTGTCGGGCTCGAGCCGCACGGGGCTCAACCAGACCGAGGACATGCTCCACCGGCTGGTGCAGATGCGGCTCGCGGTCGGCTGCCGCGAGAAGGTCTCGAGCGACGTGCTCGACATGCTCCCAGTCGACGTCGCGGCCAAGCTCATCGTCGGCGCGGGCCGCACGCCGGCGCTGTGGAATCGCATCGTGCACGCCACGCATCTCAAGCCCTACGGCATCGCGAACCTGTACCGCCGGGCCGAGGGCGCCGGGCTCGAGTTCAAGCCCGTCACGCGCACGCAGTACGTGGCGGAATGCCGCGAGTTCGTGCGCTACGTGTACTCGCTCAATGCGGTGCATGGATTCGTCCTCGAGTGCGTGCTGCGCGATGCCGAGGGCGCCATCCGCAACCGGCAGATGATGGACGGATATTTCTCCGTGATATTCCCGTTCGAGCAGGCCAACTTCAAACGCGCGCTGCAGGCGCTGGCGCTCGAGCTGCCCGCGTGGCCCGCGCTCATCGACCGGTACTTCGAGCGCTGGGGCGCGGATGATTCCGGCTTCCTGGCGCGCATATTTGAGTACCGCAAGTGGGCGCGGCTCGACGAGGCGGCGCGCGCCGCCGTGATCGCGCGAAACCTTGCCGCGCCGAAGGGCGCGAACGAGCCCGCCAAGAAGCCCGCGAGAAAGGGCCCGGCCGACGTCGCGATGCTCGAGAGCGTCCATGAAGCCTGAGACCGCGCGCAAAGAACGGGTGCTGGTCACCGGCGGCAACGGCCACGTGGGCAACACGCTCGCCAAGGCGCTGTGCGAGAAGGGCTACGAGGTGCGCGTCACCGTGCGTCATCCGCAGGAGGCGCGCGCGCTCGGGATCTTCTCGGGCTTCGACGTCGAGATGATCGAGGCCGACATCCGCGACGAGGCGGCCATCGGCAACGCGCTCGAGGGCGTCGACGGAGTCTTCCAGGTCGCGGCGCTGTACCACTACGACGAGCAGGGCACCGATGGCGGCATCGTCGCGAACAACACGCATGGCAGCCAGACGGTGCTGCGCATGGCCAGCGCGCAGGGCGTGCGCCGGGTCGTGTTCACCAGCAGCATCGCGGCGGTGGGCTTCGGCGGCACGGAGCAGCAGCCGCTGACGGAGGAGGACTGGAGCGATCCGGCCGATCCTTATTGCCGCTCGAAGCTCGAGAGCGAGAAGGCGGCCTGGGACTACGCGCGCGGTCAGGGGCTCGACCTGGTGTCGCTGTGTCCGGGCATCGTGCTCGGGCCCAACTTCTACAAGCACACGCCGAGCACGGTGAACGTGGGCGCGTTCATCCACAACCAGGTGCCGTTCCGCGTGCCCATGCAGTTCTCCATCGTCGACGTGCGCGACGTCGCCGCGGCGCACATCCTGGCCTACGAGAACCGCGCCGCCTCCGGGCGCTACCTCGTGCCGGGCACGAATGTCGGGGACCTGGTGGCCGCGCTCAAGGACCTCGACGAAGAGATGGTGCTGCCCGAGCGCATGCTGACCATCGACGAAGCGAAAGAGCTGGCGGAGAAGTCCGGCATGCCGGCCGAGCTGGTGGGCAGACCCTACCTGTACTCCGACGACCGCATCCGCACGCAGCTCGGCTGGCAGCCGCGCCCGGTGGCGGAAACGCTGGCCGACACCATCGCCTGGATCAAGTCGCGCGATCTCTAACAACCAGAAGAGGCGGCGCGGCCCCGTGCGGGCGGCGCCTCACGAACATGAAGACAAACGATTACGACGTCATCGTCGTCGGCTCGGGAGCCGGCGGCGCCACCGTGGCCCACGAGCTGTCGCGGCGCGGACAGAAGGTGCTGATCCTCGAGCGTGGCTCGAACCGCCCGCTCAGCGACTCGCTGCCCGGCATCGCCGCCGTCGGCCGGGAGCTGCCCGTCGGCGAGGATCTCAAATCCATGACGGCGCTGACCGTGGGCGGATCCACCTCGGTCTACTTCGGCGTCTGCAAGCTGCCGAACGCGGAGACCTTCGCGAAGCTGCGCATCGACTGCTCCGACGAGCTCGCGGAAGTGCGCCGCGAGCTGCCCATCGCCGAGCTGCCGGATGAATTCCTGCAGCCGCAATCCCTGCTGGTGCGCGACGCCGCGCGGGAGCTCGGCTACTCGTTTCGCCGGCATCCGATGCTCATCGACCAGTCGAAGTGCACCGGCGGGGCCTATTCCTATGCGGCGAAATGGAATGCGCGCGCCTATGTCGACGACGCGGTGGCGCAGGGCGCCACGCTGCTGCCCGGCGCCGAAGTGCAGCAGGTCATCGTCGAGAACGGTCGCGCCATCGGCGTGGTGTACAAACGCGGCGGCGGCCTGCTCGGCAAGAAGGTCGAGCGCGTCTTCGGCAGGAGCGTGGTGCTGGCCGCCGGCGCGCTGGCCACGCCGAAGCTGCTGATGGACTGCGGCATCCGCGACGTCGGCGTGCGCGGCTTCTTCTGCAAGCCCGCCATCGCGGTGTTCGGCACCGTGCCGGGGTTGAACGCGCGCGACGCCTTCCTGGGACAGCTCGACTGCGATCTCGGCAACGGCCTGTCGATGGGCGACGGCGCGATGAACGCCTCGCTGTTCCGGCTGTTCATGCTCGCCAACCGCAAGTGGCGGCACGTCTTCGCGCATTCGACCACCGTCTCCATCGGCATCCTGATGAACGACGACATGAGCGGCCGGATCCGCGACGACGGCCGTTACTACAAGCGACTGAAGAAAGAAGAGCTGGCGAAGCTCGATTCCGGCGCCGCGACCGCGCGGAAGATCCTCGAGCGCGCCGGGGCCCGCGACCTGTTCGTCACGCGGCCGGCCGCCGGAATTCCGGGCGGAGTGCTGCGGGTCGATGAGGAGCTCGACCGGGACCTGCAGACCGCGGTCAAGAACCTGTACGTCTGCGACCACACCGTGGTCTGCGACGAGAAGATCACGCCGACGGTGCTGCTCATCTGCCTCGCGAAGCGCCTGGCGCGCCATCTCGTGGCCGCACGGCCCCAGTCACAGACCATTCGGGAACACGCGGCCTGAGCCGCGGCGGGCGCGAGCCCACACACACACACAAGAGGACACGTTCATGTTTGCGAGAGCGTTCAGGGCAATACGCAGGGCCTTCCTGCCGGCAATCCTCGGGCTGATCGCGGTCTGCACCGCCGGACACTACGCCTGGAAATACTCGGGCTCGAACGAGTGGAAGATGATCCGCGACGAGAACGGCATCCAGGTCTTCACGCTGAAGGCGCCGGGTTCGGCGCTGCTCAAGTGCAAGGCGCGCATGCGCGTCAAGACCAGCCTGTCGAGCGCGGTGTTCCTGCTGCGCGGCGATCCGTCCACCAACGAGGACTTCGGCGGGGGTGACTTCAAGGTCATCGAGCGCCTGGAGACTCCCGACCTGTACCTCGCGTACTACTCGGTGAAGCAGAAGATGCCGCCGCCGTTCAGCACGATGGAGCTGGTGGTGATGCTCAACTATTCACAGAACAAGACCACCAAGGCGGTGGAGATCAACGTGCAGGCCGCGCCCACCAAGATCCCGCCGACGGCCGGCGCGCGGCGCGTCACCCACCTCAGCAACAACTTCCGCATAACCCCGCTGCCGAACGGCGAGGTGGAGTGGGAGGTGAGCGGCGACACCGACATGGGCCTGTTCTATCCACTCGAGAACGTCGCCATTCCCGAGTACGTCTTCAAGGATCTCAGCTACCACAAGAATCTCGTCCTCACGGAGAAGTACCAGCGCGCGAAGCTGATCTCCGTGCAGGAGCTCTAACCAATGACCGGGGAATCTGCAATGAACGACACGACCATCGAGCCGGCCCGCAAGCGCCGCGGCTGGAGATTCTGGGGCACCTGTTTCGTCGCGGTGTTCGCGACCCTGTGCCTGGCGGACAACCTGTGGGAGCGCGCCGGCTCCAACGAGTGGAAGCTCGTGAGCGAGGAGAACGGCATGCACGTCTGGAGCCTCAAGACGCCGGGCTCGAGCCTCATGAAATACCGCGTGCAGCTGCACCTGGATGCGCAGCTCTCCGACATCGTCTTCTTCCTCACCGACCTGCAGAGCGGCGCCGACGT
>JBIOZI010000209.1:0-12355 GCA_044871085.1 Steroidobacteraceae bacterium | reverse complement strand
CCGGCGGAGTCGGCGGCCGGAAGCGCGCGTATGCTCGCGCGCGCCGCCGGCCGCCTATCCCTTATTCCGTGAGCGGCCGCCGCGCTGTGTGGATCAGTGCGCCGTCCGTCCACGTCCCCCTTCATCGTTCGTCGAATCCCGTCCCCGGTGGTTGCTAGGTGCGATGGTAGTTAGTTTGAACCCGGTCCGCGCCCCGCACCGTGTGTGACCGATATTGGAGAAGCGTCCACGTGATGTGGCTTCGCGCAGTGGAGCGAAAGTGCGCGTTCGTGTGCTGCGTCACACGATTACTGCGCGGCGCGCTGTCCGCCAGGCGCGGCACCGCGCGCGGCCGCGTGGTTCGGCGGGCGCGCCGCTGGCGGCCCCGGATTGTGTCAACTCGGGTTTTACAATTTCCCGAGGCTGGCGTTCAACGCGACGGCCAGGGCCGCATCCCCGCTCGCCAGGTCCTGCCAGGCGAGCTCGATGCCCTTGCGCCGCCCCTTGCGCGTGAGCTTGAGTCCCCGGCCGTCGATGGTCAGCACGTGCGGCTGGTTCTTGATGCGCAGCTCGCGCTTGATGGGCTTGTCCAGTCTGGTCATGTGCCTTGCTCCTCGCCGCCGGCCGCCGGGATCACGCCGCGCCTGCGCAGCCATGCCTCGCACAGCCGCGGCCATTCATCGACGGGCAGTCCGAATTTCCGCAGCGCGAACCCGTGCGGCCCGTCCGCGAATACGTGCGTTTCCGCCGGCGCACCCCGGGCGCGCAGCGCCGCGCCGAGCCGGTACGCATTCTCGACCGGCACCACCTTGTCCTCCGCCGTGTAGACGATGAACGCCGGCGGCGGGTCGTCGATGAGCTGCGCATCCGGCTGCATGGCCTCGTACAGCGCCTGCTTCTCCGGCGGCGGCAACGGCGCCTTGTCGGGGACGATGGTGCGCCCGGTGGCGTTGGTGGAGATCGGCCCGTAGGCCTCGACCAGGAAATCCGGGCGCGTCGATATGCCGGCGTGCGGCGACGCGGGCGGCGACCACGCTGCCGGGTCGTTAGCGACCAGGCACGCGGCCAGGTGTCCGCCGGAGGAGAATCCGCACACGCCGATGCGCCGGCCGTCGAGCCGCCATTCGCCGGCGCGCGCGCGGATCTGCCGCATGGCCTCGCGCGCGTCGTCCACCGGCGCCTGCATGCCGCTGCGCGCGGGCGTGGTGAGCCGCGCGCTCGGAAAGCGATGCACCAGCACGAAGGCGTGGAGCCCGAGCGAGTTGAGCCAGTGCGCCACCGCCACACCCTCGGAGCCGACCATGAGCGCGGTGTATCCACCGCCCGCGAGCACCAGCGCGGCGGCGCCATTGGGCGCGGCCGGCGCGAACGCGAACACGCGCGGATGAAAGACGTCGATGACGACGCGCGATTCGGGGCGCGCGGCGGGATCCTTGAACACGATCTCGGTGTGATCGCTGGCGGGCGGCGTCGCGGAGGTGTCGGGCCACAGGGGCCAGGAAGAGGATTCGTCGAGCGTGGGCATCGGCGCACTGTACGAAGCGGCGCCGGCGAATTCAAAGGCCGCCGGTCGCCAAGTACCGGCCAGCGGAACACTCCGCGGAGTTGCTAGGGCCCGTCGGTGAAGGTGGCGTGCGGCATCGCGGACAGCAGCCGGAAATACGCCCGGCACAGGCGCGCGAACTGCCAGCGCGTGACCAGCAGCGCGGCGTATTTCGCGACGAATCCGACGCCGAACGCGACCACGAGCACGGCGGCGAGCGCGACCACCGCCTGCCAGCTCATGAGGCTGGTGGTGCGGTGGAACACCTGGATCACGCCATATAGAAGAGTGAGGAACATGAAGACGGCGCCGGCCAGCGAGCCGCCGCGCGCCTGCAGGCCGTTCAGCGCCTCCTGGGCGCCGGTCTGCACCTGGGTGGAGAGCTCGGGAATCTCGAGCCTCACCGGTGTGCGCGCGCGCAAGCCGTTCACGCGCCGGTCGGCGGGCAGCCGCAGCAGCTCCTCGAGCGTGCTCACCACCTTCGGCTTCGCTTCCGTGTTCATGTCTGCGGAAAGTAGCCGTGGTTGCGGCGCACGCACGCCGACGGACGGCGGCGGACCCGCAGTTCTGTGACCGAATTCCGCAGGTGCCACCGCGACAGCCGCTGCGCGCACGCGCGTGCGCTGGTTCGCGTGGCGCGTCGCGCCGGTTTCGTGGCGCGCGGTGATGGCCGTGGTCTATGACACGCGATCCGCGGTACTCGGTCACAAATGCTAACTACCGGCGCCGCCGCCGCGCATGCCCGCGCGCGGATACGCGCAAGCTGGGAACGCAAATGGGGCCGGACCCGAGATCAGGGAGACAGGATGTCTCACCAAGTCAGCCAAGCGCGGTCCGGCCTCATTTCCCGCGCGCCGGGCTGAAGCCGGCCGCACGGGATTTCAGCCGGCGCGCACACGCACCGGCACGAACGCGCGGGTCCCTTCGCGCTCGACCAGCAATGCGGCGGCTTCGCCGTTGCGCAGACGCTCCGCGGCGGCGCGCAGTTCCTTCACCGAGTCGACCGCGCGGTTGTTCACCGCCAGGATGATGTCCCCGGGCTGCACGCCGGCGCGGGCCGCGGCGCCTGCCACGCCTTCGACCACCAGGCTGCCCGCCGTGCCCGCACGCTGTTTCTCCGCGGCCGTCAGCGACCGCACGACGAGCCCGAGCCGCGCGCCTTCCTCGGCCTCCTGCGCCGGGTCGGCGCTGGCGCGCGCCTGCCGCTGCTCCGGCTCGTCGAGTCGCGCGACGCGCACTTTCACGTCGAGCATGCCGCCGCCGCGCCACAGCCGCAGCGGCGCTTCGCGGCCCGGCGCCAGGCGCGAGATCGCGTTCGACAGGTCCACGCTCTGCTCCACCGGCTCCTTGCCGACCGACACGATGACGTCGCCGGGTTCCACGCCGGCGCGCGCCGCCGGCCCGCCTTTCTCCACCTGGCTCACCAGCGCACCGTGCGGGCGGTCGAGCCCGAACGAGCGCGCGAGATCCGCGTCGACGTCCTGCGTCACCACGCCGATGCGCCCTCTAACTACATGGCCGGTGGCGACGAGCTGCGCGCGCACGTCCATCGCCAGGTCGATCGGGATGGCGAACGAGATGCCCATGTAGCCGCCCGTCTCGCTGAAGATCATGGAATTCATGCCGATCACCTCGCCGTCGAGGTTGAACAGCGGTCCGCCGGAATTCCCCGGATTCACCGCGACGTCGGTCTGTATGAACGGCACGGGCAGCTCGCCCGAGACGGCGCGTGAAGTGCCGCTGACGATGCCGGCCGTCGCCGTGTTCTCCAGGCCGAACGGCGAGCCGATGGCGAGCACCCATTCGCCGGCCTTGACGGCGCGCCGGTCGGCGATGCGCACGACGGGCAGGTCGCGTCCTTCGATCTTGATGACGGCGACGTCGGTGCGCGCATCGGTGCCCACCACCTTGGCCGGAAACTCGCGCCGGTCGGTGAGACGCACGGTGACCTCGTCGGCCTCCGCGATGACGTGCGCGTTGGTCAGGATGTAGCCATCGGCGCTCACGATGAAGCCCGAGCCCGAGCCGCGCATCAGCAGCGTGTCACCGTGCTCGGGCACCTGCGGCCCGTCCGGCGACGGCACTCCGAACTGGCGGAAGAATTCCAGCAGGGGGTCGTCTTCCTCCGGCGCGTCGTTGGCCACGCGCCGGCTGCCGACCACGTCCACGTTCACGACCGCATCGCCGAAGCGTTCGACCAGCGCTGCGAAATCGGGAAGCGCTGCGCCCGCGATCGCGGCCCGGGGCGCCGTGCCGCCGCCGGTACCGGAGTCACGGGCAGTTTCGACGGCCGCGAAGACCTGCACCGCGGATTGCGGCTCGGTCGTGCGATCGGCGCAGGCCGCCACGAGCGCGCACGCCGTGAGCAGCGCGGCGCCGCGTCGAAGAGTCCGTTTCGCCTGGGCCATGGGTACCTCCACGAACGGCACTTTTGCGCCATCGGGCCGCGAAAGGGAAGCGGGATTCGCGCGCTTTTCCCTAAGCGCATTCCGAAGGCGAGCGTGCGCGTCGGAAAACGCCGCGGCAGCGGCCGGACTCTTTGATCTATTCGCCGCCCGCGACTTTGCGGCAGGTGACCTCACCCGAGATCTTCACCCCGGTGGCGGTCTCTCCCGTGAAGCTCAGCAGTACGTTCGCACCCTGCTGCATCAGCGTGGTGGTGGCCTTGCCCGACGTCCCCTTGCGCGCGCGTTCGGCCTTCTGGAAGGGCTCGAGCGCCGCGTCGGGACGCGTGTCGATTTCGTAAGTGATGCTGGTCGGGCTCTTGCCGGCGGCTCCGACCTTCGTCTCGGCGACGACCAGCACGACCTGGATCTCGTTGGCGTGCTTCTCGTCGATGTTGGGCATGTCGAGCGACAGCGAGGCCTTCTCCGACGTCAACACCACCGACAGCCCGAGCGGCCGCTTGCCGAAGGCGGCGATGACGCAGGTTTCCCGCGGCGCGAAATCGTAGCGGTCCTTGCCGCCCGGCGAATCCACCGAGATCGACGCGCTGCTGCCCATGCCGCCCGCCTGGGGCAGCGCGGGCGCGGCGAGGCCGAGCGCGAGCGCCGCGGCGAATCTAACTAGGTGCCGGGGCAGCGCGGTCATTCGATGTTGTAGACCAGGTTCACGGTGGTCAGGGTGTCCGTGTTCTCGGACAGCGGCGGTGGATCGCTGTTGTAGCGCACGCCGAAGCCGACGGCCAGCGCCAGCGTCTTCGTCATGCTCACCGCGAGCTGCACGTCGTTCTGCACGGAGGTGTTGTCCGAGCCGGCCTCCGCCAGGAGTTTGTTGGAGATCTTCGTCGTGTCGTTGAACGAATGCGTGAAGCTCGAGTTGAATATGGCGACCGGGTTGTTCTCGATCTCGCCCTCGATGCGATCTATGACTTCACCCGCGGGGGTCTTGATGAGCGTCTCCGACTTCGCGCGCCGGTAGCCGGCGCCGAGCGAGGCGGACAGCTGGGTGGCCGGCGTATCGATGAACTTGTATCCGGCGCCCGTCGATGCCGTGGCCTGGTACGCGAAGCCGCTGAAGCGGTCCTGCTCGCCGCGCAACCCCAGGAACCAGCTGAAACGGTCCGTGATCTTGTAGTCGGCCTGGTAACGCGCCTCGTAGCGCTCCGCGGTGGAGAACTGCGCATTTTCGCCGTACAGCGCGCCGACGAAGAAGTTGTTCTTCCACTTCACGCCCTCGCGCGTGAGATCGAGCTTGGTGTTCGCGGACTTGGCCTCAGTGTTACCGGTCGACGATAAGATGCCGAGCTCGGCCTTGCCGGTCCATTGCGCCTGCGCCACGGATGCGGCACACACGGCCAGGACGACGAACCAGGAGGATGATTTCACGGACGGTTCCTTGTTGCAGTTGTTAGACGGCCATCGTACCGAGGGCCATGTCGCAGCCCCATCGGCAAACGCGACATTCGGAACCGTCCGACAGCGTGTCCCGCCGGGCAGGAAACCCGGCACTGCCACACGCTGCGGTCAGGCCCCGAGCGTGTAACCGACCTTGGTGCCGTCCAGTGAGATGAACCCGCGGCGCAGGAGTTCCGCGATGACCTGCTCGACTTCCCGTTCGCCGCGCGTGCCGCCGTGATGTTTGAAGTATCCGGCGATGGTTTGCGCCAGCGCCTTGCGTTTGCTCGGTCTGCCACCGGTCATCGAGCGCAGGTGTTTGACGATGCCATCGATGTGGTTGGCAGGGGTTTTCCTGCCCGCCGCGCCGGCCTTCGGCGGCGGCGCGGGTTTCGCCGCAGCCGGCTTAGGTGGCACAGCCTTGGGCGCCACCTTCGGCGTGGATTTCGGCGGCGGCGGCCGCGCACCGGATGCCGGCTGCTTCGGCGGCGCCGCGGGCCGCGCGGCGGCGGGTTTCTGCTTCACGATCTCGGCGATCGACTTCACGCGTATGCAACGGCCGCCGTGCCGATCCAGGAATTCGATCAGCGGATCGAAATCCTTGTCCTTCGACACGATATAGATGACCGCTTCCGGCTCCTTCGCCAGCAATTGTCCTATGAAGTACGCGATGTGCATGTCCATGGCGTTCGGGCCGCTGCGGGTCATTTCTACGTATTCGGAATGCGGGGCGTGCCGGTGCATGGACATGAAGAAACGCGTCCGGCCCCGCGCCTTCACCTGCGCCGCACCCACGAACACCTTGATCTTGAAGGCCCCGATTGGAATTTCGTCCAGCGATTCGGGCTGTGTGTTCTCGAAGTCAACCATTACGTAGTTAGTGGGCATTTGCGACGAGTGTCGCACGTTCCGGAAAAAACGGTTGCGCCGGCCCCTGGTCCATCGCAGTATTGCCACCGGTGTCATCGGACGCGCACGAAGCCCGGTACTGCGCGAATTTCAGCACTTTTCACGAGGGAAATCGATGTTTAGGACCGGACTGGCCCTGATATCCGCCGGCATTCTGTCCATCGGTTTCCTCACGCCCGGGTCGGCGGCCCCTCCCGCCGACCCGGGGCGTGAAATCATCCCACCGAACGACGGATTCGCCGCCACCCCCATCGCCGTGCTGCCCCTCGGCACCACCGGGGGCACGAATGCCACGGCGCCCCGCACCGTGACCGCTACCAATCGCTCGGAGCTCATCGCGGCGCTCAATTACCCCGACGCCAGCCCCAAGCTGATTTATGTCCGCGGCACCATCGACGTGAACGTCGACGACGCGGGCCGGCCGCTCACCTGCAAGGACTACCAGCGTTCGGATCCCGCCACCGGCGAGCCGTACTCGCTGCATGCCTATCTCACGATGTACGACCCGGCGGGCTCCTGGGGCCGCACGGAGGCGCCGGAGGGCGGCCAGGAGAATGCGCGCAAGGCGTCGGCCGCGGCGCAGGAGCAGCGGGTGCGCATCCGCATCCCGCCGAACACCACCGTCTTCGGCCAGGGCGCAGACGCGACGCTGATCGGCGCGGCGTTCGACATCGCGCCCGCGAACCTCTCGGCGGGCAATGCGCCGATGAACGTGATCATCCGCAACCTGAACTTCCAGGACGTCGCGGATTGCTTTCCCGAGTGGGACCCGCTCGACGGCCCCACGGGCAACTGGAATTCCTCTTACGACGCGATCTCGGTACGTCACGCCACGCACGTGTGGATCGACCACAACCGCTTCGCCGACGTGAGGTCCCGCGATGATGCACAACCAGCGTATTTCAGCCGGCAATACCAGATGCATGACGGCCACGTCGACATCACCGACGAGTCGGATCTCATCACGGTGTCGTGGAATCAATTCGCGTCGCACGACAAGGTCATGCTCATCGGTAACGCTGATGGGGCGCTCGTGGATCGCAACAAGCTGCATGTGACGCTGCATCACAACCTGTTCGACGGCGTCGGGCAGCGCATGCCGCGCGTGCGTTTCGGGCAGGTACACGTGTACAACAACGTGTATCGCGCGGACCGCAACACCAACTACCGCTCGAGCTGGGGTGCCGGGGTCGAATCGCAGATCTACGCCGAGAACAACTACTTCGAGCTCGGCGCGATGTTCGGCCCGATGGAAGTGATCGACGTCAAGAAAGGCACGCGCCTCACCGCCGTCGGCAATTGCTGGCGCGACCGTGAGTCCGTCTGCGCGCCCATCGACCTGATAGCCCAGTTCAACAAGAACTTCGATCCCGATCTGAAGCCCGACGCGGGCTGGAAGCCCGCGCTGTATGGCCCGGCATCGGGTGCGGAAAACGTGGAATCGGCACGCACGCGCGTGCTCGACGAAAGCGGTCCAGGAAGGAAGAAAAACTGAGGACCGGAGGGCCGCTAGGGGCCGGCGCGAGACCAGCGAAGGTCAGGGAGTGAGCGTGAGGCGGTTCGTCGACATCCCAGCGACGTCCCGCCTCATGGCTCTGGCGCGCCCGAGTAGTTAGTGACTAGAACTCGGAATATTTCCGGGCGCTGCCGCGCGCCTTGTCCGCGGGATACTTCTGCTCGTTGATCGCGATCTTCGCGCGCGCCGCCTCGAGCAGGTCGACGTCGAGCTTGTCCGCGAGCCGGACGAGGTAGTTCAGGACGTCGGCCATCTCCTGGCGCACCTTCTCGAGCTCCGCGGGCGGCAGGCGCCGCGACTGGTCCTCGGTCAGCCATTGGAAGCGCTCGAGCAGCTCGGCGGCCTCCACGGACAGTGCCGAGGCCAGGTTCTTGGGGCTGTGGAACTGGTCCCAGTCACGCGCCGCGGCGAATTCCCGCAGTGCATCGCGAAGCTGGGTGAGGCCGTGGGTCATGGGGGGATGGTACCGGGAAGGTCGGAGTGTGCGCCTGCGATCTGGCGGACCCTCGCGATCGGCCCGCGGCGGCTCGAATTCCCGGAACCCCTTCCCGGTACCACCCCGACCTACGGCAAGGCGTGAAGCAGTCGTATTTCGGCGGCCCTCCGGCCGGCTATTCTCGCGGCAGTGTTATGACACTCCGGTCGCTCGCCGCAGCCTTTTTCGCCCTCCTGTTCACTCTCTCCGGTTCCGCCGCGGAGGTGTGGGACGCGCCGTCGTTCTCGCTGCCCGCCAGGGACCTGCTCGAGGCCGGCCAGGCGGTCAGGCGCGAGCGCCCCGTCGACATCGTGGTGATGCTCGACGAGCGCATCTTCGTGCTCGACGACCAGCACCGTCTCTCGCGCACCAACCGGCTGGTCTACCGCGTCGATTCGCCCGACGGCGTCGAGCGCTGGGCGGCGAGCTCGGCACGCTGGCAGCCGTGGTACCAGGCGCGCCCCGCCATCCGCGCGCGCGTGGTCACGGCCGACGGCCGCGAGCACGCGCTCGACCAGCGGCTGCTCACCGAGGCCGGCACGCGCGAAGGCGGCGGCCAGGTGTACGACGACGACCACGTGCTCGAAGGCCCGCTGCCGGCGGTCGAAGTCGGCGCCGTCGTCGAGGAGGAGATCGTCGTGCGCGACGAGCAGCCGTTCTTCGCGGCGGGCTCGGTGTTCCGGGAGTTCGTCGGCCGCCCGGTGCCGGTGCTGCACACGCGCATCGTCATCGACGCGCCGGATTCGCTGCCGCTCAAGCGGCTGACGCAACTGCTGCCGAACGCGCGCGTGCTCGAGACCCGCGAGCACGGCCGCGTGCGCTGGACGCTCGATCAAGGTCCGCTCGACGAGATGCGCGAGATGGACTCGAACCTGCCGCCCGACGAGCCGGCCTGGCCGAGCGTGGAGTTCTCCTCGGGGCGCTCCTGGGAGGCGGTCGCGGCTAACTACCGTGCGCTGACCGAGCCCCGGATCCGCGACGACGACGCGCGTCCGCTCATCGCCGGCCTGCGCGCGCCGCCGCACGAGGGCGCGCCCGGAAAAGTGGGCAGCCTCGGCCTCCCCGGCCCGGCGGCGGCTGGAACGTCGAACGCGGGGGGAATGATTGGCGCCAGCCTGGGCGCGAGCGTCGCCACCGTGGCATCCGGGACCGCGCGGCCACGCGGGCAGACGGCGGACGAGCGGCGCGAGTACATCGCACGCGTGGTGCAGCGGCTGCACCGCGAGGTGCGCTACACGGGCGTCGAGTTCGGCGCCGCGCGTCTCATCCCCGAATTTCCCTCCGAAACGCTGCGTCGCAAGTTCGGCGACTGCAAGGACAAGTCCACATTGCTGGTCGCCGCGCTGCGCGCCTCGGGCATCGACGCGTACCTGGCGCTGCTCGCCGCGGGCGGCGACCAGGACATCTCCCCCGAGCTGCCCGGTCTCGGCATGTTCGACCACGCCATCGTCTATGTCCCGTCCGCCGCGCCCGGCACCGGCACGGACGACACGGACCTGTGGATAGACGCCACCGCCGAGTACGCGCGCGTCGGCTCGCTGCCGGCCGCCGACTCCGACCGCCTGGCGCTCGTGATCCGCGAGGGAGAGAAGGCCCTGACGCGCACGCCGGCCATGCATTCCGGCGACAACCGCCAGATCGAAACGCGCGAGTTCTTCCTCTCGGAGTACGGGCCGGCGCGCGTCATCGAGACCACCGAGACGCACGGCACGGTGGAAGCGGAGTACCGCGCCTGGTACTCGGGCGCGGACACGAAGGCGCGCCTCGACGACCTGAAGTCCTATGCCCGCGACGCATACCGCGCGCGCGAGATGGCGCGCTACGAGCACGTCGCGAGCACGGACTTCGCGCATCCCTACTCGATGACCATCGAGATGAAGGATGCGCCCATCGGCTTCACGGACCTGGAGACCGCCGCGGTCGGCATCAACGTCGCCAACATCACCGCGCGGCTGCCGCAGTACTTCGACGAGCGTCTCGAGGACGAGCCCGCCGCCGAGCCCGACGCCCGCACCGCGGACGTGGTGTTCGAGCCGTTCGTGACCGAATGGCGCTATCGCATTCAACCGCCGGCGGGCTTCCAGGCGCGCAAGCTGCCGCCCGGCGGCGTGGCGCGGGTCGGGCCCGCGAAGCTCACGTCCGAATTCACACTGGCCACCGACGGCGCAGTGCTCGCCACCTGGCGCTTCGACACCGTGAAGGGCCGCTACACGGTTGCCGAGACCGAGGCGTTGCTCAAGGCGCTGCGCGAGCTCAAGGCCGCGGAGACGCAGCTCGTCGCGTTCGACCAGATCGGCGTCGCGCTGCGCGCCGACGGCGACTTCAAGGGCGCGTTGCAGGCCAACGAGTCGCTGGCCGCGCAGTACCCGCGCAAGGCCGTGCATCGCCTGCGCAGCGCATCGGCGCTGCTCGAAGCCGGCCTCGGGCAGCGCGCGCGCCGCGAGGCGCTGGCCGCGACCAGGCTCGAGCCGAAATCCGCGCTGGCATGGAAAACCTACGGCTGGACGCTGCAACACGACGCCATCGGGCGCCGCTTCGGCACGGGCTTCGACCGCGCCGGCGCCATCGCCGCCTATCGCAAGGCGCGCGCGCTCGATCCGGCCAACACCGACATCGCGGCCGACCTGGCGGTGCTGCTCGAGCACGACGCGCAGGGCGTGCGCTATTCCGCGCGCGCGAATCTCGCCGAGGCGATTGCCGAGTACCAGGCGCGGCGCAAACTGCTGTCCGACGAGGACACGAAGAGCGACGACTACGCCAACAATCTCTTCTACGCGCTGCTGTACGCGCAGCGCTACCCGGAGCTGCGCGAGGCGCTGCGACGCCAGCCGCCGGGCGTGGCGCAGCGCGCGCTGCTGATCACCGCCACCGCGGCCGAACAGGGCGGCGCCGCCGGTCTCGCGGCGTCGCGTGAGCTGCTGAGCAGTGAATCCGACCGGCGCGCGGCGCTGGCCAGCGCCGGCAACATCCTGGTGCGACTGCGCGAATACCAGAGTGCCGCGGAGCTCATCGAAGCCGGCACGCGCGGCCAGACCACCACCGCCGCGAACACGCAGCGCATCGCGATGCTGCGCAAGACGCGGCGCGTCGACGCGGCCATCGAGCCGGTCGATCCGCGCAGCGTCGTGCTGCGCTCGTTCGTCGAGCTCGGCAGCGCCGGCGACACCGCGGGCTTTCGCAAGCTGCTCAGCCGCCGCAGCGTGTTCCAGGCGGACGCGGACGAGCAGTTCGCGCGGGTGCAGCGCGCCATCATCCAGTCGCTGACCAGGCAGGAGCTGCCGTTCGAAGCCGGCGCCGACCTGCTGTTCAGCAACGCGCGCGTGAACGTCGAAGGCGACGACGCCCAGGGCTACCGCGTGCAGGTGCGCGCCGGCGGCGAGGCGCGCAGCTTCTACGTGGTCAGGGAAGACGGCGCGTACAAGCTGCTCACCGTGGCGCCGATGGTCGGGCCGCTGGCCCTGATGGCCCTCGAGCGCATCGATGCGCACGATCTGCCCGGCGCGCGCCGCTGGCTCGACTGGGCCCGCGTCGCGCTGCGCGCCGCGGATTCCGAAGATCCGCTCGAGGGCGCCGCGTTCGCCCGCGTCTGGACCGTGGGCGCGGAGTCCGATCTAACTACCGCGCGCGGCGCGGCCGCCATGCTGCTGGCCGACTGCGCGCTCGGCGAGCGCGCGCTGCCGCTGCTGCTGCTGCTGGCGGCGGACGCACAGGAGCTCGGCCCGGCGCAGCGGCTCGGCCTCGATCTCGCTCTGGCCAAGGCCTGGCTCGAGCTGCAGCGCTGGCCGGAGCTGCGCGAGGTGTCCGCGCGGCTGGTGAAGGCGGTGCCCACGTCCGCGCTGGCATTCCGCTACCTGCAATGGGCCGGCATCCAGCTGCGGCAGTGGGATGCGGTCGAGGCCGCGTCGCGCGAGCGGCTCGCGCGCCTGCCGGACGATTCCATCGCGCGCGAGATGCTGGTGCATCGCGCGGAGGCGCTCGGCGCGTTCGCGCAGATCCCGGCCATCATGCAGCCGCTCATCGACAGCGGGCGCGCCACCGCGGCCGACTACAATCAATTCGCGTGGAGCGCGCTGCTCACGCAGCCCGTGCCCGAAGCC
>JBIOZI010000208.1:0-8596 GCA_044871085.1 Steroidobacteraceae bacterium | reverse complement strand
CCGCAGGGGTGCGCTCGAAATGCGAAAAGAGGTCGAAGTGGCCGCGCACGCCCGCGCGGATCAGCCCGCTGCTCTACAGATGCGCGAGCGCGACCAGCAACGCGACGAACAATGCCGTCGCGAGCAGCTGCCAGAAGCGCAGCGGGTTGCGCTCATAGAGCGAGGTACGCGTCAGCGTGAGCGGCACCGCGCGCAGCGCGCCGTGCTCGAGCTCGAACGCGAGCTCGATGGCGTCGGCGTAGCGCTCGCGCCAATCCACCGCGATGGCACGCGTGATCGCGCGGTCGAGCCATGCCGGCAGATCCGGCCGCAGTTTCGCGAGCGACACCGGGCGGCCGAGGCGCGGCTGCGCGAAGGCTTCGATTTCGCCGTAGGGATATGCGCCCCCCGTGAACATGCGATAGATCGTGACGCCGAGCGCGAAGATGTCCGTGCTCTCGTCGGCGTGCGTGCCGGCGAACAGCTCGGGCGCCATGTAGCTGCGCGTGCCGGGCACCTCGACGCTCTCGGTCTCGTCCGACTGGCGCAGCCGCGCGACGCCGAGGTCGATGAGCTTCAGGCCGCCGTCACGCTCGAGCAGGATGTTGTCGGGCTTGATGTCCCGATGGATGATGCCGGCGCGATGCAGCGCCGCGAGGGCTTTCGCCAGCTTCACCGCGATGTCGAGCCCCGCGGAAAGCGTGAGCGCGGGCCGGCGCAGGAGTCGCCGCTCGAGCGTCTCCCCAGGGTAGTAAGGCAGCACGCCGTAGAGGCAGGTGCGCCGCTCGGGCGGCGGCTCGCAGGTCTCGGTGATGAACGGGCTGCGCACGTGTCCGGCGATCCACATCTCGCGCAACATCGCGGTACGCAGCAGCGGCTCGATACCGGGGCGCGGTTTCGGGAATTTGATCACCACCTCGCGCGCCATCGGCACATCGGTGGCGCGGAATACCCGCGTGTACGGGCCGTCCGCGAGCATCTCCCCGAGCGCGAACTCATCGACCACCTCGCCGCTCGCGGGCGGATTGCGCAGCGGCAGCTCCGCGAGCGCGAGCTCCATGTCCGCGAGCTGCGTGTCGGGCAATGCCAGGACGTCGAGCACGATCGCCGTGGCGTTGTCGGAATCCGCAGGCGTCGTCGCCTGGTCCACGAGCTGCTGCGCGGTCTCCTGTGGCGAGGCGCGCCGCGCGAGCGCCGCATGGATCTCGCGACGCGACAATGCTCCGTGCACGCCGTCGCTGCACAGCAGGTAGCGATCGTGCAGGTGCACGGTCTCCTTGAGATGCTCGACGCGCACGTCGCCCTGCGCGCCCACCGCGCGCGTGAGCGCATTGGACGTTCCCGGCGCCCCCAATGTGTGGTCGGTGGTGAGCAACGACAGCGTGCTGTCGCGCAAACGGTACACACGCGAATCCCCAACATGGATCAGGTGGGTACTCCGTCCGCACAGAACCAGTGCGCTCAGGGTGCAGGACATGCCGTTGAGGGCCGGATCGCAGCGGCTGAGCGTGTGGATCCACCGATTGACCGCATCCACGGCGCGCGCGCCGACACGCGCGACACCGATGGCCGCCGGCTGCCCGCAACACGCTTCGATGAAGCCGCGCACCGCGATCTCCGCCGCCACGCGCCCGCCTTTGGCGCCCCCGACGCCGTCCGCGACGGCCGCCACCAGCCCGATAGTTAGCTGAGAGCGTGCCGGGCCGACATAACACGCGCCGTAGTCCTGATTGTCCGGACGGCCGCCGCGCTCGCTCGCGTGTCCGACACCGACGTGCAGACCAGCCGCCGCGCTCTGGTCCGCTACTTGCATGCTCGTACTGGTCTGACTCGGCATGTGAGGGGTGACGTGATCAATCGCGAGTTCCTGAAAGCGGGCCATCTTCCCACTTTGCTGTCTGCATTTTTCTACTTTGACATGAGCTTCATGGTGTGGGTGCTGCTGGGCGCGCTCGGCGTCCAGATGTCCGCGAGCCTCGGGCTCAACGCGGCGCAGAAGGGCTTCATGGTCGCGCTGCCGGTACTCGCGGGCGCGCTGCTGCGCGTCGTGTTCGGCGTGCTCGTCGACCGCCTCGGCCCCAAGCTGGCGGGCGTCATCGGCCAGCTCATCGTCATCGCGGGCCTCACCGTCGCGTGGCTCATGCACGTCGACAGCTATGGCGGCGCGCTCGCGATCGGCGTCGTGCTGGGTGTCGCGGGCGCGTCTTTCGCGGTCGCGCTGCCGCTCGCGTCACGCTGGTATCCGCCGCAGTACCAGGGCATCGCGCTCGGCATCGCCGGCGCGGGCAACTCCGGCACCGTGTTCGCATCGCTGTTCGCGCCGGGCCTGGCGAAGTGGCTGGGCTGGAACACCGTGCTCGGCCTGGCCGTGCTGCCGCTGTCGCTGGCGTTCTTAGTCTACATCTTCGCCGCCAAGGACAGCCCCAATCGGCCGCCGCCGAAGACGCTGCCGGAGTACCTGGCGGTGCTGCGCATGAGCGATGCGTGGTGGTTCATGTTCTTCTACGCCGTGACGTTCGGCGGCTTCGTCGGCCTCGCGTCGTCCCTGGCTATCTACTTCAACACCGACTATGGCCTCGACGCGGTCACCGCGGGCTACTTCACCGCCGCGTGCGTGTTCGTGGGCTCGCTGGTGCGGCCCATCGGCGGCGCGCTCGCCGATCGCGTCGGCGGCATCAAGACCCTGAGTTTCATGTACGCCATCGCCGCGTGCGCCCTGGTGCTGGTCAGCTTCCGCCCCGCAAGCGTGTACACCGCGCTCGCCCTGTTCGCGGTGGGCATGCTCGCCTTCGGCATGGGCAACGGCTCGGTGTTTCAGCTCGTGCCGCAGCGTTTCCGCCACGAGATCGGAGTCATGACGGGCCTGGTCGGCATGACGGGCGGCGTCGGCGGGTTCTTCCTCGCCTCGAGTCTCGGCATCTCCAAGCAGCTCACGGGCGTCTATCAAGCGGGCCTGCTCGCCTTCGCCTCGCTGGCGGTGCTCGCGCTGGTCGGGTTGACGATCATCAAGCATCGCTGGCGCACGACCTGGGGCGCGGTTGGCGTGGCGGGCGCGAGAATCTAGTATGCGAGGCCCGCCACGGGGCCCTGGCCACACGCCGAGCGTACGACTTCATGACACCACCGGCGCAGATCGACTGGAACCTCAAGGGCAAGCGCATTGCCGTACCCGAGATGCGCGAGCTGGAGGTCTTCAGCGGGCTGCTCGAGCGGCGTGGTGCCGAGGTGTTGCGCTGTCCGCTCGTCACGATCTACGACACGCCGAACAGCGCCCAGGTGCTGGCGTTCGCCGTGAAACTCATCGACGGCTGCTTCGACGATTTCGTGCTGATCACCGGCGAAGGGCTCACCCGTATCCTCAACTGCATCGACAAGCACGAGCCCTCGCTGCGTGAGGGTTTCGTCGCGGCGCTCGCCAAGGTGCGCACCATCACTCGTGGGCCGAAGCCGGCGCGGGCGCTGCGCGCGCTCGGAATGAAGACCCACCTCGAAGCCACCGAGCCGACCACCGAGGGCGTCATCCGTGCACTGACGCCGATGGACCTCACCGGCCGGCGCATGGCGGTGCAGCTGTATGGCAACGACCCGAACCTCACGCTGATGCGCTTCCTGAATGCGCGCGGCGCCGTGGTGTCGACCGTCGCACCCTACGTGTACGGCAACGCGGCGGATGATGCGACGGTGAAGGCCCTGCTCGAGCGCATGGCGGCCGGTGAAGTGGACGCGATTGCGTTCACTAGCAAGCTGCAGATCGAGAGACTGGTGACGCAGCAGCCCGCGGCGCTGGTACGGCGCGCGCTGACGCGCACCAAGATCGCCGCGGTGGGACCGATCGTCGCGGAAGCCATTCGCGCCGCCGGGTTCGAGGTGGCCTCGAGCCCCGAGCATTCGTGGTTCATGAAGCCGCTGGTGGTCGTGCTCAGTGAGACGCTGCAGTCGAAGAAGGACAAGGACCACACCGGCCTCGCCTAGAAAAAGGGGACAGATCTATTTATCGGCAAACGGGTGGAAAAGGGGACAAATCCGATAAATAGATCTGTCCCCTTTTTTCCGTCAGTAGTTGTACTGCGCTCCGAAGAAGAACTGCCGCCCCGTCACACTGGTGACGCGCTGCGAGCGCCGCTGCTCGCCGCTCCAGTTGTCCGTGGCCTGGTTCGTGAGATTGAGCGCGTCGAAGTTGAGCTTGAAGTGGTCGTTGAGCTTGAAGCTCACCGACGCGTCCACGTTGAGCGTCTCCGCGCTGCCGCGCACGTCGGGCAGCGTGTTCTTGATCGGCACGAGCTGTAGATAGTCGTCGCGGTACGCCGCCGACGCGCGCGCCGAGAAGCGCGCATCCTCGTAGAACACCGTGGCGTTCACCGAGTTCGGCGACACGCCCACGAATTCCGACTTCACCGAGGTGGGATTCAGCGTCGAGGTCGACAGGAAATAGTCGATCTCCGAATTCACGTAGGTGTAGTTGAGCAGCGTGCCAAAGTTGGCCCAGATGCCCGGCAGGAACGTGAAGCTCTGCTGGTAATTGAGCTCGAGGCCCTCGATGAAGCCGCCCGGCGTGTTGCGCGAGTTGGTCACGCGGTAGATGGTGTCCGCGGTCTGGCCCGCGGCCAGGTACTCGAGCGGCAGGCCCGTGTTCGCATATGGCTCATCGGCCGTGGTCTGCTGGATGTAGCTCTTCACGTCGCGATAGAACACCGCGCCCGAGAGGATGCTGCCCTTGCCCGGATACCACTCGAGCGACAGGTCGTAGTTGGTCGCGCGGTACGGCGACAGGAACGGATTGCCGATCGACGCCGACGGCGGCGTGCCGTTGTTCGTCACGGTGCCACCGGGCGTGAGGTTGCCGAGGCCGGGCCGCGACATCACCTTCGCCGCGGCAAAGCGCGTGATGAGATCGGGCGTGATCTCGAGCGCGAGATTCAGCGACGGCAGCAGGTCGGAGTACTCGTGCTCGACCGTCACCGAAGCCGTGGGGTTCGCGACCGTCGGCAGCAGCCCCATGGATTCGATCGTGGTCTCGATGTAGCGCACGCCGACGTTGCCGCGCAGCTTGCGGTCGCCGAACATGTCGGCATCGAAGTCGAGCTGCGTGAACAGCGCGCGGTCGGTTTCCTTGACGTTGCGGATGAGGCCGCGCGAGCCCGCGACGTTCGCACCACCCAGCGTCCAGTCGCCGAACTGGTTGGCGCAGTTGCAGTCGAGTCCGAGCACGGCGATGAATTTCTCGATGTCCGGCACCACCCACGACGTCGGCGTGCCCGCCGGCATGCCGAGGCCACCGCCCCAGCCCGTCAGGACCTCGCTGACCGCAGCCAGGTTCGGCACGGCGGCGGCGAAATTCACGAAGTTGAAGCGCGTGAGATCGGTGGAGTTGTTCGCGAACACGCGCTGCGTGTGGTTGCTGTGGAACTCGTACTCCTTGTCCATCGCCCCAACCTTGAGGCTGAACGTGTCGTTGAGCTCGAATTCCACGTTGCCCGAGAGATTCCGCAGCGTGTTCTCGACCGCGTCGGTGACGATGCGGATGTCCGGCGTCACGCCGCCCGTGACGAACGTGACGTTCGCGGGGTCGGCAGTCCGGTAGCCGAAGTCCATGAACGGCCGCTTCTGGCTGTCGCGCGCATCCCACACCCAGCCGTCGGTGTCGAAGCGGTCGTACGACACGAAGTAGTTGGTCGGCTCGTCGAAGTCCGAGCCGGTCTTCGACGCGTTGAACGTGCCGCGCACCGTGGGCGTGAACTCCGTCGCCACCGTGAGGCCGACGAGATGCGTCTTGGTGATCGACTCGTTGATCGACTGCACGTGCTTGATGTCGACGTTGTCGAGCAGCATGTAGTCCACCTGCCCGGTGTCGCGCACGTGCACGTCCTGGATCTGAGAGTTCACGCGGCCCGCGAAGTTCGGGAATCCCGCGGTCGCGCCGTTGACGTTGCGGTTGAGCGAGGCGTTCGCCAGCGCGTAGTCCTTGCGATCCTGGTTGAACTTCGAGTACACGAGGTCGAGCGTGACCGTGGTCGAGTCCGCCGGCCGCCACTGCAGCGCCGAGGTGATGCCGAGCTTCTCCTGGTCGTTCACGAAACGCCCGAGGCCCGGATTGCGCGGCAGGAAGATGTTGGGCTGGTTGATGGCGTTGAACGCCGCCGTGTTCGAGCCGAGGTTGGAGAAGCATTGCCCGTTGGGACGGTTGCCGACGCCCGAAGCGGGGTTCACGTATGGAGTCAGCGTGTTCGGCACCGGCGTGCAGAAACCGTTGTTCATGTCCGAGTAGTCGGATTGCGAGGTGTCGCTGTAACCGTCCTCGATCGCGCGGCGCGTGTTGTACGCGAACGAGAGCAGCGCGCCGAACCGATCGTCGCCGAACGTATTGCTGATGAGGCCCGCAACGCGCGGATGGATCTCGTCGCCCGAATCGTAGTAGGCCGCCTGCGCCGATGCGCCCAGGTGGAAGCCTTGAAAATCGAATGGGCGCGCAGTCTGCAGCTCCACCGTGGCTCCGAGCGAGCCCTCGTCGAGCTCGGCGGACTGCGACTTGCGCACCGTCACGGAGTTGAACAGCTCCGATGCGAAGGTGCTGTAGTCGAAGCCGCGGCTGCGGTTGATGATGGTGGTGCCGAGCGTCGAGCCGGTGGTCGCGGAAAAGGCTTCCACGCCGTTGAGCATGGTGCGCACGAAATCGCCGCCCAGTCCGCGCACAGTGATGCTGCGGCCCTCGCCCGAGTCGCGGTCGATCGACACGCCGGGGATGCGTTGCACGGCTTCGGCGAGATTCGCGTCGGGGAAGCTCGCGATGTCGTCGGATTTGATCACGTCGACCATGGTCGTCGACGCACGCTTGGCCTCGACGGCGTTCTCGATGGACGCGCGGTAGCCCGTCACGAGCACCTCTTCGAGCTTCTGATCTTCAGGAGGTGGAGTTTCCTGCGCGCCGACCGGCGCGACCAATACCAAGCCAACGAGCGCGAGCTTGCGATTCATGTGTTTCCCCCAGCGCGCGCCACAATGCGGCGAGCGCCCTGTCCAAGGATTGTGTTTTATCGAACCATCGTCCGCGCGAACGGGATTTTGCACGCGGCGGCGCGTGATTGCACGCGCGAGTGGCGGAAAGGCCGGTGGAGATACCAGCCCTGCCCGAGGGTCGGCCTCAGCTCGCCGCGGACTGGAGCCGTGCGCGGGCCGCGTCGTAGCAGCCGAGCACATGGTTCGCGAGGTCGGCGTCGATTCGGTCGATGCCGAGCATTCCAGTGGCCCCGCCCATGAAAGTCACCGG
This sequence comes from Steroidobacteraceae bacterium, assembly GCA_044871085.1. Classification (GTDB taxonomy): domain Bacteria; phylum Pseudomonadota; class Gammaproteobacteria; order Steroidobacterales; family Steroidobacteraceae; genus CADEED01. The sequence continues at coordinate 1,353 of JBIOZI010000208.1, read as the reverse complement.
GTGGCGATCGGGGCCGAGATACATCGACGCCACGTTGAATGCCGCCCAACGGCGCTCGCGTATGTCGACGTCGCTCCAGGGAATCCGCAGCGCCGGCTGCAGCGCATTCATCACGCCGGGGACGCTCAGGTACAGACCCTCGGCGTCCGCGCCCATCGCCAGATGCTCATAACCCGCGCCGCGCGGAAACTGCGCAGACACCCGCCACGTGCGCCCCTCGAACGGCCCATCGAAGCGGTAGCGTACCGCGAGCTCCGTCCAACGTGACTGGCGCGCGCGAACACCCTGCGCCGCCAGCGCCAGGATGATGATCACCACCATCACCACGGCGAAAGCGAACGCCATCGGCATCACTGCATGGTCAGGGCGGTTGTGTGCGACGACGCGCGCTTCGGGCCGGCCAGACGAACCGCCGCGCCTCCCGACGCCGCCAGCTTCAGCTCGAGCGAATCGCCTGGGCCCAGCTCGCGCTCGGTGACGCTCACCTCGGTTGGAGCGGCGCCGTCCTGCCAGATGCGCGCCTTGAACCTGCCCGCGCCGAGGAATGCGAGAGGAAGCTGGATGGTGCGCGCCGTCTCGGTATTCATGGCGCCGACGTACCAGTCCCTGCCCTTGCGCCGCGCGACGACCACGTACTCGTCGATGTCTCCCTGCAGGAAGCGGGTCTCGTCCCAGGTCGTAGGCACCATCTTCACGAAGTCGAAGCCCGCTGCGTTTTCGTAGATGTCCGGCGAATCCGCCACCATCTGGAACGGGCTCTCGTACACGACGAACATCGCGAGGCCATGGCCGCGCGTGGTCTGCACCTGCGGCGGGCTGTTCACCACTTCGAAGGCCTCCGGTGTCCGGTTGCGGAAGCCGCCCGGCGTGTAATCCAGCGGACCGAGCAGCATGCGCGTGTACGCCAAGCTCACGTTGTGCGTGGCGGTGACGCGCCGGCTCCACTTGTTGTACTCCGCGCCCATGATGCCCTCCTGCGTCAGGTAGTTCGGCCAGGTGCGGTTGAGGCCCGCGGGTGGATAGGCGCCGTGCATGTCGACCATGAGCTGGTGCTCGGCCGCCTTCTGCATGAGCTTGTGATAATAGTCGACGATCTGCTGGTCGCTGCGGTCCATGAAGTCGACCTTGATGCCCTTGATGCCCCACGTGCGGTACTGCGCGAGCGCGGCATCCATCTGGCGGTCGAGCAGCGACCACTGCACCCACAGCCACAGGCCCACCTTGCGTTTCGCGCCGTAGGCCACCAGCGCGGGCATGTCGAGCCCGGGCTTCGTCTTGGTGACGTCCGCATCGGGCCGGGCGTGCCCGGAACCGCCGGAATTCAGGCACCAGCCCTCGTCGATCATCATGTAT
>JBIOZI010000207.1:0-3112 GCA_044871085.1 Steroidobacteraceae bacterium | reverse complement strand
GGGCTGACGGCGGCCACGACCAGGCCGGTGGCGGCCACGTCGCGTACGAACGGCCCGCGCTCCACCGGCGCGGTGCGCAGGCGCTCCGATGAAATCATCTTGTCCGAGACCAGCCAGGCGCGCGTGCTCCAGATCGCCAGCAGCAGCAGTGCCAGGCCGGCGCCGCCGAGCAGCGCGTATTTGCGATACGGGCGGCGGTTCCGGGCGGCACCGACCGCGCGATCCTGCGACTCGGTGCCGCGGATCGCGATTTGTGGAGGCAGCAGCGTCATGCGCGGGACGAAGCACGATGCGTGCCAACCGCGGGGCGCGAGCCTAACTGTTTGAATTTCTCAGCGAGTTTTGCGGTGCGCCGGAGGGGCGCGAGCCGGTGCCGGTGTCCGGGCGCGGACAGCGGACGGCCGCGCGGACGTACGCCGCGCCCCGAGAGCTAGACGCGGCGAATGCCGGCAGGCCCGCCGAGGATGACGAGGTCGGCGGGCCGTGCCGCGAACAGGCCCACGGTGACGACGCCGACGATCTGGTTGATCGCGCTCTCCAGCGCCACCGGATCGTCGATGCGCAGGCCGTGCACGTCCAGGATGTGGTTGCCGTTGTCGGTGACCACCTTCTCGCGCCACACCGGCCGGCCGCCGAGGCGCTCGAGCGCGCGCGCCACGCAGGTACGCGACATCGGGATCACTTCCACCGGCAATGGGAACGCTCCGAGCGTGTCCACGAGCTTGCTCTCGTCGGCGATGCATACGAAACGGCGTGCGGCGGCGGCGAGGATCTTCTCGCGCGTCAGCGCGGCGCCGCCGCCCTTGATGAGCTGGCGGCGGTGATTGGTCTCATCGGCGCCATCGATATAGGTGTCTATCTCGCCGACGTCGTTCAGGTCGAGTACCTGGATGCCGGCGGCCTTCAGGCGTTCGGTCGATCCGTTGGAGCTCGATACCGCGCCGGCGAGCGCGATGCGCCGTGCCACGAGCTCATCGATGAGGAAGTTGACCGTGGAACCGGTGCCGACTCCGAGCACTTTGCCCGGCGAGACGAATTCCAGCGCCGCGCGCGCGGCAGCTTGTTTTCCAGTGTTTTGGCTCATCACTCGCGACCCGCTCGATCTTCGATGGACCCCTGAAACGACAGTGCCCGCTTTACGCGGGCACTGTCTTCGAATTTAGCGGCGAGCGAGAGAGTGTCTCGCTCGCCAATTGACCAAGGCCAGAGAATTACTTCTTCTTGGCTTTCTTCTTGGCCTTCTTCTTGGCTTTCGCCATGGCGCATCTCCAGTAGTTACGGGTTAGTCCGAGGGCGAGTATACGCAGGCGTTGACAAATTTCAAGCAAGTGTCATCGAACACGCGCATCACATTCACATCGACGCACATCGAGACACATCGCGCTCATCACTCGAGCGAGAGCACGAACTTCCAATGCGCCGCGGTTACCGGAGTGATCGAGAGGCGATTGCCACGCTTCAACAGCAGCATGCCATCGAGCTCGCGCTGTTCGTGCGCGCGCAGTTCGTCGAGGGTGATGACGCGCTTCAGTCGGCGTTTGAGTTGCACGTCGACCACAACCCAGCGCGGATTTTTCGGATCGCTGCCTTCGTCGTAGTGGTCGCTCTTCTTGTCGAACTGCGTGGGATCGGGATACGCGGTGCGCACCACTTCGACGATGCCGGCGACGCCGGGAATCTCGCAGCTCGAGTGATACAGCAGTGCCTGGTCGCCCTTCTTGAAGTCATCCCGCAGCATGTTGCGCGCCTGGTAATTGCGCACGCCGTCCCACATCGCCGTCTGCTTCGGCTTCTTGGCGAAATCATCCACTCCGAACGTCGATGGTTCGGTCTTCATGAGCCAGTAGTTCATCGATTCCCCTGTCCGTGACGATGACATCCATGGATACGTCGGTCGGCGCCACGGGTATGTGAGGCACGACCTGGAAAGAATAGGCGAGACCGACGAGCCGCGGCCCGCGCCAGTGGGTGCGCGCGCGGCGGAATGCCAGGGCGCGATCGTAGAAACCCGCGCCATGGCCGAGGCGCGCGCCGGACCGGTCGAGGGCGACCGCGGGCACGAAGATGGTGTCGAGGAAGCGCGCTGGCATGAACTCCGTGCTCCATGGCTCGTGCATGCCGAAGCGATGAAAGCGCCCGCGGGTGCCGAATGGCACGAACTGCATGCGCCGCGCGCGCATCGAGGTGATGCGCGGCAGGAAGATCTCGCAGCCCCGTTCCCGCGCGAGCGCGATGAGCGGCGCGGTGCCGAGCTCCTGGGGCATGGAGGCGTACAGACCGATGCGTTTGCCCGGCGCGAGCCAGCGGGTGTGCGCTATCCAGCGCGCCACGTCGAGCGCGGCCTGCGCACGCGCGATGCGCGTGAGGGCCCGGCGCGCGGCGAGCTGTTCGGTTCTCAGGGAAGACTTCGTGTTCACGAAGGAAAGAGGAAAGCGCTACCCACAATGCCGGTGCGAGTCGTTGCTCTCGAACCAGAGCAACAAGGTGGGACCGGCCCCGACATTTAAGGCTTCCCGCTCGAGGCGGACATGCACAGTACTGTCGGCAAGGCGTAGTCCCTGGGCGTTTACATTACGGTCGAGAGGTAACCCGACCCACTGTCGAACACCGCAGGCAGCGCGAGAGTCACTCTACTACAACCTGCGGGCAGGAATGCGTGGGGGCATTCCTCATTTGCGTGGGATTTCGACGATTGACTTGTCATCAGATGACGCGAATCGAAAAACAAAAAGGGGCCAGACCCCTTTTTTTCGAACTGTGACGTGGCCGCCATGTGCCGCGTGAGAAAGGGGACGGACCCCTAGAGGTCGAGTTGACGCGTGCGCTGAAGTGCGCCTTCGACGCGCTCGCGGATGTGCTTCACGCGGCCGCTCACCGAACCCGAAAGCTCCTGCTCGAGTTTGCGCAGGCGCAGCAGCTCGTTCGCCATGTTGAGCGCCGCCATGACGGCGATGCGGTCGGCGCCCACCACTTTGCCGGTGTCGCGGATCTCGCGCATCTTCTTGTTGAGGTATTCGGCGGAGTCGAGGAGGTCGGGCCGCTCATCGGGCGGGCAGGCCACGAAGTATTCCTTGTCCAGAATACGTACTGTGACGGCGGTCGGTTCCTTCTC
>JBIOZI010000206.1:0-10028 GCA_044871085.1 Steroidobacteraceae bacterium | reverse complement strand
CGGGCCCACCGCCGCTGTTGCCTGCTAGCGCAGATGCGCTGCGAAGAATGCTTTGGCGTCCTCCGCCCACACGTGCATTCCCCCAGCCCCGCCAAAACAGTGGGCTTGTTCTTTGTCAGGGCCGGCCGCCGGGTACACCTTGACCGTGAGCGGCGCACCCGCGCGTGCCGCCGCTGAACCGAGCACCCGGCTCGGCTCGAGGCTCGCATCCTTCGCCGGCTGAATCAGCAGCACGGGAATGTTGATCCGCCGCGCGGCCTGCACCAGGCGCTCCTGCAAATACTCGTTCCGCTGCCAGCTCAACGCCCCGGGCGAGATGCTGATGGCCGCCTTGTACCCCAGACGACTCTCCGCACCGAGCAGCGCCTGGATGCCTCCGTAGGAACATCCGGCGACCACGATGCGCTGCGCATCGACGAAGGGGAGCTTCTTCACGTACGCGAGCCCTGCAAGCTGGTCGTCCAGCTGCTCGGATTCGAGCAGGCGCACCGTCAGGCGATCGGCCGCATCCTTTCCCTGCAATCGGAACGTGAACTTCACGCGATCGACGACGTAGTCGCCTCCCGATTCGCCGTGCCCGCGACGCTCGGGCGCGAAGACCACGTAGCCCGCCGGCACGAACACCGCCGCGACGGTATCGAACTGGGGTCCCGCTCCCGGATCTTTCTCGCTGCCGTGATTCCAGATCAGCGCGGGCCAGGGCCCGGTGCCTTCGGGCTGATACAGGAAGCCGACCAGGGAATTTCCGCCGCTCGCGAACGTGACTCGCTGTCGCGGCGGTGCCGAGTCGGCCGTCGAGATCACGAATGCGCTGATGAGCAGAGCGGTGAATCGTGCGAGTGGCCGTTTCATCGGGTTGACCCTGAACACCGGTGTTCCTGGCATATGCCATCCCGGCGGATCGTGCGCAAGGCCGCCGGAGGCAACGCGCCATGGCGCCCCCCAAAAAAAAGTGGGTCCGGCGCTTTCACGCCGGACCCACGCTCAATCAGCAAAGTACCACTAACTATTGCTGCGTGATCCTCACGTCGTCGATGCCCGCCTCGACCAGGCTGGCCGTGGCCGCGTCTGCGGCTTCGACCAGGATGCGCACCGTCTGGCCCGCGAAGCTGCTGATATTCGCCGTCGCGGTGGCCCAGGCGCCATTCACATTCGCGGCCGCGCCGAGTCGCTGGAACACCATGCTGGTGGTGTTGCCCACGATGCTGACCCGCAGGAAGTCCGCGTTCGTCGCGTTCGTTCCATGGGCCAGGTACTGGCTGAACGACAGCGTGAGCGTGCCGGTCGCCGGCAAGGTGATCGCGGGCGAACGGATCGAAGTGACACCACCGTCGATGTCGTTCGTACCCGCACCGGCCGCGCCGAGCAGCCGGCCCGTCACGAGATCGTTCACGCCGCTGATCGTGGTGCCGAGCTGCTTCGCGCCGCCGGAGTCGGTGGCCTCAGGATCGCCCCGCTCCCACGCGCCGGTAGTTGCCGTGTCGGTGCCGCTCGCGTTCGTCTGCCATCCGAGCGCGGTCTCGAAGTTGTCGAAGAACACGGTGACGCCGGGATTGCCGCCGCCCTGGCAGGACGCGGGAATGTTGAAGCCGTTGGTCGGCGTCGTGCTGTTCGCGCCGCCGCTCACCGCATTCGTGCCGAGACCGTAGGCCGCGAAGGCCTCCCACATGCGGCACACGTCCTCGCCGCCATGATTGTCCGCGGCCGCCTGGAGGATGCCGTCGCGGATCTGCGTGAACGTCGGGTTGCAGGCGGTGTTCTTGAGGCCTTCGTTCACGTACAGCATCGCGCGCTGGTTGCCGGCGTTGCCCGTGGCGTTGTAGAGGTTCTGGTCGAAGCCGTGCGCATCGACGAGCTTCCAGTACACCTCCCACATGCCCTGTGCCCACACCGAGCCGACGCCGTGCGGCACGGCCATGCCGTTGATGCTGGCGTAGGTCCAGGTGTTCAACGACTGGTTGGTGCTGTAGGGCTGCGTGCGGATGCCGCGGCCATTGGTCTGCTGGTTGAGCGCGTAGGTGCCGATGCCGCGCGACTGCGGCCCCGTGTCACCGGTGCGCGCCGTGTACGCCAGCGCCCACCAGTCCGACAGGCCCTCGCCCGCCTGCTGGGTGTTGGTCAGGCAGTTGACGTTCGCCGGACCGCCGATGAGACGGTTGGAAATGCCATGACCGTACTCGTGGATCACGATGCTGGCATCGAGGTCGCCATCGCGGTCGGGATTGGGCGCGGTCCACACGAACATCTGCATGCGCGGACGCGAACCGTCCCGCGGCGTGCCAAAATTCGCGTTGTTGGTGCCGGCACCGTCCTGCGCTTCCGCCTGCACGGAGTCATTGCCCGCACCGCCGCGGCCATAGTTGTTGACCTGGAAGTTGCCGCCCGCTTCATCGAAGCCGTACTGGTATTGCACGTCGTGGATGATGTTGTTCAGGTAGAACAGGTTGGTCACCGCGCCCGGCCGATAGCCGCTGGGTGCAAGCGTGAGATTGAGCGGGAAGTCGAAGTTGAGCGCCGCTCCGCCGCTCGGCCGGGAGTTCGCGTCGGCGGCGTTGTTGGCGTCGGTGTCGGTATAGGCGTCGACATTGTTGCCGGTCGTGAGCTGCGACTCCGCACCCGCGGCGCCGTTCGTATCGTGCCAGCCGAAGGGCGAGGCCAGCGCATTGGCCGGATTCACCACCAGCGTGCGGCCGTCAGCGGGGGGCAGCGGCGTCACGTGGTTCGGGCTCTCGGCGGGCCGCGGATACACGCGGTATTGATCGCCGGCGACCCAGTCGAACCGGGTCCATACCTGGCCGGTGCCGGCGTCCACCGTCATGTCCCACATGTGCTGCTTGTCGAGCGTGTGGATCTGGAAGTTCCACACCAGCCGCGCCTCACCGGGTCGCACCGGCAGCAGCATCAGCGAGCCGTCGATGGGCTCGAGCGAGATGCCGGCGTTCTGCACGCGCGTGGTTCCCTGGAGATTGTGCGTGCCGTCGATGGCGGGCGCCGCCGCCTTGATGCCCGAGAATCGCAGCGCTTCGGCCACCGCCGCCGGCATCTGCTTGACCGGCTTCAGCGAGCTCACCGCGCGCTGCAGCCCGGCCATGAAGGAATTGTTGACGCTGATGATGCGGCCATCGCGATTCACGTTGACCTGCAGCTGCGCGTTGTAGACCGGAATGCCCTGGTACCGCTGCTGTAGATAGATGCGGGTGGCACCCGTGACCTTGGAGTGCACGACGTCCGACACCGTGTAGCCCTCGAGGTCGGACGCCTCGAGACCGAGCGCGGCGAGGTTCCGGCGGACGAAGTCCATCGCGAGCGTCATGGGCTCGCCCGCGGTCGCGGCGCTCAGGAAGCCGCGCTCGCTCGACAGCGAGCGCACCGCACCGGTGATCTCGTCGAGCTCGAGCGCCGACAGTTCCTGTACGTCGGCCGACAGAGTGCGTGGCGTCGAAGCCTGCGCACGGGGTTGCTGCAGGGCCAGCGTGCTGTTCAGCCCGGCACGCGCATCGTAGTGACGGTTACCGTCGGGAGCCTGTGCCGATGCCAGGCCAGCCCAAAGCAGTGGAAGAAGACACAGACTGAGAGAATGCGAACCCTGGCGGGCACGCGATGAACGTGTGCTCATGGCGAATTTCCTTTTCAGTTGAGCGAAGCGAAATGAAGCGAAGCAAGCTGTGCGCAGGGTAGGCTTGATCCGACAGAAAGCATAGAGGCACGAATCGGGAACAGCCTGCAGCCGGGTGGCGATGCAGCAATGAGGCGAAAATCCAACGGCCGAAGCGGTGGATGGGGCGTTGTTCCCTCGGAACGCCGCTGCGAAGGCGCATCGCGATTGCGCGAGGCCGCTCGAAATGCGCCGGCTGGCGGCCCGTCCGGCACGGATTGCGCCGGCATGGGGCCTGCTACCCGAGCCACCTGCTCCTACGTCGGCGGGTGCGGGATTCCGCCACCGCGCGGCCGCGCGCGGCGTAGGTAGTTAGGCCGCGGGCCGGGGCGGCGGCGATCGCCGCCGCGGAGTATGCTCGGCGTGTGACCGACACCCGGACCGACTCCGTGCACCCGCAGATCATCCTCGGACCGCCGTTTCACCGGCATTGGCGCGGAGCGGCCGGATTTTCCATCAAGGCCTACGGCGGCGGACGGGTACCGTTCTGCGTCGGGCGCCGCCTGCACTTCGTGGACGACGACCACTATCTCGTCGTCAACGCGGCGCAGGAATACGAATTCTCCACACCGGCGCAGTCTTCGCTGTTCAACTTCACGATCTTCCTGAGTGCCCCCGAAGTCGCCGACGCCTGGGCGGCAGCTCATCGCCGCGAAGAATCCCTGCTCGAAGATCCGCGCACGGATGATCAGCCCCTGCCGGAGTTTCTGGTGACGCCCATGAGCGTCACCGCGCGCCTGCGCGCGATTCGCACGGAGCTGCGTGCCGCGCTGCTCGCCGGCGGCCTGGCGCCGGCCACGAAAGCCGCCGCCGCATACGAGACCATCGCCGGTGCGATGAGCGGGCAATTCCAGGCCATGGGCCAGGTGCGCCGGGTCGATGCCGTCCGGCGCACGACGCGCGAGGAGACCGTGCGTCGCATCCGGCGCGCCATCGAGTTCATCGACGCGGACATCGCGCGGCAACTCGATCTGAACGTGCTCGCCGCCGTCGCATGCATGGCGCGCTATCACTTCCTGCGGCGCTTCAGGGACGTCACCGGTGAGACGCCGCACCAGTTCATCCTGCGCCGGCGCCTCGCCAGGGCGGACGAGCTGCTCGTTCAGACCGCATGGAGCGCCGCGGAAATCGGGCGCGCCTGTGGCTTCAGCGAACCTTCCACGTTCTCGAGCGCGTTTCGCGCCGCGCGCGGCCTGCCACCGCTCGCATGGCGCCGCAGGCAATTCGAACCCTGAGCCGCAGGCGACTAGCCGTCCGATCCACCGGCTTCGACCGGGCGTCGCGCTCTCTGCAGTACTTCCCGGATCGCCGCGACCACGGCGTCCGGCCGCTCGCGTTGAATGTAGTGGCGCGCCTCGACGAGGCGTAGCTGCGCACCGGGCCACGCGCCGATCAGCTCGGCCTGCAGGCCGTGCACGAACTTCAGGAAATCGGCGCCGTCCATGACGGTGGGGCGATTGGCGGAGAGCAGGATCATCGGGCGGAGGGGAAAGGCGCCGGCTTCATGCCATTGAAGGGAGGTGTCGGTGAGGCCGCGCAGCTCGGCGCTCATGGTGTGCAGGGCATTCACCGCGATCATGCTTTGCACCAGCGCATGGTTGCCGGGACGCTCCTCTTTCATGCGCGCGAGGTGATCCGGGCACGTGGTGTCGACCAGCACGACACCCGCCACTTCGTCCGGGTGCAGCCTGGCGAACAGCTGCATGTAGAGGCCGCCCAGCGAGTGCCCCACGAGGATGTACGGCGGATGAAGGCCTCGCGCGGCTAACAACGTGCGCAGCTCGGCCACGATGGTCGCACCGTCGCGGTGGGCGAGCACGGGCGCACCCAATCCATAGCCGCGGCGCGAGTACGCGAACGCCGTCGTCAGTTTCGCGACTTCAGGGTAGACCTGCGCCCAGGTTTCCATTCCGTCGCCCGCACCGGCTTCGAATATCACCGGCGGCACGCCGCTTCCCGCCTGCGCCACCCGATGGCGGCCCGAGGGCGTCCGCACCGTGGTGGCCTGCGGCAATGTGGCGCAGCCGCTCAGTATGGCCGCGAGCACGATCGCCCCTGACCAACGCACCCGGATGGCGGTGATCCATACCGTGCTGTTCCCTATTGTCTTCACGGCTTTCTTCATACCTGCGTGGATTCGATGCGCGGGGCCGAGTTCGGCGAACGGGTGCATTCGCGCAATTTTCCCAATCCGGCGCCGGGTGTTCGAGCACCCGCCTTTGCTATAACGACGCATGGATCCACGGCACACCACGCGAGCGGGCGGCGCGAATCGGCGCAGATTCATCGTCGGGGCCATCTGCGGCGGCACGTCGTTCGCCGCAGCGCGCGCCGCACCGGCTCGCGCCGGAGCCCTGGACGGAATCTCCGGCAGCGGCACGGATGAAGACCGACTGGCTATCTTCCAGGTCCTGCAGGACTATCTTCGCGTCACCGACGAGCGGGACGAGGCCGGCATCGGAAAGGCCTTCCACCCGCTGGCCGCGCTCATGTCCGTCACCGCCGCGGGAGACGTGGTCGCCCTGACCCAGGCCGCCTGGTGGGCGCGGGTGTCGCGGATTCCGGCCGGCGGAGTCCGCCGCAGGAGCGTGGTGCGCATCATCGATGCCGCGGGCCGCGCGGCGATCGCGCGGGTGGACATCTCGAGTGGCGCGAACGAGTCGACTGACTACTTCAACCTGCTGCGCACGGGCGACGGGTGGAAGATCGTCAACAAGGTGCTGTCCTCGCCGCTGGGCTGATCGTCCGGGTGACGCCCTAACTTCCCGGCCCCACCCAGCGGCCCTCGTCCACGAACAGCCGCCCGCCCTTGGCCACTGCGCGCACGCGCTCGACCGAAAAGGCGCCGTCGGAGATCCGGCCGCGATACAGCACGAAATCGCCGCGGGCGCCGGCATCGAGGTGACCGACGTCGGCGCGGTTCAACATGCGCGCCGGCAGCTCGGTGGCGGCGCGCACGATTTCATGGGCAGGGACGCCGAGGTTGCGCCACGCCTCGAGCTCCCACCAGATGGAGTCGGCCGGAAAATGCGCCGGCGAGCCGCAATCCGTGCCGACCACCAATTGCACGCCCGCCGCGCGCAGCTGCCGGAATTTCGCCGGCAGCGTCGGCGGGAGGGCATCCCATTTCGGCGCGTAGGGAATTTCCTTCGTGCGGTCTTCGTGCAGCGCGGCGGATACGAACGCCGCGACGGTGGGCGGCATGAACTCCGTAAGCCTCGGGTCGTCCATCGGCATGGCGCCGCGCCGGTACGCCACGAAGCGCTGCGGAAATCCCACTTGCGGCACGACGAACAGCTGGCGGCCGCGCGCCCGCAGGCGTTTGAGCAGCGCGTCGGAATACTGCGCGGTGGCGCCGAGGTCGAGGTATTCGATGGAATCGACGCCCGCCTCCAGCGCCTTCTCGACTTCCGCAATCTTGTTTCCGCCCGCCATGAGCCGCAGCCCGAGGCGTCGCGCCTCGCCGACGATGGCCTCGAGCTCACCGTCCTGGAATCGAGCCAGCTCGTGCAGCGCGATCCACTCGCTGCCGGCTTCCTTCGCGCGCCGCACTTTCTGCACGGCGTCTTCCACGCTCTTCACACCCCAGACATTGCCGGTGGCGCTGTCCGCACCCGGCTGCCCGCCGAACATGCCAGGCCCGCCGACGCTGAAGCGCGGCGCGGGAAAAGCATCATCGGCGGAATCTGTTTTGAGCTTCGCGGCGCTGGGCAGGTCCCAGAGATGAACGCGGCCCGAGGTGACGCCGGAGCGCAGCAACTGCCGGCCCACCGCCGCGCTGATCGCGGCCGCCGGGAATTCCTGCGGCGTGCGGGTTCCGAGCACCAGGTGGACGTGCGCATCGATCAGCCCCGGCAGCAGTGTGTCTGCGGCGGCATCGAGTGTGCGCACACCGCCCGGGTGTGCGAGCCGGCCGGACTTTCCGACCGCCGCGACGCGCCCTGCCTGGATCAGGACGTCGCGATCGTCGAGCAATCCATCCTTCGTCCACAGCGTGGCATGCGTGATGAGCAGCGGTTCGTCGCCGGACGATGGAGCGCCGGCAGCCTGACCGGGCGCCGGCGCGGAAGTCAGGGCGATGAGACAGACCCAGACCGCGCGCAGTGCGTTCATCGCACGTCGACCGCCCGGGTCGGGCGCATGGGTTCGGAACCGCGCATGCCGCCGATTGTAACGGCGGATGCGCGCGCTTGAAGCCGGACTGCCCGGTCAGCTCCGCTTGAGCTGGCGCTTCAACGATGCGACGTGCGATCGCAGAGCCGAGTTCTCGTTGGATGCGGTGTGCAGTCGGAATCCGAGGAAACCGGACAGCCCCACCAGCACCACGAGCATCATGATCACGAGCGTCGCGCCGTCAGGAAGATGTCGGCGGAACGATCACGGTCCGGCGCCTCGTTGACCTTGAGCTGGCGACCGCCGAAATCCGAGCCATTCAAAGCGTGCATGGCGCGCGCGGCGTCGGCGCTCGCCATCTCGACGAAGCCGAAGCGCTGCGGCGGGCCGGTGGTGCGGTCGGTCATCATCAGCAGCGATTCCACGGCGCCATGCGCGGCGAACACTGCGCGGACGGTTTCTTCCGTAGTCGAAAAGGGCAAATTGCCAACGTAGAGTTTGGTCACTTCGGGTACTCGGGGTGTAAGAGAAGGGTTGGACTGCCGCATTGGGTCCTGAAGAGGAAGCCGGATTTCGGCGAGGACCAACGGCAGGCAACGCGATGATCAGGAACGCACCCACGCTACTCCAGTTGACGCCCCGACGTATGACTTTCGAGGGGTCCGGCACGGCAATTGCCAACCCGGGGCGCGGTTGGGGGCCACATAACACTATCACTGGATCATCTCAGTGCCTCCACCGGCTGGACCGTCAGCGCCTGGCGCACGTGGCGCAGCGTCGCCAGCGCGGTAACCAGAAAAATCGCCGCGCAGGCCGTCAGCATTGGGACGACGATGCCCGCGCCCGCATCGACCCGATCGACGAAGCCCGCGAGATATCGCTGCCCCAGCCAGGCGCCGACCGGCAGACCCACGGCCGCGGCAATCAGCAGCGGCACGACGAACTCGCGCGCCACCACGCGCACGATGGCGGCGTGACCGGCGCCATGCAGTCGATGCAGCACGAGCTCGGTGCGGCGCCGGCGCAGCGAGTCGGAGACCAGCGCGTACGCTCCCAGCATCGCAACTCCCACCGCCAGCACCGCGACGGCCGTGACCATCGTCGTCATCTGTTGCTCCTGCTGGTAGACCGAGGCGCGCAGCTCGTCCGCCGACTCGATCATGTAAGGCAGTTGCGGACCGTGCGCCTTCCACAGCTCGTCCGCCGCCTGTCGCAGCGCCACCATGTCAGCGCCGTGGAGCGAGATGTCCCACTGCGGCTCGTCGCTGAGCACGAAGCCCTGGGGCATTGCGGCATCCCGCGCCGACTCGAGCTTCACATCTTTGACTACGCCGACCACTCGCCGCGGTTCGTTGCCCACGTTGAGCCAGCCGCCACCGCCGCGCAGAATGGCTCCGACCGCGGCCTGCGGGCTCGCGAAGCCGAACAGTCGTGCAGCCTTGGCATCGATCACCAGGTGCGGCTCACCCGATCCGAGCTGCGGCTGCCCCGCGAGCAGCGTCATGCCATACGTGGCGAAGAAGCTCGGGGACACGGTGGACATGCGCAGCACCAACTGCTCGTTCTTCGGGCTCACGAATTTCTCGAGCCCGCCATTCTCGACCATGGCGTGACCACCGCCGAACGACCAGTGCCGGATCGCAGGATGTCGAGCGAGTGCCGCGGTGAACGCATCCAGATTGGGCATCTTTTGCGAGCTCACCATGAATCCCAGCCACAGACGATTGCGGGTGTCGAAACCGCGGTCGGCGTGCAGCAGATAGTTCTGCTGTGCGCCGAGCACACCCGCGAGCAGCAGCAACAACAGCGCGCCCGCGAGTTGCAGCGTGAGCAATCCCTGCCGGGTACGCCGGCCCCAGGGACCTTCGCTCGCCGTGCGTCCCTGCAGCGCGGGCGCAGGAATCCGCCGCAGCGCGCGCCACGCGGGGGGCGTGAGCACGAGGATGAGCAACACGAGCACGGTGACACCGACGCCCATCAACGCTCGCGGCGGAAAGGGATCGGCAACGGAGTAGCCAGGTGACAGGCCGAGCCAGTTCGCGACCGCCGGCGCGAGGAACCACGCCAGCAGCACGGCTCCCGCAGCGGCGAACAGCAGCGACAGCAACACCTCCATGCCCCACAGGCTCACCAGGTGTGTGGCATCGGCGCCGAGACTGCGACGCAGCGCCGTTTCGCGCTGGCGCAGCAGTAGATTGGCCGTCTGCAGATTCACGCAATTGAGCGCCGCCAGCATCAGCAGCAACGCGCTGGCCGCCGC
>JBIOZI010000205.1:0-22477 GCA_044871085.1 Steroidobacteraceae bacterium | reverse complement strand
GCCGCTCGCGATACCGCGGACGCTGGCCGCGACTCCCGAGAATCCCGACCAGGCACCAATCAGAGGCTGAACCACACTGCGAGGCCCAGCATCGCGAGGGGGGCGAGGACGGCGAGAGCGGAACGGTTGTAGACGAACATGGTGGCGATTCCGGGGTTGGTTGCAGATTTCGTGGGGTGAAATCTACCGGTCCGGAGCCGCTCGAAAAACCAGACAAAGATGAATTCATTGTTCGGCCATACGGTACAATGGCCGGCCATGGACCAACTGCAAAGCATGCGCACCTTCGCGCGGGTCGCCGAATTCGGCTCATTCGCCCGGGCGGCGCTCACCCTGGACCTGTCGCGGGCCATGGCGAGCAGCCACGTCGCCCAGCTCGAGGCGCACCTCGGCACCCGCCTGCTCCACCGCACCACGCGCAAGGTGACGCTGTCGCCGCAGGGCGCCGTCTACTTCGAGCATTGCAAGCGCATCCTGGCCGAAATCGATGCCGCCGACGACGAGCTGCGCCTGGCGCGCAACCGGCCCCAGGGCAAGCTGCGCATCGACGTGCCCGTACCGTTCGGCAAGTACCTGCTGTTGCCGGCGATCCCGCAGTTCACGCAGCGCTTTCCGGACATCGCGCTCGAGGTGCGCTTCAACGACCGCTTCGTCGACGTCATCGCCGAGGGCGTGGACGTCGCCGTGCGCGTCGGCAAGGTGACCGCACCGGATCTCATCGCCAAGCGCATCGCGGCCTCGCGCCTGCTGACCTGCGCTTCGCCGCAGTATCTGGCGCGCAGCGGCATTCCGCGTGCGCCCGAAGACCTGCGCAAGCACCGGCTCATCGGGCACCTGCGCAACGACACGGTGCGGCCGGCTGACTGGCAGTTCCGCAAGGACAAGGAGACGCGCGCGCTGCGCCTGCCGATGGCGCTGTCGTTCAACACCAGCGACGCGCTGGTCACCTCCGCGCTCGACGGCCAGGGGATGATCCAGCAGCTCGACTTGTTAGTGGGCGGCTATCTCGCGGAGGGCCGGCTCGTCGAGGTGCTGCGCGAATATTCCTGTGAGGGGCCGCCGATGAACGTCGTCTATCCACGTTCCACCCAGCATCTCGCCAAGGTGCGGGTGTTCGCCGAATTCGCGGCGGATCTCATGCGCACCTACGAGGCAAGAATGCGGCGCGCAACGGAACCGGCTGCCCGTTAGCTGCGTCTTCACGCGCAGGCGTCCGCGAGCGGCGCGCGCTGGCAGCCGCATTCGACGAAGTCGAACGAGTCGATGTCCTCCGGACTGCCCAACTGGTGGCCCTGCGCGTAGTCGACGCCGAGCTGCTTCACCGCGCGCAGCTTGCCCGTGGAGTCCACCCTGCCGGCCACGGTCTGCATGCCCAGGGTGTCGGCCACGTGCACGAGCCCGTTGATCAATGCGCGTGAAACGATGTCGTCATGCGCGCCCGCCACCAGCGACCCGTCGATCTTGAGCTGGTCCGCGCCGACCTTGCGCAGGAAATCGAAACGCCCGCTGCCCGCGCCGGCGTTGTCCACCGATACTTCGCAGCCGCGCTCGATGAGCGAATGCGCCAGCGCCGCGAATTCCTGCGGCGCGAGCCCGGCGTCGAGCTCCGAGATCTCGAAGCGCAGCGAGGTCAGGGGCAGGCCGGACTTGTCGAGACAGCTCTCGAGATAGTTGCGGAAGTCCGGCCGGACCACCGACTTGCCCGACAGGTTCACCGCGAACACGACCTTCGATTCCTCCCAACGGTCGCGATTGCGCTGCATCCACACGAGCAGCGCGCGGATCACCCACCGGTCGATCTTGGGCATGCGCCCATTGCGCTCCGCCGTGTCGAGAAACTCGTGCGAGGCCAGGACGCCGAACTCCTGCGTGGGCAGGCGGATCAGCACCTCGACGATGAGCGGGGAATCCGCGGGAGAGTGGTCGTCGCGCAGCGAGACGATGGGCTGCAGATGCAGCGCGAATTCGTCCTCGCGCAGCGCGGAGTCGATGAGTGCGAGCAGGCGCTCTTCGCGGCCGCGGGCCTCGATGTCGCAGAAGAGACCGTCGTCCGGATGCGCGCCGTCGAAGCGCAGCATCGCGAACGTGCGGTCCAGCGACTCGCAGGAAGACTCGACCGGGATGTCGCTCAGATCCTGCGCGGTGGGCAAGGCCCGCGCCAGTGCGGGCAGCAGGGTCGAGAGCTCCGCGACGCGCGCGCCGCGCCCGGTTTCATCGCCGGCGATGCCGGCGAACAGCACCAGCGCGACGCCGCGGAACCGCGTGCCTTCGAACAGTGCGAGCGCACAACGTGCGCGGGCCGTATCTGCGCTCTCCCACCACAGGCCGCAGCCGCTCCCGCGCACGTTGTACGGATCTTCGACGACCTCGGCGATCAGCGCGTGATCTTCCGCGAGCAGGAAATCCCCGCTCGACCAGACCGCGTGTCCCCGGGCGTCGTGGATCGACAGCGACAGGACCTGCGGCGTGCGGTGCATGAGTCCGCGGGCCAGCGGCGCGAGCAGCGAGGTGGGGGTTTCGTCGGAGGGCGTCTGGTGCGTCATACGTGACACCAGACTAGGCGGGCCCTCGCACGGGATCGCAGTCGCGACCGGGCGACGTAAGGTTCGGGAGACCCTGCGGCCGCATTAGGTCAAGTCGGCCCCGGCAGGCGCCCGGTACGCGCGCGCTACGTTCCGTACAGAGGCTTCTTGAGCTTCCAGCGCTTGTGCGACCAGGGCCAGTCCGCCGGCGCCGCACGGATCTGTTCTTCCACGAGACGCGCGTAGCGGTTGGTGAAGTCGCCCGGCGGCAGCTGTTCGCCGGCCGCGGCGAGCGGCACGAATTCCACCTCGTAGTGGCCGCGGGCCACGCGCCGCAGGCGCACGAAGAAAGCCGCGTAGCGCGTGGCGCGCGCGATCTCCTCCGCGCCGAGGAAGAACGCGGTATCGCGATTGAGGAACCGCACCCAGTGCTTGCGCTCGCTGGTCACGGGCTCCTGGTCCGCCACCATCGCGACGACGCGCGGCGCGCCGCGCTGCCGGAGGATGTCGCCTAACAACTGTTGCGCCGGGATCATGCGCGCGCCGAAGCGGCTGCGCAGCTTGAGCATCTCGCGCTCCGCCCAGTTGTCCACCAGCGGCTTGTACGCCGCGTCCAGCGGCACTTCGAGCTGGGTGGAGAGTGCGAGCAGCATCCACTCCCAGTTGCACTGGTGCGCGGCGACCACCAGCACGGGCTTGCCCCTGGCCATCTCGTCGCGCACCAGCCCGGGGTTGCGGATGACCACGCGCCGCGCGAGATCGGCGCGCGTGAGACGCAGGCTGCGCATGACCTCCACCAGCATGTCGGCGAAGCCGCGGTAGTAGTCGCGCATGACGCGCTCGCGCGTGGCGTGGTCCCATTCCGGAAACGACGCCTCGAGATTGGCCTTCACGACGTGTCGCCGGTATGGAAAAACCTTCCAGGCGAGGAAGGCCAGCAGGCGCGCGAACGGGTACCAGAGGGTGAGCGGGATACGCGAGAAGATGCGGATCCAAACGGAGCATTTCATACCGGGCAGAGGCTTCGAACCTCCGTCCCGCGCATTGCGAACGGGATTTGGGCTGTTCGGCACGCTCTGACTCACCGGGCGGTATCGTACCGCGGCGTCATTTGCATTGGTACGAGGCAAACGGCTCGCGACCCGGCTCCCAACCGGAAGCAGTTAGTTCGCGACCCCGTCCGCGGCGCTCGGGCGTCGTTCGCGCGCGGCGCATCGCGCCGGCCGCGCCCGACTCCATTTCACGGATGCACGGCCTGCGCCGCCGCGATGTGCGCTAGCAGGGCGTCATTGAAGTGCAGGTGGCGCAGCTTCTCCGGCGGCGGCGGGATCGGCGGCCCCTCGATGGGCACCGGCTGGATGTCGGGCGGGCGATCCTCGTGCCCTTGCTTGCGTGCGAGCGCGTAGTCGATCTCCTTCGCGACCCACGGCGATTCGGCGGCCGCGCGCGACCAGAACAGCAGCACGACGTCGCATTGGTCGATCTCGCGGTAGAGCTCGCGCTCCCAGCGCTCACCGGGTTCGAGATCGAGCACGTCCTGGAAGACGGACACCCCGGCGATGCGGAAGGCCTGCACCCGACGCAACACTTCGGCGCGATCCTTGGACGAGTACGACACGAAGGCACGGCGGTAGCGCCGCACGAACACTTCGGCGGCCCGCGCCGGCTCGCTGATGGCAGTCGCGGCGACGACGATCTGGAAGCGGAGCGTGCCGCAGGGCACGCCGGCAATCGTCACCCGGATGCGGCCGATCACCTTGCCAAGCGCGAGATCATCCGGCACCGCGACCTCGAACTGCGCGGCGACCGACTCGCCTCGCCAGACCAGCACCGTGTCGGGCTCGTCGATGCGCAGCCCCGGCATTTCCAAGCGCAGATCGATGCGCGTGCCGTGCGGCAGGTCCTGGGGCAGCGACAGCACGCCGCGGCGATCCGCCCCGCCGTCGGCCTCGCGTGCGCGCGCGCTCGCCAGCTCCGCCTGCGCCGGCGGATACAGGAAAGCCTGCACGAGGAACGATGTGCCGCGACCCACGCCCGGCGGGCAGAACACCGCGACATCAACGGGTTCGGCGGTCGGCGCCGACATCGTCGAGGGCGCGGCGGATTCCAGGCTCTCCTCGCGCGCGGCGGGCATCGGGCCCGGGGCGGCGGCCGGTGGGGCCATGCGCGCCGGCGGAGCCGGGGCTTGCGGTGGAGCGCCGGCGGGCGGCCGCGCACTTTTGCGATCGCCGCGCGCGAAAACATTCACTCCGTGCAGCCAGCGGATGGCCTCGGATGGGAACGCACCATGTTCCGGATCCAGATCCGGGGCGGATGCGTAGCCGGTCAATTCCGCGTGGGGGTATTTCGGAGGGGTTGTCGTTCCAACCTCGAACCGGCGAATGGTGGCTTCGAGCTCCAAACGCGGCTCGGTCAATGGCCATTCAATCTCTACCCCGACTCGAAACCGACTCTGAACGCCCCGATCGAGCGGCTGTTCGACGACGCCAGCTCCCGATACTTGGACCTCCGCGACGGTCACCGTACATCCCGTCTCGTCGCGCCGGAAAAACGTCGCCTTCCAGGGCATGAATGGGGCGCGGTGGTCCGGCTCCGGCCTGCGATCTCTCAGCACCCACTCGAGCGCCACCGTCACGACCGCGACCCCGCGCGATGGATCGAGCCTGCAATCCACGATCGCGAAGCGCGTCACCGTGCCGACGATGTCGGCGCTGCTCCCCACAAATGCTTGCTGGCGTGAAATCACTTCCACCTCACTCCGGATCGCCTGCAGCGGGCCCCAACCCGATGTCGTTGATCACGCCCTCCGCGAACGCGGCACTGCCGATGTTCCATTCGAGCCGGGCCGGGGTCAACGTGCGATTCGGAATTGCTGCACTGGCCCTCGCGGACCGCGACTGCCCACACTGCCGCGCGGAGAACGGCCGCGATGACGTCCAACTACTGAGAGAGCTCGCCCAAATGAGAAAGGCCAGCGATGGGCTGGCCTTCTCTGCGTGCGGAGTCTGGTGCCCTCTATCTGATTCGAACAGATGACCCCTTCATTACGAATGAAGTGCTCTACCAGCTGAGCTAAGAGGGCGGAATGTCTGGCGTCAGGCTTTACGAATACGCTGCGCACCGGGGAAGCCCCGGCGCAGAGGGCGCGCATTCTAAATGCTGGACGGAAGCGAGGGAAGCTTCCGAAACGTCCGGCAGCGGGCCGGAAGGATATCCACCAAAAGCGGGGGCGTACGCCTCGGGCTTCCGTTCCTCAGGCTTCCGTTCGGCGACGCAGGCGGATGACCAGGTCGATGCCGTCGACCTGCATGCCCGGTGGCGGTTCGGGCAGACGCTGGAACTCGACGTCGCGCAATGCGACGTCCATCAACGCGCCGGTGTCGAGATCGTGGAAGTGGTAGTGCGCGTCGGTGTTCGAATCGAACCAGCAGCGATCACTGCCCACCGAGAGCTGGCGGATGAGGCCAGAGGCGGCGAACAGATTGAGCGTGTTGTAGATGGTTGCCTTGGACACGCGCATGCCCTGCGCACGCAGACCGGCCAAAACCTGCTCCGCGGAAAGATGCTGGGGCCGCCCCAACAAGAGCGAAGCGATTCTGAGTCGCTGGGCGGTGGGCCGAACGCCGTGGCTTTGAAGCCTTTGATTGAGATTCTCGAGCAGGCCCGGATCGAGTTCCGACATAGGCATGAGGGCGAGTATACGCGCGGTTTCCGCGTTCGGCATGCGAAACAGCGCATTCGCAGCGGTTATCCGACGTGGCATTAGGCGCAGGTCGCAACAGAATCCGCGTATGCGACTGACACGTACGAGCGGCCTAACCCTCATCGAGCTATGCGTCGCCCTCGCGGTGGCGGCGGTGCTCGCCGGTCTCGCCGCTCCCGGGTTTCGTACCGCTCTGCGGACGTCGGCGGTGCGTTCCGCGGTCTACGATCTCATGGGCGATTTGCAGCAAACGCGCGGCAGCGCCGTCCTCGAAGGCCGTTCCGCCGTACTGTGCCTCGCCGGCGCGGCGGGCTGCGGAACATCGCCAGCCACCGGCTGGCAGGCGTTTGTCCAGCTGAACGGCAAATCCCGGCCGCTCGTGGAACGCACCCTGTCCGAGGGCCTGGAAATCCGCGCCTCGCGCACCCGTCTCACGTTCTGGCCCAATGCCCTCGCCGCCGAGGCCGGTACCCTAACTATTTGCGACACGCGCGGCATCGCGCGGCCGCGTGCCATCGTCATCAGCCGCAATGGCCGTTCCCGCTTCGGCTCGCCCGTCGACGAGGACTGCCGGGCATGATCGCGCGCACCCGCGGATTCACGCTGGTCGAGGTGCTCGTCGCCCTCGTCGCCCTGTCCATCGGGTTGCTCGGCGCCGCGGCCATGCTCGTGGACAGCATGCGCACTCATGCGGACGCGCTGCGCCGGGTAGCCGCCGCGAATCTCCTGCGTGACATGGCCGATCGCATCCGCGCCAACCCACTAGGCGGCGAGGCCTACGACACCCGCTCCGCGGGTGCCGATGCGGCCTGCGATGCCGCGACCGGCTGTGGTCCGGCCGGGCTCGCCGCGGCCGATCGCCTGCACTTCGTCGCGGCGGCAGCGCGGATCTCCCCGCGCGCCGCCACCGTGACCTACGAGCCCGCCACCGGCCCCGCCGCACTCGAGCGCTTCGTCATCGCGCTCGACCTCGGCCGCGACCCTTCCGAGCCGGACGTCCTGTCAACGATCGTGGCGCAGACGCCGGTGGTGGGCGGGGCATGACTAAGCGCACCGCAGGGTTCAACCTGGTCGAGCTCATGATCGCGCTCGCCATCGGGCTCGTATTGCTCACCGCGTTCACCACGCTGCTCGCGCGCGCGCGCAACCAGTTCGCCACGGACGAAAGCGTGGCGCGCCTCGGCGATGCGAGCCGGCACGCGCTTTCGGTACTCGTGCCGGACCTCGAGCACGCGGGCCTGTATGCCTTCGCAGCTCCGCGTTCCGTCCAATTGGTCCGCGACGGCGTAGTGCTGGCCGCCGACGCGGCACTGCGCTCGCGCGACGGCGTCCCAGCGGTCGCCGGTCTGCCCGCGGGCGCCCACGCCTGTGGCGCGAATTTTGCGCTGGATCTGCGCCTCGCGGTCGAAGGGTCGAACAACGCGTATCGAGAGTCGCCGGGCCTCGAAGCGGAATGCGCTCCCACGGCGGCGGCCGGTGGAGCGCGCGCCGGAACGGACACACTGACCGTGCGACACGCGGCGCTCGAGACGGCGCCGCCACACGCCGGGCGCATCCAGGTGTATGCGCGGCGGCTCGAGGCCTTCGCGCCGCTCGAGCTGTTCGCGGATGGCCGCGCTCCGGGCACCGTGGACGCGAATCACGAAGTGCGCGACCTCGAAGTGCGTACTTACTACGTCGCGAACAGCTCCGTGGACCGGCCCGGCTGGCCCGCGTTGCGCGTGAAGGCATTGACGGAGTCAGGCGGCAAGCCCCAGTTCCACGACGAAGAAGTGCTGCCCGGCGTCGAAGACCTGCAAATCGAGTTGGGCGTGGAAACGCGGCAGAACGGCATTACCCATCTGCGGTTCGTCCCGCCGGACCGGGCTCCGTCCGAGGCGGAGCGCGCCGCACGTGTGGTTGCGGTGCGTTTCTGGTTGCGCATCCGCGCCGACAGCACCGAGAGCGGCCATCGCGATCCGCGCGTCCTCGAGTACGCCGACATCCGCTTCATACCCACGGCGGGTGAAGCCGCGCAGCGCCGCGTGCTCGTGGAGCGCACGGTCGCGCTGCGCAATCCGCCATGAAGCGGCTGTTCCCAACGAAGGCTTTTACCGCGAAGTGTCTTCCGACGATGACGGGGCGGCAACGCGGCGCCACGCTCGCCGTCGCGTTGGTCTTGCTCACGCTGGTTACGCTGTTAGGCCTGGCCGGCGCAAATGCCGCGCACGTCGAGCTCGCGCTGGCACAGAACGAGCTGTTTCGCGAGAATGCCGCGTCCGCCGCGAGTGCCGGCATCGAATCCGCCATCGGCCATATCGTGACCTCTTCCGCACCCGACGCCGCTCCGGCGCACCTCTCGGCCACCTTGCCCGCCTCGCAGGATCGCTACGAGACCATCACGCGCTTTCTCGGCTATGAACGCGCGTTGCCGCAGGAGCCGGGCGCGCGTCTCGCCGGAGCACGCTTCGAAATCGTGAGCACCGGTTTCGGCGCGCGGCGCGCCGTCGACCGCCAGCGTGTCCAGGTGCTGTGGGTCGTGAGCGCGGATGTCACGGCCGCGGACTGCGAACCGCTGGTCCCCGAGGCTCCCTGCTACCGGCGCGGCCAGCTCGCACGCCTCTCCTGGCAACGACTCCCGGTCGAGTAGCTCGATGCGCGCGCGGCACCTGCGGTCCGGTTTCACCCTCATCGAGGTCCTCACGGCGCTCGTGCTGGTCACCGTGCTCGCGGCGATCTCCATACCGCTGTATCGCGCCCACCTGCTGCGCGTGCGCCGCATGGATGCCAGCGCCGCGCTGATGGCCATCCAGAGCGCCCAGGACCGGCACTTCGGCCGCAGCGCGCGCTATGCGGACGGCAGCCAGCTCACGCAGGCGATGCCTGCCGGGCTCGGATTGAAGGAGTCGTCGGAACGCGGCTATTACCGGCTGGAACTGCACGCCGCTGCGGACGGGATGGGGTATGTGGCCACGGCACGCGCCATCGAGCACGCGGGACAGGACGCGGATACGCGCTGCGCGCAGCTGTCGATCGATCACAACAGTCAGCGCCGCGCGGTCGACGCGAGCGGCGCGGATCGAAGTCAGGATTGCTGGAAGTAAGCGTCGCGCCGGCAGGGAGCGGACTAGCCCCGGGCGGCGGCGCCGCGCAACGCGCGCGGCAGGGAGAACACGACGTGTTCTTCGCGGCCCTTGAGCTCTTCGGCCGTGGTGCCGCCCCACTCGCGCAGGCGGCTCACCACCTGCTGCACCAGCTCCTCGGGCGCCGACGCGCCGGCGGTTACGCCGACGGCCTGCTTGCCCTCGAACCACTCGCGCTTCAGGAACGACGCGTCGTCGATCAGATATCCGGGCCGCCCGGCCCGCTCGGCGAGCTCACGCAGCCGGTTGGAGTTCGAGCTCGTGACGGAGCCGACGACGATGAGCACATCACATTTCGCGATGAGCTCCTTCACCGCGTCCTGGCGGTTCTGCGTCGCATAGCAGATGTCCTCGCGGCGCGGGCTCGCGAGCGCCGGGAATCGCTCCCGCAGCGCCATGACGATGGCGGCGGTGTCGTCCACCGACAGCGTGGTCTGCGTCACGAACGCCAGGCGTTCGGCGTCGCGCACCGTGAGCCTGCCGGCCTGCTCCACGTTCTCCACCAGGTGCATGTGGCCGCCATGCGCGGTATCGAACCGGCCCATCGTGCCCTCGACTTCCGGATGCCCCGCATGGCCGATGAGCACGACGTCGCGGCCCTCGCGCGCGTAGCGCGCCACCTCCATGTGGACCTTGGTCACGAGGGGGCACGTCGCGTCGAACACGGCGAGGCCGCGGCGCGCGGCCTCGTTCTCGACCGCGGCGGGCACGCCATGCGCGGAGAAGATCACGGTCGAGCCGTCGGGCACCTGGTGAAGCTCGTCGACGAACACGGCGCCGAGCGCACGCAGCCGCTCCACGACGTGCACGTTGTGCACGACCTCGTGGCGCACGTAGATAGGCGCGCCGAACATCGCGATGGCGCGCTCGACGATGTCGATGGCGCGGTCCACGCCCGCACAGAAGCCCCGCGGATTCGCCAGGAATATCTGCATGTGCCCGGCTAGTGCTCCCCGCTGGTCTGCAAGCGGGCCTGGCGCGCGCGCCACCAGTCGAGGATCGAATCGATGATCACGAAACCCGCGCCGACGCAGATGGCCGAATCCGCCACGTTGAAGGCCGGGAATTTCGCGTCGTCCCAGTGGAACGAGAGGAAGTCGATGACGTGCCCCAGGCGCAGCCGGTCGATGACGTTGCCGACGGCGCCGCCCAGGATCAGCGTGAGGCCGAGGATGAGCAGCCGGTGGGTCGACAACGCCAGCGTGCGCAGCCAGTACACCAGCATGATCGACACGCCGACGGCGAGCCCCGACAGCATCCAGCGCTGGCTGCCGCCCCAGTTCGCGAACATGCTCCACGCGGCGCCGGGATTCACGGTGTGGATGATGTCGAACACCGGCAGTACGTAGATGCTGCCTTCGCCGGGCATGTTCATGACGATCCACAGCTTCGTGAGCTGGTCGAGCACGATCACCACACCGGCGATCCACAACCAGCGGATGCCACTGCCGCCCAGATCTGGCTTTTCTTCGTTCATACGAGCTGCCGAGACTCGCCCGGCCCGTCGACGTTGTCCACACAACGTGTGCAAATGGTCGGGTGCCCGGGATTGGAGCCCACGTCGGGCCGGTGGTGCCAGCAACGGCCGCATTTCGGCGCCGACGATGCCTGCACGCGGATCCACACGCCGCCATCCTTCGCGATCTCGGCCACCTTGATGGCGCCCACCGGCGGGCCGGCGGCATTGCTGACGCGCTTGACGACCGCGCCGGACGTGATGAGCAGGAAGCGCAGCTCCTCGCCGAGCGCCTTGAGCTTCTCCAGGAACTCGTCCTTGCTGAACACCTCGACCTCGGCATCGAGCGAGCTGCCAACGGTGCCCGCGACGCGCAGTTTTTCGAGCTCCTGCCCCACTGCGTTCTTGAGCTGGATGAACAGGTTCCAGTCGATCGCATCCTCGGCCACCTTGGGCAGCGGATGCCAGGTCTCGAGTAACACGGACTGCGCCCGCTTGCCGGGCAGGAAGCTCCAGATTTCGTCCGCGGTGAACGACAGGATGGGCGCGAGCCAGCGCACCATCGCCTCGGCGATGTGGAACAGCGCAGTCTGGGCCGAACGCCGCGCCTGGCTCTTCTTCGGCGTCGTGTAGAGGCGATCCTTGAGCAGGTCGAGATAGAACCCGCCGAGGTCGACCACGCAGAAGTTGTGGATCTTCTGGTAGATGAGGTGGTACTCGTACCTGCGGTACGCCTGCACCACTTCCTCGTGCAACGCTGCCGTGCGCGCCAGCGCCCAGCGGTCGATGGCTACCAGGTCAGCGGGCGCAACGGCGTCGGCCGCCGGATCGAACCCCGCGAGGTTGCCCAACAAGAACCGCACGGTGTTGCGCATGCGCCGGTAGGAATCCGCGATGCGCCTGAGCACCTCGTCGGACACGCTCATCTCGTTGGCATAGTCGGTGGCCGCGATCCACAGGCGCATCACGTCCGCGCCGAGGGTGGCGATGACCTTCTGCGGCAGGATGACGTTGCCGAGCGACTTCGACATCTTGCGGCCGCTCTCGTCGACGGTGAAACCGTGCGTGAGCACGCCCTTGTAGGGCGCACGCGCGTACAGCGCCTCGGACATCAGCAACGACGAATGGAACCAGCCGCGATGCTGGTCGGATCCTTCGAGGTACAGCTCCACGGGCGGCTGCACGTCGTCGGGATGCGTCTGGTGCACGCACTCGTGCGACAGGCCGGAGTCCGCCCACACGTCCATGACGTCGGTGACCTTTTCATACGCGTCGGCGTCATCGCCCAACAACTCACGCGGGTCGAGATCGAACCACGCCTCGATGCCGTCCTTCTCGACGCGCGCCGCCACCTGCTCGAGCAGCTCTTCGGTGCGCGGGTGCAGCGCCTGCGTCTGCTTGTGCACGAACAGCGCGATCGGCACGCCCCAGGTGCGCTGGCGCGAGAGGCACCAGTCCGGGCGGTTCTCGATCATGCCGGTGATGCGCTGCTCGCCCCAGGCCGGCGTCCACTGCACCTTCTTGATGTCGCGCAGCGCGTTCGCGCGCAGGCCTTTCTGATCCATGCTGATGAACCACTGCGGCGTCGCGCGGAAGATCACCGGCGTCTTGTGGCGCCAGCAGCAGGGGTAGCTGTGCTGGAACGGCTCGTGCTTCAGCAACCGGCCGCGCTTGGCCAGCTCGTCGATGAGCACCTTGTTGGCCTCGTCCACCTTGATGCCCGCGACGAACGGCGTGCCGTCGCGAAAGCTGCCGTCGCCCATGACGGGGTTGTCGACCGGCAGGCTGTATTTCACGCCGACCGCGAAGTCTTCCTGGCCGTGTGCAGGCGCGGTGTGCACGGCGCCCGTGCCGGCCTCGAGCGTCACGTGATCACCGAGGATGACCGGCACGTGCTTCTTCATGAACGGATGCTCGAGCTGCAGGTGCTCGAGCGCCCTGCCGGGGAACTGCACCAGCACCTGCCCCTTGCCGAGGCCGTAGCGCTTGAGACAGGCGTCGACCAGCTCGTTCGCGAGCACCAACAACTCCGAGCGACCCTCGCGCGACACCCATACGAGCACGTACTCGAAGTCGGGGCCGAGACACACGGCCTCGTTGGCGGGCAGCGTCCAGGGCGTGGTGGTCCAGATGACCAGCGACACGGGCTGCGCCGCGAAGCTGTCGAAGCTCACGCCCACGCGCCGCGCGAGGTCGGCCGGGTCGACGACGCGGAACTCGACGTCGATCGACGGCGAGGTCCGGTCCTCGTACTCGACTTCCGCCTCGGCGAGCGACGAGCGGCAGTTGACGCACCAGTAGACCGGCTTCGCGCCTTTGTACAAGTGGCCGTTGCGGATGATGCGGCCAAGCGCGCGGATCTGCTGCGCCTCGTAGCGCGGCTCCATGGTGAGATACGGGCGGTTCCAGTCCCCGAGCACGCCGAAGCGCTTGAACTCGCTGCGCTGCAGGTTCACCTGCTCGTGCGCGAACGCGCGACACGCGACGCGGAATTCCTTCGCGGTGAACTTGCCGCCGGCGCGGCCGCCGAGCTTTTTCTCCACTTGGTGTTCGATCGGCAGGCCGTGGCAGTCCCAGCCGGGCACGTAGGGCGAGTCGTAGCCGTCGAGCGTGTGCGACTTGATGACGATGTCCTTGAGCACCTTGTTGACGGCGTGGCCGAGGTGCAGCGCGCCGTTGGCGTACGGCGGACCGTCGTGCAGCACGAAGCGCGGCCGGCCGCGCGCGATCTCGCGCAGCTTGCCGTACAGGTTGTTCTGCTCCCACGCCTCGAGCATCTTCGGCTCGCGCTGCGCGAGATCGGCCTTCATCGGAAAGCCGGTCTCCGGAAGGTTCACGGTGGTCTTGTAGTCAGCCAAGCAACGGTACCTCTAACTAAGCAGGCGGCGCGCCTCGGCGGCGTCGAGGTGCATCTGCCGCACCAGCGCGTCGAGGCTCGCGAACTTCTCCTCGTCGCGGATCTTCGCGACGAACTCCACTTCGAGCTCGCTGCCGTACAGCGAGCCCTCGAAATCGAACACATGCGCCTCGAGCAGCGGGTCGGTGCCGTCCACCGTGGGACGGAAGCCGAGGCTGGCGACGCCGGCGCGCGCCGCGGGGTCGCCGGCCACGCCGCGCACCTTCACCGCGAATATGCCGGTGAACGGCAGTTTCGCGCGCCGCATGCGGATGTTCGCCGTCGGATAACCCAGCCTGCGCCCGAGCTGCTCCCCACGCACCACGCGGCCACGCATCGAATATGCGCGGCCCAGCAGGTCGCGCGCCGCGTGGAAGTCCCCGGCCGCGAGCAGCGTCCGCACGCCGCTCGAGCTGACCCGGACATCCTCGACGCACACCGAGGGCACCAGCTCGAGCGCGAAGCGCCCGGCGTCGGCCGCCGCACGCAGCAGCGCCACGCTGCCGGCGCCACCCCGGCCGAATCGAAAATCCTGCCCGACCACCACGGCCGAGGCGGCGAAGCGCTCCGCCAGCAGCGCGACGAACTGCTCGCCCGTGAGCTGGCGCAGCTTCTCGTCGAAGCGCAGCACGCACACACAGTGCAGATCCGAGCGCTCGAGCACGCGCCAGCGCTCGCGGAAATCCGTGAGCCTCGCCGGCGGGTCCTGCTTCATGAGGTACTCGCGCGGCAGCGGCTCGAAGGTCAGCATCATCGCGGGCCGGCCGAGCTGCTTGGCGATTCCGCAGGTGCTCGCGATCAGCGCGCCGTGCCCCAGGTGGATACCGTCGAAGCTGCCGACCGTGATGGCCGCGCCGCGATGCCGATCCTTCAACCCCTGCACGCCGCGGATGTATTCCATCATGCACCGGCCACGTTGCGTAAGTGGCGGACACGCGTGCCGGCCAGGAACAACATTGCGAAGTAGACACCAGCACCCGCCGCGATGCACAGGGCCAGCCGCCCGGCACGCTTCAGCGCCGGCAAGTCGAGCCAGCCCTGCAGGTCGCCACCCAGCCAGATGAGTACCGCCGCCATGACGGCATTGGCAAACAGGACGCGGCCCAGCAGTGCGCCCCAGCCGCCACGCGCCTTGTAGACCCCGGCGCGCGCGAGTCCGCGCCACAACAACAGCGTGTTGACCGCGGCGGACATGCACGTCGAGGTGGCAATGAGCACGTGCGGGTACGGCAACCAGCCGAAGTGAATGGCCGGCAGCGCGACTCCGACATTGAGACCGATGTTCACGCCCAGCGCGATGATGCCCACGCGCACCGGGGTCTTCGTGTCCTGACGCGCGAAGTAGCCCGGCGCGAGCACTTTCACCAGGCTGAAGCCCAGCAGGCCCCACGAGTACGCCATCAGCGCGTACGTCGTCATCTCGACATCGTGGGCGTCGAACTTCTTGTATCCGAACATCGTGGCCGTCAACGGGCCGGCAAACACCAGCATCGCCACCGCCGCCGGTGACACCAGCAGGATGACCAGGCGCAGCGCCCAGTCGAGTGTCGCCGTGAAGTGCTCGATGGACTCCGCGGCGTGATGGCGCGACAGGCTCGGCAGGATCACGGTCGCGAGCGCGATGCTGAACACGCCGAGCGGGAACTCCATGAGCCGGTCGGCGTAGTACAGCCAGGAGACGCCACTGACCATCAGCGTGGCGATGGCCGAGTCGAGCAGCAGGCTCACCTGCGCCACCGACGAGCCGAAGATGCCGGGCAGCATCAGCCGGCCGATGCGTCGGACGCCTTCGGCCGCCGGCTTCCAGCGCGGCCTGCGGAACAGCCCGAGCCTCATCACGGCCGGCACCTGGAATCCGAGCTGCAGCACGCCGCTGGCGAACACACCCATGGCCAGCACGACGCCGGGGTTGTCGGCCGCGGGGGCGATCCAGGCGGTCACCACGATCATGACCACGTTCATGATCACCTGCGTGTACGCCGGCAGCGCGAACTTGTTGTAACTGTTGAGCACGCCGGAGAAAAGCGCGCTCAGCGAGATGAAGAATAGATAGGGGAAGGTCCAGCGCAGCATCGACGTGGCCGCGGCCCACTGGTCCGGCTCGTCGTGCCACGCGGGCGCGAACGCGAGGATGATCAGCGGAGCCGCGACGACGCCGGTGGCGGTGACGACGAACAGCAGTACGCCAAACGTGCCCGCCACGTCGTCGACCAGCTGGCGCACCTCTTCCGGGGTGCGCTTGTGCTTGTACTCGCTGATGACCGGCACGAAGGCCTGGCTGAACGACCCTTCGGCGAACAGCCGCCGCAGGAAGTTCGGAATCTTGAAGGCCACGAGCCAGCCGTCCATGAAGGCGCTGGCCCCGAAATTGGCGGCGTAGACGATCTCGCGGACGAGGCCAGTGATGCGCGACACCAGGGTCGCGATGCCGGTCACCAACGTGGTCTTGAAGATCCGCCCGCTCACCCTGCAAACACCCGAAAAATAAGGAAAAACAGCAACACGGCGCGCACTATACCGGACTCCCATTGGTCATCGGTGGGAAGCGTTGACAAGGTAGGGGTGCGTCAGCACACTACGCGCCCTTCGAACGACCCGGATTCCTGGAGATTTGCGTGGCGAACACCAAGTCGGCTGAAAAAGCCGCCCGTAGAGCAGAGACCAACCGCACCCGCAACGTCGCGCTGCGCTCCCGCATGCGCTCTGCGCTGCGCAAGGTCAACGATGCCCTCGCCGCCGGCAAGAAGGCCGATGCCTCCGCCGCGCTCAAGGATGCGCAGCCGTTGATCGATTCCCTGGTCAACAAGAACGTCATTCACCGCAACAAGGCGGCGCGCCACAAGAGCGCCCTCGCCGCGCGCATCAAGGCGCTGTCGTAATCGGCTTGCGGAGTGTCAGGGCCGGGTTTCCGGCCTGACCGTAAGAAGATACTCGTCGGTGTGATACCGCTCGAGCCCGGCCTTGATGTAGTCCACCGTAATCCGATAGTCGCCCGCACCCGCTGCCCGGGCGTCGAAATACACACTCAACGTCTCGCTGTCGCTGCGCAGATCCTCCAGTTCCGCCAGCAGCTCCTTCGGTTCTTCTTCGCCCTCGCGCGCGATGCGCACCTCGAAGGTAGTCTCGGGCCCGTGCATGTCCGTGTGAATGCTCAGCGCCAGCAGCTGTCCCTCGGCGGGTGTTTGGATGACCTGGCGCGCGGCATCGCGCGTGCGCACGAACGTCACTTCCGCCGCCGGGCGCGAGCTCTGCTTCGCCGCGAACGCGTCCAGCGACACGGCCAGCATCGTCGGGGTGCGCGCGAGATACAGCGTGCCGACCGCCACCGCCAGCACGACACTGGCCGCGAGCGCGAGACGCGCTCCCGACCACCGGGATCCGCCCGCGACCAGCGCCTGAAGCTCGCCTTTCTCCCGCAACCTGGCCAGGCCGAGCTTCATCCGGCGTGCCGCATCGATTTCAGCCTGTGTCTCGGGATGTTCCAGTAAGAATTCCTCGAAAGCGGCCACTTCCTCGGCCGAAAGCTCATGGGCGAGGTAGCGATCCACCATGCGGGAACGGTCCATGCGGGCAGGGTCGATCATTGCGAAAAACCTCCGCCGCCCCTCCAATCGATCTCTGTCACGACGCCGGCTTTCACTTCACGCCCCCTTCAGACGAGCGCCAGGCACAGCAGGTCAGTCTTGCGCAGACCGCTCTGCTCCAGGAGCTGTTTCAGGCGTTCACGGGCCCGAAACAGGACCACGTTGAACTGCAGCTCGTTCATTCCAAGGTCCGCACAGATTTTCTTCTTGTCTTCTTCGTCCAGGTAGTAGCGCACGATGGCCGTGCGGTCGCGCTGCGACTTGAGCTCGAGCAGCAGCCTGCGCACCGCGCTGGCGGACGACTCGACCTCGCCAGCCTCCTCGCGCGCGGACTGCGGATCCGCGGCGGCATCGATCGCGTCGCTGTCGGATTCGGTGCGGCGGCGCGCGTCGCGCCGATGCGTGCCGATGGCGAGATTGCGCGCCGTCTGCGCGATGAAGCCCGCGAGGCGCGTCGGATCGTCGAGCGGAGCCGCGCGCAGGCGCTTCAGCACGATGACGAAAGTGTCCTGGCACAGATCGCGCGCCAGCTCATCGTCGCGCGTGGCGTGCCGCAGGATGATGAACACGCCCCGCTGGTGGAGGCGCACGAGCTCGTCCTCCGCACGCGCATCACCCGCGAGGATGCGCTGCGCGAGCTCAACGCCGACAGCGGTGTCGACCGTGGACGAGCCGTCTCGAATGATGTTGGTGACCGTCACGCTGGGACCTTGGGGGCAATGCTCGCTAAATCGCAGTGCGGCGTAAAGGCAATCGGGTGTTTTTCGCGCATAGCGGTTAGAGTTGGCCAACAACGAACACTGGACGGGCGATGACGCATCGCAACCGTCTGACTACCGGCCGCCACCATGCAATGGACCATGCTCTCGAGCGCTCTGGTCTCCTTACTACTAGCGCAGGCGGCGACATCCCCATCGTTGTCGGCATCCATGGCTCCTGTCCGGTGCGCGACAGCGGTTCCAGCGGACGGGGCGCTGGTCGATCAAACGATGGAGCTCGGCGGCAGCGCCGAACGACGCATCGAGATGCCGCGCGCTGGTGGACGACCCGTCGTGGTGCAGGCGTCCGAGCTCGGCATCGACGTGGTTCTCCGGGTGCTGGACGTGCGAGGAGAAGTGATCGCGCGTGCCGAGAGTCCCGTCATTCGCACGGGCAGGCAAACCGTGTTCATGGAGACGTCATCGTCGGCAGCGTGGGTGTCGGTACTCGGCAAAGAGCACGCGACGCACGACGGCTCCGTGCGCATCACCGTGCGCGCCGCATTCTCTCGGGAAGAAGCGTGCGCACGATTGCAACGCGCATTGGCGGCCGCGGACATGCGCTATGCACAAGCGCATGCACTGGCGCAGTCATTGGAAAAGCGGGCCGGCGTGACCGCGCGTAAATCGTTCGAGACGGCGGCGGGTCGATATGAGGCGCTGGCGCGCGATGCCTCGCTCGCGCCGAGCGTGGCAGCGGAGATCGCGCACTCGCTCGCTAGCCTCTACTACTACGACCTTTCGCTTTGGCGATCGAGCGCCGAGTGGGCACAGAAGTCGTCCGCCCACTTCCCGGCGCCGGACGAAGAATATGGGCGCGCGCGCGCGCGGGCCGTGCTGGCGGCGGCATGGCTCGAAATGGCAACCGTATCCGCCTCGGACACCGGCAGTTCGGCGGTGCCTCTCGATTCGCATGCGAGGCTCGAGCAGGCGCGGAGCCTCCTCTACGAGCTGGCCGGTTTTCACGAAGCCCGCGGTGAACACTACGACGCGGCATTGCAGATCAACAACATCGGCCTCGCGTTTTACTACGAAGCGGATTTCAAGAATGCGCTCAAGTTTTACTCACGGGCGCTGAAGGAGTTCGAACGCCTCGGCGAGACGCCGCGCGAGGCGCTCGCTCTGCAGAACATCGCTCTGTGCGAATGGGGGCTCGGACGGTTGACGGAGGCGTTGCCGCGGTTCGATCGCGCGCTCGCACTGATGGACCCGGGCCCGCATCCCGATCTATATCTACTCACTCTCAACAGCAGTGCGCTCGCGCACTACGCCGCCGGCAAATACGACGAGTCGTTGCTCCTGCATGGGCGCGCAATCGATTACGCCAAACGCGTCGAGAACGACTACTACCTCGGCCGCAGCTTCATGGGCCTCGGAATCTCGTACTACGCCATTGGCGATCGCGACCTGGCGGAGCAATTTCTGCGCACGGCCCTCGGCATACTGGCCGAAGACCTGGACGGTCGCGGCCGCGTCACGTCGCTTCGAGCGCTCGCCGTGATTGCACACGACGCTCGGCGCTTCGACGAGGCCGTGCAATTCAACCGCGACGCTCTGAAACTCGCCACGGCGCCCTCGGCTCGTGCACGCATCAAGGTTCGACTCGGCGCCGACTACGCAGCGCAAGGCAAGTTCACCGCGGCGCTGGAGGAGCTCGACCCGGTGATCCACGAACCGCCGGGCGGAGACCGGCTGGTGCAATCCGAAGCACGGCTCGAGCTCGGACGGGCGTTGCAGACCATGAAGGAAATTCCCGAATCGAGGCGCGAGCTCGAAGAGGCACTGCGGGGATTCCGCGTCATGCAGTCGGTTGCCGGCGAGTTCGACACGCGATTGGAGCTCGCCCGCCTCGAAGCCGGCGCCGGCCGCGAAGCCGAGGCAATCGAATCGCTCACCGCAGCGCTCGCGCTGACCGACGAGATCGCGACACAAACCGGAAATCCCGAATACCGTGCCTCCGTCGTGGAGTCGCTACGACCGGCCCAGGATCTCATGGTCGAGCTGCAGTTCGCGCGCTACTCGCGTGCCCTCGCCGGTGGCCGTCACGACGAGGCCCAGCGAATCGCGCGGGAAACGCTCGGATTAGCGGATGCGACGCGCGCGCAATCGTTCGAGCAGATTCTTTCGCAGCGTTTCGAGTACGCGGACCCCGAGCTCGCAAAGCAGCTCCTCAAACGCGTCGAGGTATTGCGCGCGCTCGCGGACCGTCGCTTCTATCTTTCGACGCGCGAGGATCGCTCCGGCCCCGATGACGCCGTGGCCGCGACCTTGCGGGAGGAGATCGCCAATCTGCGCGCCCGGCTCGGCGTCATCAACACCGAGCTCGCCGCTCACGCGGGATCCCGCGGCACGGGGGTGGCCGCGACGACGCTCGACTTCGCGCGCGCACCGCCGCGGAGGGCCTTTGTCGAGTACTGGCTGGCTGATTCCTCGAGCCATGCATGGGTTGCAAACCGGAATGGCATTCGTTGGATTCGGCTCGGCGGCGCGGCAGATATCCGCCGCCTGGCTCGACAGCTTCACGAAGCGATGCGCAGCTTTTCGACCACGCCGGCACGGACTCGCGCTGCACTGCTCGCTCGCCTGCATTTGGAGTTGATCGCGCCACTGGCTCCACTCGACGGGTTCGATGAGCTCGTCATCGCGGCCGACGGCCCCCTGCACATCGTGCCGTTTGCCGCGTTGCGAGCGGATCAGTCCAGCCGCTATCTCGTCCAACAACTTTCGCTGGCATTCGTGCCGGCCCTGCGCTTCGCGAGCAGCGGAGACGCGGTTCGCGCGGCAGGCCGGGGTCCGGGGCGCATGCTCCTGGTCGCCGATCCCGTCTATCAACCCGACGATGAGCGTATTGCAGCCTTTGCTGCCGCCGCCCCCTCACCTGTTTCTTCGGAGAGTGTCGCGATGCGCAGTGGCGACCGCGACCTGCGAAGACTGCCGTCGAGCGCACGCGAGGCGGAGGCGATCCGCGCCTTGATGGGAGCCGCCAATGTCGACGTACTCCAGGGGCTGACCGCCACGCGTAAACAATTGCTGGAATACGATTTCTCCAGCTACCGTTACATTCACATCGCCGCCCATGGGGAAATCGATACCGAGGTTCCACAACTGTCCGCGCTGATCCTCGGCGAGTTCGGCGTGGCCGGCGCCGTCGACGTCCAGCGGGTGTGGGTCGCGGACCTGCTCACCAAGACATTCGACACCGACCTGGTCGTCCTGAGCGCCTGCAGCACTTCGTTGGGACCGGAATTCGCGGGCGAAGGACCGCTCGGATTGCGTTACGCCGCCCTCGCGCGCGGCGCGCGGTCGGTCGTTTCGTCGCTATGGCCGGTCGCCGATGAAATCACCGCCGATCTCATGACAGAGATGTATCGCGAACTGACAAGGGCGAACTCCGCGAGCCAGGCTCTCGCCAAGGCAATGCGCGAATTGTTGAACCGACGTCCGTCGCTGGATTCAGCGCTTTGGGCGCCCTATGTCATCGTCACGGCCACGTCTGGAAAATAGAGGGGAGAACCGCGATGGGTGGATTGTCAGCTCGGGTGGCCGCGCGCCGAGGTTGCAAGCGTAGCGGCCTCGCGCTAGCAACTATCGTCGTTGCGTTGTGTGCATCCGTGACGCACGCGCAAGCGGATGGTGGTGCGCCGTCCGTGTACGAGACGGAGTACGGCCCTTGGTACCAGTGCTGGACGGACAAAGACGTCGACATCCAATGGTCGTTCGGAAATGGCGGGGCGCATCTCAAACGTCGCAGTGGCAAGCCCGGCCACATGGGTTTCGTACCGAGATACATGCCGGGAATGCCGGGCAAGCAAACCCTGGTTCAGTTCAAGCTCGGTTTCTGGTTCTGGCAGATGCGGCCTTACTGGCGCAGTGTGCGCTTGATCCCCCGCGGCAAGATAGTTCCCGAGCTCAATGCGACGCTGCCGCCCTGGAATCCGAATGACCCGCAAGTGCTCGTCACCTACCGCGACGTCCTCGCACCGCTGGTCGGGGAACTGCAGAGAAAGCAAATGCGACCTGGCAAGGATTTTTACCGACTCGAGTCGCTGTTTCCGGTCGGAGCCGGTGGCGAACTGGCGGTGGATGTCGTGCGCGCGCTGTATCTCGAGAATGCGGTAGACCTCGGCGACGGCAAGAAGCAGAACCTGGCGTTGATCGTGTTTGGGTACCTGGAGGGCACGGGTGTCGGCACGCAAAACGGCGGGGGCAGCGGGCCGCCAAACTAACTATCAACTTCCCGGGAGTCCGTATGCGACGTAGAGTAATTCTTGTTGCGATTGCATGTGCGCTCGGTTGCCTTTCGGCGTCTGGCGCCACCTCAACACCCGATCCAGCCTGCTACCTCGAGGGCTACGCGCTTCCAGAAGCATTTGGCACGCCTGGCTTCAAGCTGAACGAAGTCATCCTCGACCTCGACTCCAAGGCCGCTCACGATG
>JBIOZI010000204.1:0-17644 GCA_044871085.1 Steroidobacteraceae bacterium | reverse complement strand
ACCGCATGTCGGATTACAACCTCAGCGGTACCTTCGATACCTACAAGGCGGCGCTGAAGTGGAATCCGGTCGAGTCGCTGTCCGTTCGTGGCTCGTACAATCGTGCGATTCGCGCACCGAACATCCTCGAGCTCTATCTGCCGCAACAGGAAGGATTCCCGCAGTACTCAGATCCCTGCAATTTCAACAGCTCGTTCCGCGCCGCGACCGCTTCGAACGCGGCGCAGGTCAGGGATCTATGCGTCGCGCAGGGTATCCCGCTCAACAGATTGACTCCGCAGCAACCGGGCGATCACCCCAACGGCTCATTCGTTCAGCCCAATGCACAAGGCCGCGCCCTCACTGGCGGAAACCCGGAACTCGATCCCGAGATCGCGGATACGTACACGTTCGGCGTGGTTTGGGATTCAAACTTCGCCGGCGAGTACGTCAGCAACCTCCAGGTGTCGCTCGACTACTTCAAGTACGACATCGCGGATGTGATCTCGTCGCTGACCGCGAGCTCCATTATCGGCCGTTGCTTCAACCAGCTGGACTCGAACCCCACGTTCGACCCCAACAACCAGTTCTGCGAGCTGTTCGACCGCGACCCGGGCAATTTCGGAGCCACGGGGATTCAAACGACGACGCTGAACCTGTCGGCCCTGCGCCAGACCGGCGTCGACATGCAGATCGACTGGAAGATGCCGCTGAACGTGTTCGGCGACGGCACGCTTGGCTTCAAGCTGTTGACCACGCGCACTCTGTCAGTGGAGCAGCAAGAGACCGCGGCAGATCCGTTCATCTCGCGCGAAGGCTCGATCTCGCAGACCGTGGCGAGCGCGTTCCCAAAGTGGAAGGCCGTGCTGACCACGAGCTGGGGCGTGGACAAGTTCCTGTTCCGTTACAACCTGCGCTGGATCGATGCCATGCGGGCAGTGAACAACGATGCCGTC
The DNA here is from genome assembly GCA_044871085.1 of Steroidobacteraceae bacterium. Taxonomy (GTDB): domain Bacteria; phylum Pseudomonadota; class Gammaproteobacteria; order Steroidobacterales; family Steroidobacteraceae; genus CADEED01. The sequence goes on along the minus strand of JBIOZI010000204.1, from coordinate 16,709 downwards.
CTGAGCGCGCCGTCCGTGGGCATCAAGCCGCATGTGCCTAACTATTTCTACCATGACATAACGGCTAAGTGGGCGCCGACCGACATGTGGGAAGTGACCCTGGGCGTCAACAACATCGCGGACAAGGCGCCGCCTGCCTACACGACGGATGCGCAGACCGGTATTCAATCGAATACCGATCCGAGCACCTATGACGTGCTGGGCCGCCGTGCGTTCGCGACATTGAGTGTGAAGTTCTAAAACAATCGAGCTGACCGATCGACCGCCGTTTCACTGCGAGGTGAAACGGCGGTTTTTTTATTAGAGTGAGGGAAAGCAGTTGTTCTCGATGCTTCGCGCCATCACCTGCATCTCACGTCGACTATGAGTCGAGCCTTTATGAGGCTGCCCGCAGGGGCCTCCTTTCGTGCAGACGCCCCAACAGTCAGCAACACCGCGTAAGCGCGCCCCTCAGTATCCGCGCGCCACGTCGTCTTGGATGCTCGTAAAGTGATCTCTGCCAATTACCAAGGCATTCCATGGACGGCGCTCAATGAGCTCAACACGATGCGCGACGTACTCACAACCTTGACGAATTCCGAGGCTCCTCGTAATGCTTTCGTTGGAACCAGTCACTTTCGTGGAACCGAGTGCGAGTGGTGGTGTTCGCCCGGTCACGAATCGCGTTGAGCACCACGCTCGCGGGGTGGCGTGCCGAAGGCGATGCGAGAATCAGCGTTCATGCCGTACTCGTAGATCAGCTCATCGCGCTTGCGCACATCCAACGATACTGGGACAGCACCCTTCACGCCTTCGTTCGCACCATCCTGGGTGGTGGTCTATTGAGACTTGTCTCCCGGTGTCTTGTTTGGACCTGCACCGATGAGCAGAACCTTCTTACCATCAATAATCCGTTCTTCCATACGGGCAGAAGGCGGAGGAACTGCGTAGGCTCGAACGTAATCATCGATATGCTCTTGAAGATCAGCCGCAGACTTGAGGCGATCCGATCCAGTCATGAAGAAGCAGGTGCCCGGACATTCCTTGTCTCGAATCACACATAGTTCGTCGGTTGATAGACTTCCCTTGCTGCGAACCAGCAGTACGACTTTTCCGCGTCTATCAACAAACAGGGCATGGTGTTGCGGAGAAAAATGACGAATCGCCTCGCGAACTGCGACGTTGTTTATCAACGCGAGCATTTCCGCGGTCGTACCAAACGGGCCCGGTAGTATTTCTGTTTTGCGCATGCTCATGCGTCAAAGCCTTTCCAGGCCACAGGTGCCGCGGCCTCACCAAGATTGTCGCCGGCTGGCTGTCGCGATCGGCGTTACGCGCCTAACCACAACGGTCCAGGCGCTCACAGCCGTTACGAACCCCTGCGGATGATGCGATTCAACCGCGCCGCCGGCTTGCTCACCTCGAGCCCGCCGAAATCCCCCTTCGAGAACAACGAGGCTTTCGACACCCCTGGCGGCGCAAAGCCGCTCGGCGTCGGACAGGTCTGGTTGTTGCTCGCGCGGAAGGCCAGCGCCGCGGCGATGCGGCCTTCATCCGGCACGCCCATCGCGTGCGTGAAGTCGTCGGCCACCGAACAGCCCGCCACGACCGTGCCGCGCGTGGATGCCGGCTGGTTCGCCGGCGAGAAGCCGTCGGTGTAATCGCCGAAGTTCATGGCGTTTTCGCCACGGAACTGGATGGTGAAGTAGGTAGTGCCGCAGTTGTCGGTGGGGTAGAAGCCGTACGGCTTGCCGCAGGTGGTCGAGCCGATGACATACACGTTCACACCGACGCCGCGCAGGCTGTTGATGATGGATTCGCTGGCGGAGCAGGTGCCCGGACCGGTGATGACATAGACGTTGTTGAGGTCGAGCGACGGCAACGCCTGACCCGCCGCCACGTTCGAGCCCGGATAGGACAGCGTCGTCGACCAGAACGGCGTCGGTGTCAGCGTCTCTCCCGTCACCGGGTTGCGGCTCGGGTTCTTGTCGTTGAACACGATGCGCTCGAACGTGCGGCCATTCGTCAGCGTCCGGTTGCCGATCATGTATGCGAGTTGGCTGGCGAGATCGAGGTAGCCGCCGCCGTTGTAGCGCAGGTCGAGGATCAGATCCGTGACGTTCTGGGCGTCGAGCGCGCTGATGGCATTGATGAGCGGCTGCTGGGCGGTCGCGATGTGATCGTTGAACTGGATGTATCCGACCGGCCCCGACGCGGTGGTGAAGGACGTGTAGATAGGCACGGGGATGTGCGTGATGTTGGCCGACGACATGGTGACGGTGCGCTGCACGCCCGCCGCGCTGCGCACGACGAAAGTGTGGCTCTGGTTGACGGCGCCGGGGAACAGGCCGCCGTTCAACGTGTCGACGATGGCCTGCGTGTTGCCGTTGATGGCATCGACACCATCGACCATCAGCACTTCGTCACCGCGCAGCAGGTTGGTGGCGGCAGTGGTGTTGGGATCGGTGAACGCCACCACGATGCGGCGCGGCGGGCGCGGCGCGAGAATCGCAAACTCCGCGCCGTAGCCCGCTTCGACGCCGCCTTGTGAGAGCTGTTCCCACACGGAGGTGTCGTAGGTGAAGTGAAACTTGTCCTTGTCCTGGCCGGAGGTGGTGGTCGCGGCGGTCTTGAGCAGGTCGAAATATTCGAGGCTCGAGTTGTACAACGCCGGATTGCGATCGGTGACTTCGGCGTACCAGAGGTAGAGCTCGTGGTTCCACGAGCGCAGCTAGTTGTTCTGATCGAGAACCGTCCCCTGGTGGTCCTGGGTGTTCGGGCGCGGGGCGACGCACATATCGTCGAATTGGCTCGAGGGCAGGAACACGTTCGCCTGCCACGTGCCGCCCGGCGGCGTGATGCTGCCGCCTCCGCCTCCGCCGCCCCCGCCGCAGGAAGCCAGCGAAAACAGCATCGGCAGCAGCAACACACTGAATTTATGGTGGCTTTTCACCCTCGACCCCCTGGCAGGCACTCGACGCTAGATCCGAGACCGCCAAATATGCACGTCCGCGAGGAAACAACAAAGAGTCGCTGACGAGCTACGGTGCAGGTCTCGTTCTATGATGCCTGCAGTCATGAATCGTCATCTTCGACCGTTCGGACTGAAGTTAGGTCCCTTACTCACGGGGGCCGTGTACTTGCCCTTGCATTTCCTCGCGGTAGCCATCGGCCTGACGCTGCTGCTGGCCCCCCGGGGCGCCGCCGTTTTCTGGCCAGCCACCGGGACGCTGCTGGCATTCCTGCTGCTGTATCCGCCGCGCCACTGGGGCGCCGTGGCGGCGGCCGGGCTGGTCGGCGAATTGGCCGCGCACGCGCTGTTCGGGCCACAGCCGCCGTCGGGCGAGTCTGTCGTTCTGTATGGAGTGAAGTGCCTGGCGGCCCTGCTCGGCGCGTGGCTCATGCACTTCAGCGTGCGCGGGCCGATCTCATTCGCGCGCCTGCGCCACGTGCTGTGCTTCGCCGCCGCCGCACTGGCGTCCACCCTGGCCTGCGCATTCATAGCGCAGGCGATCCGCCAGGAGGCGGCGCTCACCAGCGGCACGTTCTGGCTGGGCGTGCAGAGCTGGTGGATAGGCGACTTCCTCGGCGCGCTGGTGGTCACGCCGCTGCTGTTGACGATCGGCTTCTGCGGTTTTGCGCTCACGACGCACGCGCGCGGTGGGAAGGCCGCCTCGCTCACGGCGTTCGGCGTGCTGGCGGCGCTGCTGGGCGTCGTGTTCCTGCGCCGGGATGGCGCGCCGACCTCACCGCTCGACGTGCCCTATGTGGTCTATCCAGTGCTGGTGTGGATCGCGATGCTCGGCGGGCCGCGGCGCACGGCGCTGGCGGCCGCGATGACGGTGGCGGTGGCGTCGCTGGCCACCACGCGCGGGTTCGGTCCGTTCGGGAGCGCGTACCAGCTGCAGACCTTCCTCGCGCTGTGCGTGCTGCCGGTGCTGCTGCTGCAGGCCGTGATGGCCGAGCGTGATTCGGCCATCGGGCTGGCGCGCGCCAGCGACGAGCGCTACCGCGCGTTCATCACCAACAGCTCCGAGGCGATCTTCCGCACCGAGCTCGCCGAGCCCATGCCGGTGTCGCTGTCGGCGGATGAACAGATCGCCTGGGTGCGCAAACACGGCTTCGTGGCCGAGTGCAACACCGCGTTCATGGTGGCGCTCGGGGTGAAGGAAGCTGAGAAGTCCATCATCGGCACGCGTCTCGGCGATCACCCCACGTGGTCGCGCATCTACGTCGAGAGGATTCGCGAGGCCATTCTCAACGGCTACCAGGTGCGCAACATCGAGCACGTGGTGCACGGCCCGTACGGTCTCGACCGGGTGCTGCTCATCTCTATGGTGGGCATCGTCGACAGCGGCATGGTGCTGCGCTTCTGGGGCACCGGCCGCGACGTCACGGCCATGCGCGAGGCCGAGACGGCGCTGGCCCAGCACGACGCGCAACTGCGCGCCCTGGCCACGGAGATCACGCTGGCCGAGGAGCGCGCGCGGCGCAAGCTCGCCGGCGAGCTCCACGACGGGCCCGCGCAGAACCTCGCGGGCATGGCGATGCAGCTCGCCGAGCTCAAACGCAAGCTGCGCGATCGCGAGCAGCTGGCGCTGCTCGACGAGATGGACCAGGTGCTCGCGGACACCACTTTGCAGACCCGCACGCTGATGCTCGAGCTGGCCCCGCCGGGCCTGCACGACACCGGCCTGATCGAAGCGCTGCGCTGGCTGGCCGACCGGGTCAGCAAGCAGCAGCGCATCACCGTCTCCGTGGAGGACGACGGCGTTCCCAAGCCGCTCGAGGACCAGGTGACGGTGCTGCTGTTCCAGACCGTGCGCGAGCTGCTGCAGAACGTGGTCAAACACGCGCGTTCCAAGCGCGCCACGGTGCGCTGTTCCATGCACGACGACGCATTCACGCTGGATGTGGTCGACCCGGGCGTGGGGTTCGAAGTGCACTCCATCGACCGGCTGCCCACGCGCCAGGGCGGCTTCGGCCTGTTCAATATCCGCGAGCGCCTGAAGCTCATGGGCGGTACGATCGACATACACTCCGTCGTGGGCGAAGGCACCACGGTGAGAATCCGCGTGCCCCTGAAGCCGCAACATGGATTGTTCGACGAAGCACTGAGGGCTTAAATTGTTAGTCCAAAGGATTTGGGCGGCAAACGACCTGCGCAATTTCCAGTACCTGATCGCCTGCTCGCAGAGCGGGGAGGCGCTGGCGGTGGACCCGCTCGACGCGGGCCAGGTGCTCGCGGCGGCGCGCGAGCACGGGCTCACCATCACGCAGATCCTCAACACGCACGAGCACCGCGATCACACCGCGGGCAACGTGCCGCTGGTGCAGGCGACCGGCGCGAAGGTGCTGGCGCACGCGGGCGCGGCGCGGCGCATCGGCGGAGTAGACAGGGGGCTGGCGCGCGGGGATGTCATCCCGGTGGGCCGCACGGTGGAGCTCGAGATCCTCGACACGCCCGGGCACACGCTGGCGCACGTCTGCCTGCTGGCGCACGGCGATTCGCCGGCGCTGTTCTGCGGCGACACGCTGTTCAATGCCGGCGCCGGCAACTGCCACAACGGCGGCGACCCGGGGCTGCTGTATGAGACCTTCGTGAACCAGCTCGCGCGGCTGCCGGAGACCACGCGGGTGTATCCCGGCCACGAGTACATGGCGCGCAACCTGGCGTTCACGCTGGATCGCGAGCCCGGCAACGCGGAAGCCGCGAAGGCGCTGGCGTCGGCGCGCGCGCAGGAGCCCGAGTCCGCGCGCGTCACCACGCTCGGCGAGGAAAAGCGCATCAACGCGTTCCTGCGGTTGCAGAACCCCGAGATCATCGCGCGGCTGCGCGACAAGTTTCCGGAAGTCGGCGAGACGCCGGATGCCCGCATGGTGTTCGTGAAGCTGCGGACACTGCGCAACAGCTGGTGAAAATGGGGACATTCCTCGTTTCCTAGCAAAAGGGGACAGACCTGGTCCGTTTCACCAGCTGCGGAAGCGATGAGAGGTCTGTCCCCTTTTGCTAGGAAACGAGGAATGTCCCCATTTCAGGCGCGGTACTCGCCGTGGCCTTCGGGATATTGCTGCTCCCACTCGCGGCCGTTCACGAAGCTGATCTTCATGCCGCGAATGGTGGGGGAATCGATGCAACGCGCATTGACGCTCCAGCCGTCGGGATGCGAGCGCGGCACGTAGAACGCCTTGATGCCGCAGCTGGCGCAGAACAAATGCTTCGCCGTGCCGGTATTGAAGGTGTAGGTGGTCAGCGCATCGCGGCCCTTGGTGATGCGAAAGCGGTTCGCGGGCACGATGAGGTGCTGGTACGCGAGCCGGCTGCACATGGAGCAGTTGCACTCGTCGATCTCCAGCTCCGCGGGCGCGTCCACCTCGAAACGCACGCGGCCGCAGTGGCAGCCTCCGGAGTGCGTGATCATGTTGCCTCCTGTCCAGGCGTCGCGCTCGGCGCGGTTTCGTGGTCCAGCGCCCATTGCAGCGCGTCCGCGGCGCCGGCATCCGTCGGTCGGCCGCGCTTGCGCAGCTCGCTGATGAGCTTCTCGCGGCGCGCACGATCGCGATTCTGCGCCAGCTTCCACTTCACCTTGCGCGTACGCACGGTGAGCGTCAGCGCGGCAATCTCCTTGAAGGCCCCGCGATACATCGCATGGTCGGTGGACACGGGCGTGTGTCCGCCATCGGGCTGATAGTGCGCCATGAGGCGCCGCTGCTGCGCCGCCAGCACTTCCGCATCTTCGGAGACGACGGCATCGCACTCGAAGATCACGGTGCGATGAAAAGCCGTCGCGAACATGGCATTCGCCGGGTGCACCCAGTGCGAGGGAATGCTGCCGTGGACGTCGTCGACCTCGAACGCGCACCTGCCGTTGACCCGCAGGTCGGCGAGCTGCTCGTCCGCGCGATGCAGGTGGATTTCGATGACGGCGCCGAGGAACAGGAATGGATAGAGCCCGATGTGCGGCTGCCCTTGGCTGTCGGCGGTCACGAGCCGGCCGAGATCCTGGCCCGTGACGAATTGCCGCAGCACGTCCTCGGGAACGTCGGCGTAGTAATCGTAGAAGATCATTGCGTCTCCAGCACCGGAGTGTAGGCCCAGCACACAAAGTCGTACCGGGCCGGCCCGCCGTCCACGGACTCGAAGCTCAAATTGAAGGACTCACTGCGCACGTAGATCCCCGAATAGTCCCGGCCCACACTCAGCGCCCGCTCGGCGGTGCGCACTGCGAACGCCGCCTGTAGTTGGGCGAGCGCCGCGCTACCCGCCCGCTCGCGCACCCGGCACTCGTTCGCGCTGCCGATGCCCGGCAGCGCCTCGTACGCACGCCGCACGAGACTCTCCGCGTTCGCGACCTCGATGCCATTCGCGATGCGCACCACCACGCGCTGGCGCGCGCCGCGCACGTCCACCTGCGTGTACAGCGAGCGCTCGATGCGCACTTCGCAATCCCAATCCACCGGCCCGCGAATGCAATCGGCCAGCGGCTGGAACACCGAGCCATCCGCCTGCGGCTCGGGCAGCGCTTCGACCGTCACGTGCAGCAGCTTGCGCTGGCGCTGCGCGGACACCGTGTTCCAGTCGAACACGTGGGTTTCGGCGATCGGTGCCACGGCGGTCTTGGCATCCCGCAGCTCGCGTGACGACAACGTGGTCGGCGACAAAGGTTGATAGGAGCGATCTTGCCGTGTCGCGACGCAGGAGCACAGGGCCAGCGCCGCGAGAATCGCCGGTACGATCGCCCTAGCGCGGCGCACGGGCGGCACCGGCCATGAGGCAAACCCAGCCGGCGAGGAATGCCAGGCCACCGAACGGCGTCACCGCGCCCCACCATTTCGCACCGGTGATCGCGAGCGCGTAGAGGCTGCCCGAGAAGAAGACGATGCCCGCGAGGAACGCCCACCCCGCGACCACGAAAGTCTTGCGCTGCCAGCGCGACCATCCCCACGCGCACGCGTACAGCGCGAAGGCGTGATACATCTGATAGCGCACGCCGGTTTCGAACACCGCGAGCATGGCCGGGCTCAACTTCGCGCGCAGCGCATGCGCGCCGAACGCGCCGAGCGCCACGCCCAGGAAGCCGGTGGCGCCGGCGCAGAGGTACAGGAGTCGGTCCAAGATCGGCTTCCGGGCGGCGTCAGGAGCGCGCCGGCAGGCGGGCCGCGCCCGATGACGTGGCCGTCACCCGTCCCGTCACCGGCGCGCGTACCTGCGGCCCCGTCATGTAGTTAGTTGGGCTTCGGCGGCGGTGGCGGCGGGGCCGTAACCATGCGCATGCGCATTCCCGGGCCGCTCATCATTACTCCGGGCCCGGGCATCAGGCGCCCCTGCGCCGCCATCTGGGCGCGCATGTCTTTCTGGAACTGCTGGTACTCGTCGTACACGGTGAGCTGCGACGAATTGAGAATGGTGCGCGCACGCTCCGCGACGCGCTGTTCGTAGTCCGCCTGCCAGGCTTCGTACTGCTTGCGGTACTGGTCCGGTTCGCCCTGCGAAAACCCCGGCATCGGCACGGCTTCGCGCTCCTCGGACATCGCTTTGACGAGACGCGTGCGCTGCTGGTCGCTGAGCGGCGCCTCCGAGCTCTCGAACTGCTGCGCGAGCATCGCCACTTCCATGCGCGCCGGCATTTCGTTCTTGTAGTTGCTGTATTCGGCGGCCTTGGCCGGCCCGAGCAGGTCGGCGATCTCCCCGTCGATGCGCTGCCATTCGGTGCGCATCGCTTCGCCCTGCGCTGGATCGCCGGGATTGCGCTGCCTGTCGAGCGAGCCGGTCTGCTGCTCGGTGATGAGGTCGAGCAGCTTGTCGGCGTCTTTCTGGGTCAAACCGAGCCGGTCTTTGAGATCGAAGTAGGTCTTGGCGTTCTGCGCACGCACCTGGTTGCGCATGGTCTTGATCATCGAGGGCGGCATCGGCATGCGATTGAAAACCATCGGCGCGGCGCCCTTGGCCGCGGCGCCGTCCCCGCCCGATGCATCGGAAGATGCGGCGGTGATGCTGACCGGACCCGGCGAGTCGTTGCTGACCATGCCGGCGATGAATGGATTGTTGCCGCCCGGTCCGCCGGCCCGGCGGCTCATGAATTGCTCGCGCGCCTGCTCCAGCTCCGCGACGCGCGCATTGAGGCGCCGGTTTGCCTCGGCCACCTGGTCGGCCTGCGCCCGCACTTGCGAGAACTGCTGCCAGAAATAGACGGTGGTCGCGCCGAAGGCGGCGGTGGAGACCACGAGCCCGAGAATGGTCGCTTTCATGTTGTTCTCCCTTGCGGCGACGCCGCCGCCAACACAGACCGCTCGCGTGCCGACGTGTTCCCGGACCAGCCTCGGGAACGGGGCGCGCGCGCACAGCGTACCGCAAGCGCGGCGGTTTGGGCTCAGCCGGTGCCGTGCGCGAGCATCAGGTCGAGGTAGGCGCCTTCGATGAGCTGGCTGGGCTGAATGCCGAGCTTATCCATGAGCTCGCCGGCCTCGCGAACTCCCTGCTCGGCGGGTTCATCGTCCACCAGCATGACTTCGAGCTCGAGGAAATGGCCCAGGCCCTCCACTCGGTCCAGGTGAACGCGGGTACGTCCAACCAGGAAGAGAGTGCGGTATTTGCGGATACGGCCGACTTGTCCGTAGGCCAGCGAAAGCGATTCACGCAGCGTCTCGGGTGATGAAGTGGGAGAGCGTAGATAGAACGACTCTTTGGGGCCGGACTGGTTCGAGCGACGATAAAAAATGAGCTCGCCGGAATCGTTCGCGAGCGCGCGCAGCTTGAGCCGGCCGGTGACGCAGTGAAAAAACGTGTCGTCCTGCGCGATCTCGAGCGGGCCTTCGGTTGCGAGCTCCGCCACGCGCGGCGTGAGCGCGGCAACACTTTCTATGCGCGCCTTGATCTCGATGTTCCGCGCCATGGCCGATGCTCCTCCAATCATTACCCCTGCGCGGGACTATTTCCGGAGCCGCACGCCGCCCGTCGCGCGTGGCAGCTCGTTGGCCCGCAGCGCGGAGTCGGCGGAGAAGCGGCCCGCACCATGCGTCGCGAGATACAAGCCGATGGCGACGAGACAGCCTGCCGGGAAGATGCCGCGCATTCCACCGAAGCGGTCGACCATGACGATGGCGATGATGAAGTGGACCACGCAGAGGATACCGGCCCAGCGCGTGAACAGGCCGAGCATGAATCCGATTCCGATGGCGAGCTGGGCGTAGACCGACAGCAGCGCGAGCAGCTTCGGCTGGGTGAAATGGTGCTTGGCGAGGAAATCGGCGAATTCGGCCATGCGCGCCGGGTCGGAGATGTTGTCCCACACGCCCCAGATGAGGAAAAAACCGACGAACAGGCGCAGCAGCAGCAGCGCGAAGTCGCCGAATTGCTGCGCGAAGCTCAGGAAGACCAGTTTCCGCATGTTCCCTCGTGGGTATCGTCGCCGAACCCGCGAGACTAACTGTGGACGATGGGGCGCGACAACGCATGGTGGTCGCGATCGTCCCCGGCCGGTAGACGTCGCGAAGTGGCGACGCCAGCCGAGGGACAGTCAGGGAAAGCGGTATGCGCGCTCCACCCGGCAGATGCGGGTTTCAAACGCCTCGTACCACTTCTTGCGGCCCGTGGCCTGGGCGACCTTGTGCTCGGCGTTCGCCTTCCACGCCGCGATGGCCTCGAGCGAGGACCAATAGGACACGGTGATGCCGACGCCATCCGCCCCGCGCACGCTTTCGACGGCGAGGAAACCGGGCTGCTGCGAGGCGAGCTCGACCATGCGGTCGCTCATGCGGTCGTAGCCATCGTCGACCGCCGAGCGCTTCGAGGTGAAGATCACCGCGTAGTACGGCGGCTCGGGGGTCTGCGTGAGGGCGCTCAGGCGGCCGCCGCTTTCGGCTGCGCGAGCAGGTGTATGTAGCCCGGCTGCGCCGCGACCCGGGCTAACCACTCGCGCACTTTCGGATAGGCGCCGAGGTCGAGGCCGCCGTCGGGCGCGACGTGTGTGTAGGCGTACAGCGCGATGTCGGCGATGCTGTAACGCTCGTTGACGAAAAACTGCCGGGTGGCGAGATGCCCCTCCATGACCTCGAGCGCGGCGCGGCCCTTCTCGAGGCGGCCCGGCAGCTCGGCGCGGCGCGGGCTGTCGGCCGGCAGGTGCCGCACGATGTAGCGCGGCGTCGCGACGTACGGCTCGTGGCTGTACTGCTCGAAGAACATCCACTGCAGCACCTGCGCGCGGCCGAGCTGCGTGGCGGGCACGAAACGCGAGCCCTCGGCGAGATACCACAGGATGGCGTTCGATTCGAACAGGTTGGTGCCGTCGTCGAGCTCGAGCGTCGGGATGCGGCCGTTGGGGTTGCGCTTGAGAAAGGCCGGGGTGCGCGTCTCGCCCTTGTCGATGTCCACGTTGGTCCAGTGGTATTTCTGGCCGAGCTGTGACAGCAGCAGGCGCACCTTGAAGCCGTTGCCGGAGTCGAGATAGTCGAACAGGTGCATGGCTGCCTCGCGTGTCCCTGGGGTTGTTTGGAGCGGAATTATCGGCCCCTGGGGCGCCGGCCGCGAGCGGGAAGGCTTTTGGCTGAGGCTAAGATATTCTTGCGCTGCATGGCGAGACGACTCCCACCCCTGAACGCACTGCGCGCCTTCGAGGCATCGGCGCGGCTCGGCAGCTTCGTCGCGGCCGCCACCGAGCTGCGCGTGTCGGCGGCGGCGGTGAGCCAGCAGGTGCGGCGGCTGGAGCAATACCTCGACACGACATTGTTCCAGCGGCTGGCGCGCGGCCTGGTGCTGACCGATCAGGGCCGCGACTATCTTCCCGAGCTGTCCGCCGGCTTCGACCTGCTGGGGGAATCCACGGCGCGGGTGCGCGCGAAGCGCGCCGACGGCGTGCTGACGCTGACCACGCTCGCGGCATTCGCGAACGGCTGGCTGCTGCCGCGCCTGCACCGCTTCCGCGAGCGCGCGCCGCGCATCGACATCGTGCTGCGCACCTCGCGCCAGGTGCTGGATTTCCGCCGCGACGCGATCGACCTCGCGATCCGCTTCGCGCCGGCGGTCGCGCGCGGCCTGCACGGCGAGCGCTTGTGCGGCGAGGAGCTGTTTCCGGTGTCGAGCCCGCAGCTGTTCGGCGGCGCGCCGCTGCCGGACACGCTGGCGGCGCTCGCCGACTATCCACTGCTGCACGACACCGACGCCGGCACCGAGCAGCCCTGGCTGGGCTGGCGCGGCTGGTTCGAGCGCGCCGGGCTGTCCACCGCCAAGGTCGGGCGCGGACCGCAGTTCAGCGACTCCATCGTCCTGATCGGCGCGGCGGTCGCGGGCCTCGGCATCGCGATCGGCCGCGCGCCGCACGTTGCGCCGCTGCTCGCGCGCGGACAGCTGGTGCGCGTCACGCAGGAAACCTGGGAGGCGCCCTGGAGTTACTTCCTCACCGCGCCGATGCCGCACTTCCGCCGCCCGCTGGTGCGCACGTTCGTCGACTGGGCGCTGGAGGAAGCGCGCGGCGCGGACTGATCAGGCGCGCATGAGACGCGCGCGCGCCGCGTGCAGCAAGGCGCGGGAATAGAGCTTGTGGAAGCCGAGCAGCAGCCGAAAGCCCGCCGACATGCGCCGGCGCCCCGGCGCGCCCGTCATCGGCACCACCACCGACCCGAAATACAGCCGCGTGGCGTTGCCGTCCGCGGGTGCCACCATCAGCCACGAGCGCGTCTTGCGCTGGAAGTCGCACATCAAGAGCTGATTCTCCGCGCGGTCCTCGACCGTCCAGGCGGCGAACGCGGCGCGCTGACCGCGCGCCAGCTCGGCGGCCTCGGCGTCGGTGGAGGGCATCTTCACGAGCACGCGCAGCACCAGCCGCTCGAGCTTGAACAGCCACGTGGTGTAGAAGGCCTCCACGAAGCGCGCATGGCTGACGGAGCGCGCGACCTCCGTGACGTAGCAGTCCGCGTAACCCTCGCGCGCATAGCGCGCCGACAGCGCGTGCCCGGGCAGCGCGACGCGCCGGACGCCGTTCACTCGGCGCGCATGAAGGCCAGCATCATCTTCACCTGCGCGGCCAGCATGGGCACGCCGGTGTGGATCTTCCTGCCCTTGCGGCGCGCCAGCTCGAGCAGCTTGGTCATCTCGGGCGCGATGACGCAATCCGCGACCACGCGCGTGCGCTCGAGCAGCGCTTCCTCGACCGGCAGCGGGTCGTTCGGCTTCATGCCGAGACTCGTGCCATTGATGATGAAATCGAGCGGGATGCGCGGCGCGGCGTTGACCGTCACTTCGAGCTGGTCGTAGCGCGCGCGCAGCTTCGCGGCCAGCGCCTCGGCCTTCGAGCGTGTGCGATTCGTGAGATGCAGCGCGGTGACGCCGTGGCCGGCGAGCGCGAACGCCACCGATGAAGCCGCGCCGCCGGCGCCCGCGAGCAGGCACTTGGCACCCTGCACCGCGTGGCCCGCGGTCAGGAGGCCGCCGACGAACCCTTCGCCGTCGAGCGCGGTTCCGACCAGGCGGCCGTCGTTCTCGCGGCGGATGACGTTGACCGCGCCGATGAGCTGCGCCTCGGCGGTGAGCTCGTCGATGAGCGGCACGATCGACACCTTGTGAGGCATGGTCACGATGGCGCCGCCGAAGTTGCGCATGTGGCGCAGGCTGGCGACGAACTCCGCGAGGTGATCGGCCGTGACGTGCATGGGCACGACGACGTACGGACCGAGCCTGCCGGCGTACATGAGCGCCTGGTTGGCCGCGCCCGGAGAGCGCGCCTGCGCGACCGGATCGCCCAGCATGCCGAGCACGACGGTGTAACCGTTGAATTCCATGTTCTAACCACCTACCAGGTGTTTCTCGAGCAGGACACCGTCCGCGAACCCGCGATACCACTTCGGCCGGATCGCGAGCTCATGATAGCCGCGCTCGCAGTAGAAATTGCGCGCGGCGTCGTTTTCGCGCCGGCATTCGAGCCGCACGCGCACCGCGCCCGCCGTGCGCGCCACCTCCTCGAGCCAGCTCAGCATACGCGTGCCGACGCCGCGGCGGCGGTGGTCGCGGCGGACGGCGAGCAGCAGCAGGTGCGCATCGTCATTGGGGTAAGACATGATGCCAAAGCCCGCGATGGCGCCCCGCCCGCCGACCACGATGACGTTCGTGTCCGCGGTGGCGATTGCATACGCGATGCGGCTCTCGGTCCACGTCCAGGGCAGTCCGTGCTCGATGGCGTCGCGCGACATCGCGGCGATGTCGCCGGCGTCCGCCTGCGTCGCGAAGCGGATGGCCTGGTGCTCGGTGTCGGGGGTCATGGCGTCGTCCAGATACTTCGCCATCTACGCGCCGTCAAGCGCGCGTTGGTAGTGCGCGAGATCCGGGGCTGAAAAGCAGCAGAAGACGACCTCGCGCAGCGGCGGCGACGATCGCAGGAACTGCCGGACGGCCGCCACCGCCAGGTCGCTCGCGAGCTCGATCGGATATCCGTAGATCCCGGTGCTGATGCTGGGAAAGGCGATGGTCGCAATGCCGTGTTGCACCGCCACCTCGAGCGAGCGCCGGTAACAGGAGGCGAGCAGCTCGGGCTCGCCGGCATCGCCGCCCTGCCACACGGGGCCGACGGTGTGGATGACGTAGTTAGCAGGCAGCAGGTAGCCCTGCGTGAGCTTTGCGTCGCCCGTCCGGCAGCCACCGAGCGTGCGGCATTCCTGCGCCAGCTGCGGCCCGGCTGCGCGATGGATGGCGCCGTCGACCCCGCCGCCGCCGAGCAGCGAGGTGTTGGCCGCGTTGACGACGGCATCCAGTTGCAAGGAGGTGATGTCCGCGCGGATGGCGCGAACGATTGCCGATGCCATGGGCGTTACTTTAACGCCTGTCGACGTCAACCCGAATCGTGCCGGGCGTCGACTGCTTTGAATGGCACTGCCGACGGGAAACAGGCCTCGAACACCATCGCTGACATCTGCATAAGCAAATATTCACACCGTACCGCCATGAATCTGCAACGATGCGCGCTTCCCCCTCGGGTTGTATCGCATGTCGAAGCGCGGCTGGATTCTTTTTCTCTCGCTGGGCCTGCTCTGGGGCATGCCCTATCTGCTGATCCGCATCGCGGTGACGGCGTTCGATCCGTTGATCGTCGCGGGCACGCGCACCCTGCTCAGCTCGCTGTTGCTGCTGCCGGTGGCCTTGCATCGCAAGGCGCTCGCCCCGGCATTCGCGAAGTGGAAGTGGCTGCTGGCGTTCACGCTCGTCGAGATCAGCGTGCCGTGGCTGCTGCTCGGCCATGCCGAGACGCGCATCAACAGCTCCACGGCCGGCCTGCTGATCGCCATCGTGCCGCTGTTCGCGGCCATCATCGTGTCGAAGCTGGGACACGAGAAGCTCGAGCCGCGGCGCATCGTCGGATTGGCGCTCGGCTTCGCCGGAGTCGCGCTGCTCGTCGGCCTCGACATCCATTTCGACGACTTGTATGCGGTCGGCGCCACCGTGGTCGTGGCGCTGTGCTACGCCGTCGGACCCATCATCGTGAATCGCAAGCTCGCGGACGTGCCGGACATCGGCGTCATCACGGCCTCGCTCATGCTCGCGACACTCATCTATGTGCCGTTCGCCCCCGCGCTGTGGCCCGACCACTACCCTCTGGACGCGGTGGCGTCGGTGCTCGGACTCGGCTTGCTGTGCACCACCGCCGCGTTCATGGTGTTCTTCGCGCTGATCGCGCTGGAGGGTCCGGCGCGCGCGACGGTGGTCACGTACATCAATCCGGCGGTGGCCATCATCCTGGGCGCGGTGGTTCTGAAGGAGCCGTTGACCATCGGCATGGCGATCGGCTTTCCGCTCGTCATCGTGGGCGCCATCCTCGGTACCGCGCGCCGGCGCGGCGCGGCACCGGCCGCCGAGCCGGCCTGACCCGCTACGGCGACTCGTACTCCAGCTTGATGGAATGCGCGCCTTCGGCGGGCTGCGTATTCATGTGCACTTCGAGCCGCTCGCCGTCGACGAACACCACCCACTTGGCCTTCGCGTTCTCGCGCACGCCGGCGATGTCCGCCACCCAGTCGCGGCCGTTGAGCCGGCCGATGCGGTGCCGCAGCTTCGACTTGAGCAGCGCCGCCTCGACCCAGAACCCGATCGTGAAAGTCTGCTTGCTGCGGGTGAGGCGCAGCGCCTCCTCGTAGGTCACCGTCACGAGCACCGGCTCGCGGCGCGGGATGTCGAACTTCACGAACATCGCCTGCGACGACGTCTGGGCCGCGGCGGATTGGGCCAGCAACGAGAGCAATATGACGAACGCGATGCGCATGCCCGGTCCAGGTAGTTAGTCGCAGCAGCAATGGAAGAGGTTCTGGTCGAGATCTTTCGCCGTTGACTGCGGCTGGCCGCGGCGCCTCCTCTCCAGCCGCTCGCGGTACACCGAGTCGGCGCCGAACGCAGGGAGCATCGGCACGAACGGGCCGAATGAAATCCTGAGTTTCCTGTCGTCGGTCGGACTCATCTGACCCACCTCCGCGCGCTGAGAATAGTCACTGTACTCAACCACGTGATCGCCCGGCCAATTCTGCATTTGGCGACAGCAGGCCGCCGCGCAATTCTCGCTTTTTCCGGCGTTGGCGTTCGAGACGCGCATCACTATCCTACGTCCTCCGCATCAATCGACATGGAGTGTCATCGTGAAAACATCAGGAAGGTGGAATGCGAGGCTGGGCGCGGCGCTGTTGACAGCAGTGGCCGCGCCTTCTTTCGCCGCAACCCAGCCGCTTCAGCCCGGCGAATTTTTCGGGCCGCGTGTCGC
>JBIOZI010000203.1:0-4148 GCA_044871085.1 Steroidobacteraceae bacterium | reverse complement strand
CGAACCCACTCGTGCGACTTGGTGTACTTCAGATCCGCCGGGACGTTGCTCATGAGATTGCTCCGAGAAAAAGACTAACTAACGAGTATCTTGCCGTTGCGCACGAACGGGGCTTTCACCACGCGTGCGTTCAATAACTTTCCGCGCACGTCCACTTGCACGGACGCGCCGGTGGCGCGTGGCACGCGGGCGAGCGCGATCGATTTTTCCATCGTGGGCGAGAAGGTGCCGCTCGTGATCTCGCCTTCGCCGACGCCCGCCACGATCACTTTCTGATGGCCGCGCAACACGCCGCGATCTTCGAGCAGCAGCGCCACGAATTTTTTCTGCAGACCCGCGGCCTTGAGCGACTCGAGCGCCTTGCGCCCGATGAAATCCCGCGCGGGGTTTTCGAAGGACACGGTCCACGAGAGACCGGACTCGAGCGGGTTCTGCCCTTCGTCCATGTCGTTGCCGTAGAGATTCATCGCGGCTTCGAGCCGAAGCGTGTCGCGCGCGCCGAGACCTGCGGACTTCACGCCGTGTTCGTTCAGCGTGCGCCAGACTCGCGTGGCTTCGCCGGCGGGCAGCATGATTTCAAATCCGTCTTCGCCGGTGTACCCCGTGCGCGCCACGAACCAGGGTCCCAGCTCGCGGCCGAAGAACACGTCGAGCGCCAGCGCGGCGTCGCGATGTTCGGCGGGCAACAGCTCCGCGACCTTGGCGCGCGCGTTTGGCCCCTGCACGGCGAGCATCGCGAGGTCCGTGCGCTCCGTGAGCTCGACACCGAACTGCGGCGCGATGCCGCGCATCCACGCGAGATCCTTGTCGCGCGTGCCGGCGTTGACCACGACGCGGAACCAGGACTCGGTCAGAAAGTAGACGATGAGGTCGTCGATGACGCCGCCGGCCTCGTTGAGCATGCAGCTGTACAGCGCCTTGCCCGGCTGCGTGAGCTTGGCGACGTCGTTGGCGATGAGCTTGCTGAAGAACTCGCGGACCCGGGGACCGCGCGCGTCGATCACACACATGTGTGACACATCGAAGATGCCGGCATCACGCCGCACCGCGTGGTGCTCCTCGATCTGGGAGCCGTAGTTGACCGGCATGTCCCAGCCGCCGAAGTCGACCATGCGGGCGCCCAGCTCCACGTGCAGGTCATATAAAGGTGTGCGTCTGCCCAAGAACTTCTCCTCGGCGCGCCCGCGATGCGTGCCAAATAAAAAGGGCGGGGAAAGGGATTTCTCCCTCTCCCCGCCCCTCTGTCCTTGTACCTGAGAGATCGGGCTCGCCACTCTTCAATAGAGCGGGGAACCGCACCCCTTCGGTGGATGTTTACGGCTGCTGCCGCGCCATCACTCTCCAGAACCCGCCTCAGATCCCTGCCGTTCTTTTGCCTGAGCGTTTCCGGGCGGAAACTTGCGCCTTCGGCGCCCTCATTTAAGAGGGTCTCTCGGACGGAGTCTGGTGAAATGGCGAGCGGGTGGCATCATAGCAGCCCATTCCGGGTCGTTCGAGCCAGATCACCATGAAAACGCGCCGCATCACTCCGTTCGGGGCGCTGTCCCTACTCGTATTCGCCGCCGCGTCAACGATGTCCGGCGCATCCTTCGCGAAGGACGACGCCCGCCTCGCCGCGCTCAGGGCCGCGGAGATCACCCGCTTCGCGGCGAACGTCAGCGCCGACACGAAGGCACTCGCGCAGCTGCTCGATGACGGCCTGGAATACGTGCATTCGAATGGGGACCTGGACACCAAGGCATCGTTCATCGAATCGCTGGTCTCCGGCCGGCGGGACTACCTCTCGAGCAAGCCGAGCATCGAGAGCATCCGTGTGCTGGGCGACGTCGCCGTCATCCGCGGCCGGGTCCTGGTGACCGTGGCCGACAACGGCGTCTCGCGCGACCTCGACATCGGCTACACCGACGTGTGGCTGTGGAAAGACGGGCGCTGGCAGATGACGGCATGGCGCTCGGCGCGGATGCCCCCGGCCGCGGCCCCAGCGCCGGCAAAGTAGTCAGGCATGCGCGCGTCGCGAGCCGTTCTCCTCCTCATCGCCTGCCTGCCGCTCGCGGCGCCGGCCGCGCCGCGCGGCGACGAGGCCTCGGCGCGCGCGGCGCTCACCGCCCGCTTCGACGCCGCGTTGCGCGGCGACACGGCGGCGCTCGGCCAGCTGCTGGCCGATGACCTCGAGTATTGCGGCGTGAGCGGCAGGTGCTCGTCCAAGCGCCAGTACCTCGAGTCGATCCGCAGCGGGGCGCGCAGGTTTCGCTCGCTCGTGCCGACCATCGAACACGTGCGGCTGTTCGCGGATTCCGCGGTGTTGAGCGGCACGGTGTCCGCCGATTCCACGTTCGACGGCGCGGAGCGGCACATCGATGCGTATTTTCTCGTGGTGCTCGCCTGGCGCGACGGACGCTGGCAGATGACGAACCAGAGCTCCACCTCGATCGAAGCACGAGCCCGATGACATGAACAGCCCGCGCCGCAAGACCGTTTCCGTCCGCGTCGGCCGCGTCGTCGTCGGCGGTAACGCGCCCATCGTCGTGCAGTCGATGACGAACACCGACACCGCCGACATCGAAGGCACCGCCCAGCAGATCAAGGCGCTGGCGCGCGCGGGCTCGGAGCTGGTGCGCATCACCGTCAACGAGTCCGAAGCGGCCGCGGCCGTGCCGAAGATCCGCGACCGTCTCGCGCAGCTCGGCGTGAACGCGCCCATCATCGGCGACTTCCACTTCAACGGGCACAAGCTGCTGCGCGAGCATCCGGCCTGCGCCGAGGCGCTGGCGAAATACCGCATCAATCCCGGCAACGTCGGCCGCGGCAGCAAACGCGATCCGCAGTTCGCCGAGATGATCGGGCTCGCGTGCCAGTACGAGAAACCGGTGCGCATCGGCGTGAACTGGGGCTCCCTCGACCAGGACCTGCTCACGCGCATGATGGACGAGAACAACGCGCGGCCCGAGCCGTGGTCGGCGCAGGAGATCATGCGCGAGGCGGTGGTCGCCTCGGCGCTGCAGAGCGCGGAGCGCGCCGTGGAGCTCGGGTTGCCGCGCGAACGCATCATCCTCTCGGCCAAGGTGAGCGGTGTGCAGGACCTCATCGCTATCTACCGCCGTCTCGCCGCGCGCTGCGACTGGCCGTTGCACCTCGGCCTCACCGAAGCAGGCATGGGTAGCAAAGGAATCGTCGCGTCCACCGCCGGCATGGCGGTGCTGCTGCAGGAGGGCATCGGCGACACGATCCGCGTCTCGCTCACTCCCGAGCCGGGCGGCGATCGCACCAACGAGGTCATCGTCGCGCAGGAGATCCTGCAGACCATGGGGCTGCGCTCCTTCACGCCGATGGTGGTGGCCTGTCCCGGATGCGGGCGTACCACCAGCACGTATTTCCAGGAGCTCGCGCAGTCCATCCAGTCGCACATCCGCCATCGCATGCCGGAATGGCGCAAGTCCTACGACGGCGTGGAAGACATGACGGTTGCGGTCATGGGCTGTGTGGTGAATGGTCCCGGTGAGAGCAAGCACGCCAACATCGGCATTTCGCTGCCCGGCACCGGTGAGCGCCCCGTGGCGCCGGTCTACATCGACGGTGAGAAGGGCCCGACGCTCAAGGGCGAGCGCATCGCCGAGGAATTCCAGGAACTCGTGGAGCAATACGTTGCCAGACGGTATTCCCGCAAGGACGCCGCCGCGCAACCCGAGGCCATCGCATGAGCAGCAACGACGAAACCCTGATCAACAAGAAGTGTGTGCCCTGCCACGGCGGCGTGAGCGCGTTGAGCGCGGCCGAGGCGCGCAAGATGCTCGATCGCTTGTTAGGCGGCGCCGCGGCCGGCGACGGCTGGCAGATCGTCGAAGACGGCAAGGCGCTCAAGCGTGAGTTCAAGTTCCCGGACTTCTACCGTGCAATGAGCTTCGTGAACGCGGTGGCGCACGTCGCCAACGCCGAGGACCACCACCCCGACATCGAATGCGGCTGGGGCTACTGCCGAATCCGCTACCAGACCCACGCCATCGGCGGGCTGCACGAGAACGATTTCATCTGCGCGGCCAAGATCGACACCCTGCCGCGCTGAAATGGAAATGGGGACATCCGAAATGGGGACATTCCTCATTTAGTTGTAACAATCGACTGCGGCATTCGCGCGCGGTGAGGGCCAGCTC
>JBIOZI010000202.1:0-39782 GCA_044871085.1 Steroidobacteraceae bacterium | reverse complement strand
TGCCCACCTGGGCCAGCGCACGAGCAGCTACGAGGCGCGCGCCGCGAAGCAGGCGGCACTGCTGCGCTTGCCTCCGTATCCCACCACCACCATCGGCTCCTTCCCGCAGACCGCCGAGATCCGCCACGCGCGCAGCGTGCGTGAGCAGGAAGCGCTGGGTCTGGATGTGTTCGTGCACGGCGAAGCCGAGCGCAACGACATGGTGGAGTATTTCGGCGGGCAGCTCGCGGGCTGCGTCGTCAGCGAGAACGGCTGGGTGCAGTCCTACGGCTCGCGCTGCGTGAAACCGCCCATCATCTTCGGCGACGTCGCGCGCCCGGCGCCGATGACGGTGAAGTGGTCCGAGTACGCGCAGTCGCTGACGCCGCGCATCGTCAAGGGAATGCTGACGGGGCCGGTGACGATCCTGCAGTGGTCCTTCGTGCGCGACGACCAGCCGCGCTCGACCACCTGCCGGCAGATCGCGCTCGCGATCCGCGACGAGGTGCGCGACCTCGAGGCGGCCGGCATCCGCATGATCCAGATCGACGAGCCCGCGATCCGCGAAGGCCTGCCGCTGCGGTGCGCCGGGCGGCCGGCCTATCTATCGTGGGCGGTGGATGCGTTCCGGCTCGCGGCCGCCGGCGTACGCGACGCCACACAGATCCACACTCACATGTGCTACTCGCACTTCAACGACATCATGCAGGCGGTGGCGGACCTGGATGCCGACGTGATCTCGATCGAGACGTCCCGCTCGCAGATGGAGCTGCTGCGCGCGTTCGTCGATTTCCGCTATCCCAACGAGATCGGCCCGGGCGTGTACGACATCCACTCGCCGCGGATCCCGACCACCGCGGAGATGGGCGCGCTGCTCGACAAGGCGCGCGAAGTGCTCGCGCCCGAGCAGATCTGGGTGAACCCGGATTGCGGCCTCAAGACGCGCGGCTGGCCGGAGGTGGAGCGGGCGCTCGCCAACATGGTGGCCGTGGCGCACCAGGCGCGGGGGGTGACATAGTCGCGCGATGGATCTCGCGGCTCTTTTGCAGCAGTACGGCTACCTGCTGCTGTTCATCGGTACCTTCGTCGAAGGGGAATCGCTGCTGCTGCTGGCCGGATACTTCGCGCACCGCGGGTACCTCGACCTGGGCGGCGTCATCGCGACCGCCCTGGTCGCGGCCGTGGGCGGCGACCAGCTGTTCTTCCACCTCGGGCGCCGGCACGCCAAGGACGTGCTCGCACGCTTCCCGCGGCTGCGCGACAAGGTGAACGCGGCGCTGCTGCGGGTCGAGCGGCACCAGGTGAAGGTGGTGCTGACGATGCGCTTCCTGTGGGGCCTGCGCATCGCGCTGCCGTTGGCGCTCGGACTAACTACCATGGACGCGCGGCGGTTCTTCTGGCTCAACCTGCTGTCCGCCGCGGTGTGGTCGTGCGCGTTCGCGCTCACCGGCTTCGCGGCCAGCCGCCTCGTCGCGCGCCTGGTCGAGGACCTGCATCGCTATGAGTGGTGGATCGTGGGCGGGCTGGCCGCGGCCGGCGCGGTGGTGATCGCCTGGCGCTGGCTGGGCGCGCAGCGCCCACGGCGCGATGCCGGCGGCCGGCCGGAATAGGAAATATTCCCGTGGCGCAGGGGCGCTGCGAATAGCACAATGCCGCGTGGCACTGAGCGTCTTCGACCTGTTCAAGATCGGCATCGGGCCGTCGAGCTCGCATACCGTGGGGCCGATGCGCGCGGCGCGGCTGTTCGGTGTGCGGCTGCGGGACGGCGGGTTGTTAGGCCGGGTGGCGCGCATCACCGTCACGCTGTTCGGCTCGCTCGGCGCCACGGGCAAGGGCCACAGCAGCGACAAGGCCGTGCTGCTGGGGCTGTCCGGCCACGAGCCGGATACCGTGGATGTGAACGCCATCGCCGGCATCGTCGGGCAGATCCGCGCCACGGGCTCGCTCGATCTCATGGGCATGCATCCGCTGCCCTTCGACGAGCGGCGCGACCTCGTCTTCAACCACAAGGACACGCTGCCGCTGCACTCGAACGGCATGCGCTTCATCGCGTTCGGTGACGGCGGCGGCGAGCTCGCGAGCGGCGTGTACTACTCGGTCGGCGGCGGGTTCGTCGTCGGCGAGACGCCGGGCGCGGAGCACGGCGTGGAGAAGCGCATCGTCCCGGATCTCACCGTGCTGCCGTTTCCGTTTCGCACCGGCGACGAGCTGCTGGCGCTGTGCGAGAAGGAGAAGACATCGATCGCCGGTATCATGCGCCGCAACGAGCGCCGCTGGCGCAGCGACGCGGAGATCGACGAGGGGCTGCTGCGCATCTGGCGCGTCATGCAGGCCTGCGTGCAGCGCGGCTGCGAGACGCCGGGAGTGCTGCCCGGCGGCTACAAGGTGAAGCGCCGCGCGCCGGAGCTCTACAGACAACTCACGGCGCCGCAGGTCGCGGCGCCGCACGATCCATTGATCGCGCTCGACTGGGTGAATCTCTGGGCGCTGGCGGTGAACGAGGAGAATGCCGCGGGCGGCCGCGTGGTGACCGCACCCACCAATGGCGCCGCCGGCATCGTGCCCGCGCTCATGCACTACTACGCGCGGTTCGTGCACGGCGCGAATGACGCCGGCATCGTGGATTTCCTGCTCACCGCCGCCGCCGTCGGGTTCTTATATAAGGAGAACGCGTCCATCTCCGGCGCCGAAGTGGGTTGTCAGGGGGAGGTCGGCGTCGCCTGCTCGATGGCCGCGGCCGCGCTCACCGCCGTGCTGGGCGGGTCCGTGCTGCAGGTCGAGAATGCGGCCGAAATTGCGATGGAGCATCACCTGGGCCTCACCTGCGACCCGGTGGGCGGGCTGGTGCAGATACCCTGCATCGAGCGCAATGCGATCGGCGCGGCGAAGGCCATCAACGTGGCGCGCATGGCGCTGCGCGGGGATGGCACGCATTACGTTTCATTGGACAAGGTCATCAAGACCATGCGCGAGACCGGCGCCGACATGAAGACCAAGTACAAGGAGACCTCGCGCGGCGGGCTGGCCGTGAACATCGTCGAGTGCTGAGAAAAAGGGGACGAACTACTTTTCGCGGGGGTATGCTGCGCCCCATGAGAACGCTCACCCTCGTCTTCGCGGCCGTGCTGGCCGGCACGTTCGCCCCGGTCGCATCGGCGGAGATGCCGCAGGTGCGGCCGTACGCCGCGGGCTCGCCTTCGGGTGGGGTTCCGCTGTGGAATCCCGGCGAGAAGTTCGTCGCCATCGCGAGCGGCACCTGCTCCGGGAGCTGCCCCGTCTATGAGCTGTACGTGTTCGAAGACGGGCGCGTCGTGTTCGCCGGCCGCAAGGACACCGGCAAGATCGGCGTGTTCCGCAAGCAGGTCTCGGCCGATGCGTACGCCGAGCTGCTCACCATGATCATCCGCACGGCCGTGCTCGATCGGGACATGAAGCGCGGAAAGTGCCTCAAGGGCCGTCCCATGCTCACCGTGATGCGGTCGACCCGGGATGCCCAGGGAATGATCATGAACTCGCTGAACCCCGGGTGCGAGAAGCACGCGGACGTTTCCAGGCAGATCGAGGGCCAGTTCATCGAGTGGACCGAAGTCGCCACCTGGATCGCCTCGAAATAATGGGGACATTCCTCATTTCCTTGTAACAAACGGGGCGCGACGCTGGATGCGCGATCTGCATTCCGTTTGTTACAAGGAAATGAGGAATGTCCCCATCAACCCTTCGCGCGCCGGATGAAACCCGCGCCCGCCTCGCGCGCCGCCGCCGCCTCCGCCTCTATCCACTCGCCGAACGCGATGATCTTGCGGCTGTGCTCGCGCGCCGCGGGGTAGATGAACCAGAACGCGCGCGCGTCGGTGCCGACGAAATCATGCGCGGTAACGAGCCGCCCGGCGTCGAGCTCGGCGCGGAACAGCAGCGGCGAGCCGATGGCGATGCCCTGCCCCGCCACCGCCGCCGCGATGTCGAGGTACTCGTGCGCCAGGCTGGTGCCGAACTTGTCGCGCGACGGGCCCGCGTCGAAGCCGCGCGCGCGAAACCACATCGTCCACCAGTCGGGCCGCCCGAGCAGCGGCACCTCGAGCGCGCGTCGCGGGTTCGTCAGGGCAGCCGCGGCGCTCTTGAGCTTTGGCGCGCACAGCGGCATGAAGATGCTGGGCAGTAGTTTGACCGCGCGCATGCCCGGCCAGCGGCCGTGGCCGTTGCGGATGGCGGCATCGAAGCGGCCGTCGTTGAGGTCCTCGGCGTCACCGGACACGTCGATGCGCAGCGCGATGCCGGGGTGATGCGCGCGGAAGCCGCCGAGCCGCGGCGTGAGCCAGCTCGTGCCGAACGACGGCAGCATGGTCAGCGCGAGCCGCGACTCGTCGACGTCCACCGCGCGCACGAAGCTGGCGCGCAACGCCGCGAACGCGTTCATTGCCTCGCGCGCGATGACGGCGCCGGAGGCGGTCAACTCCACCCGCTGCGCGTGGCGGCGGAACAGCGGCATGCCGAGCTGCCGCTCGAGCTGGCGCACGTGGTAGCTCACCGAGGCCGCGGTCGTGCCGAGCTCCGCCGCCGCCTGCGCAAAACTGCCGACGCGCGCCGCCGCTTCGAACGCGCGGATGGACGGCAATGACGGGAGCTTGTCTGCGGCTACCATAAGTCCGCCTTAGCCTATGGGTGGATCTGCCTACTGGTCAACGGCGGCGCCATCCATCGAACATCGCGTCGGTTCCACCGGAGCACCACATGACCATCAGCCGCCGCGCCCTCCTCCAGACGCTTTCCTCGGCCGCATGCGCGATGACGGCGCCGCGGCTCGCCTTCCCGGCTTCGGGCCACGAGCGCGACTGGCAGTGGCTTGCGGGGAACTGGGACGTGCGGCACGAGCGGCTGCGCGACCGGCTCGTCGGCAGCACCACCTGGGACGAGTTCGGCGGCAAGTGCAACAGCTGGCCCACTCTCGGCGGGCTCGGCAACCTCGACGACTGCCTGCTCTATCTACCTTCCGGCGCCTACCGCGCCTTCGCGCCGCGCGCGTTCGACCCGGCGACGGGCCGGTGGTCCATCTGGTGGCTCGACGGCCGCAATGCCGCGCGGCTCGATCCGCCGGTGCGCGGCGGCTTCCGCGCGCAGGAGGGCGAGTTCTTCGGCGACGACGTGCACGCGGGCACGCCGGTGACGGTGCGCTTCCGCTGGCACGAGACCGGCGGCAAACGTCCGCACTGGGACCAGGCCTTCTCGACCGATGGCGGCAGGCGCTGGGAGATCAACTGGCGCAACTACTTCACGCGCACCAGTGCGAATCCGACCCCGCTGCCGTTCGACCAGCCGGTACCCGAGGCGGCCGAGGACTGGCGCTTCCTCGTCGGCGAGTGGCGCGTGCGTAACCGGCGCCTCGGCCGGGGCGGCGCGTGGGAAGAATTCGACAGCACGCTCGGCAATCGCCCCGTGATGAGCGGGCTCGGCAACGTCGGCGACAATGTATTCCACGCGCCAGGCGGCAGGTATCGCGGCGTGAGCCTGCGCGCATTCGATCCGACGCAGCGCGTGTGGCGCAGCTGGTGGCTGGACGGCCGCCGGCCGGCGACGATTGCCTCGTCCGTGGCCGGCAGGTTCGAAAAGGGAGTCGGCACATTGATCGGCGAGGACGAGATCGACGGCCGCAAGATGCAGGTGCGCTCGCGCTGGTCGGACATCACCGCGCGCACGGCGCGCTGGGAGCAGGCGACGTCGACGGACGGCACGCGCTGGGAGACCAACTGGAGCGCGGATCTCGAGCGCGCGGAAAAAGGGGACAGATCTATTTATTGAGAATTTGCTGCTTCCAGCGAGATTCCCGGTAAATAGATCTGTCCCCTTTATTCCTAGTTCGGGTACAGGGTCTCCGGGATCTCGACGATGGACTCGAACGGCGTGCCGCCGGCCTTCGCCGCGCTCTCCACGGCCGAGAAGCTCGGCGCCTCGTACACCCAGAACGTGCTGCTCTTGTCGTCGGTCGCATAGGACGTCAGCAGCTTCACGCCGAAATGCGCGTCACCGTCGCCGCGCACGTTGGCCGCGCCGCTGCGGCGGACCAGGTAGCGGTGGTTGCCGCTCGCGATCTTCTGCATCGCGCCGCGCGGCTCGGCCTTGATGTCGGCCGGAATCTCGACCACCGTGTCGACGGGCAGGCCGTTGAGCTTCGCGGCCTCGCGCACGGCGTTCTCGCTCGGGCCCGTGTAGACGCAATAGGTCTTCGTCTTGGCGGCGTTCGCGTACGACTTCTCCCAGTTCACGCCCAGCGACTTGTTGGTCGCATTCACTTTCTGCTTGGTCGCGGCGTCGACGCCGTCGAGCGCGCCGGCGGGAAAGGTGCGCTCGATCAGGTAGCGGTGCGGGGTCGCGGCGGCTTCGGCGGACAATGCCGGCCCGGCGAGTGACATCGCCGTTACTGCACAAATCGCTTTCATCATCGTCATCTCCACAGTTGTTAGGGATGACGCCATCGTAGTGAGGTCGGCGCGTTCCGCGAATGACCGGCCATCCGCGCTTGATGCCCGAACGTCCGTGGCCTGCGCGCACGCGCAGTGCCGGATGGTCCACGTTGCCAATCAAACCCGACGTGCGGCACAGTAGCCGCCTGCGGGGGCAGAACGCATGACCGCGCGTCCGGGGTTTTTGCCCCAGCGTCCGCGAGCGGTTCAGGGAGAATTCGATGGATGCACTTTCAGACGTGTTGCGCGCGGTGCGCCTGACCGGCGCGTTTTTCTTCGACGTGCAGGCCTGCGAGCCCTGGGTGGCGGAAACACCGCGCGGCCGCGAGGTGGTGGAGGCGATGTTCCCCGGCACCGGGTCCGATCACCTGATCTCCTATCACCTCATCATGCAAGGCACGTGCTGGGCGACGCTCGAGGGCGAGGAACCCATCCGCCTGCAGGCCGGCGACATCATCGTGCTGCCGCACGGGGACACGCACGTGCTGTCCACCGCCATCGGGCTGCGCAAGACGCCGGAGATGTCGATGTACCGCATGCCGAAGGACGGCATCCTGCCCTCCAAGATCTCGGTCGGTACCGCGGGCGGCGACCCGGCGCATTTCGTGTGCGGCTTCCTGGCCTGCGACTCGCGCCCGTACAACCCGCTGCTCACGGCGTTGCCGCGCGTCATCCACGTCAGCGACCACGCCAGCGGCGCGCTCGGTGCGTATTTCCGCGCGGCGCTCGCCGAGTCGAAGGGCTCGCGCATGGGCGGCGCGTGCATGCTCGGCCGCATCAGCGAGCTCATGTTCGTCGACGTGGTGCGGCGGCACCTGGAGTCGCTGCCGCCCGGCCGCACCAACTGGCTCGCCGGCCTGCGCGATGCGTACCTGGGCCGCGCGCTCGCCGCGCTGCACGCCGACCCCGCGCGCGACTGGACCCTCGAGGCGCTGGCGCACGAGGCTGCCCTGTCGCGCTCCGCGTTCGCCGAGCGCTTCACGGAATTCGTCGGCCAGCCGCCGATGCAATACCTCACCAGCTGGCGCATGCAGCTCGCCACTAACTACCTGCGCACCACCACCGACTCCGTTTCGTCGATCTCCTCCCGGGTCGGCTACGACTCGGAAGCCGCGTTCAGCCGCGCGTTCAAGAAGGCGGTCGGCGCGCCCCCCAGCGAATGGCGCAATGCGCACGTGTCGGGTTTCGCGGCCTAGCGTCCGGCCCGACGCACAAGAAAAACTGATGCCCCGGTCAGAACTCCGGAACCCGCCGGCGTTCGCGGCTGGCACGATGCGCTCCGGTTGCGAACAGGAGCACGTCATGAACAAACTACTCGCCGCCCTGGCCGCCGGCCTCGCGCTCGGCGGCGCCGCCTCGGCCAACACGGCGCGCGCGCCGGCGGGCGCGGCACCCGGCGTCCTCGTGCGCTACGGCGGTCTCGATCTCGACTCGCGCGCGGGCGTCGCCAGCCTGCATGCGCGCCTGCAGCGGGCCGCGCGCGCGGCCTGCAGCCCGCTCGACCGCCGGGTGCTCGCGCTGCGCGGGCAGCACCGGCAATGCGTATCGCAGGCGCTCGCGCAGGGCGTACGGGACGTGGGCCTCTCTGGCATTAGATAGGACGCGCCTGACACGGATCGGCTTCCATGTCCGCGTCCGCCGGGCGCGCTCCGGGGTGAAGCTGCAATTCCATTCCCAGGAGCAGCTCATGAGCACCGAAGCCGAGATCGAACAGAAATTCTGGAAGGCGCTGGACGGCGATCGCACGGCGATGCTGGGCCTGGTCGGTACCGATGCCGGCCACGCCCAGCCCATGACCGCGCAGATCCTGCACGAGGCCGACGAACGCGGGCCGATCTGGTTCTTCAGCGCGAAGGACACCGAGCTGGTGCGCGCCACCGGCGCCTCGCACCGCGCGATGCTGCAGTTCTCCTCGAAGGGGCACGAGCTGTTCGCGTCCATTCAGGGCGAGCTGTTCGCGGTCGACAATCGCGTCATGGTCGACCGTTTGTGGAACCCGTTCGTCGCCGCGTGGTACGAGGGCGGCAAGGACGACCCCAAGCTGCAGTTGCTGCGCTTCGAGCCGCAGGATGCCCAGGTGTGGCTCAACGAGCACAGCCTGTTCGCCGGCGTGAAGCTGCTGCTGGGCCGCGATCCGAAGCGCGAGTACAAGGACAAGGTGGCGGACATCCGGATGGGGCGGCACTAACAAGCCCGGCCGGAGGGGCCGGCCGGAGCGCCGCGGCGGGCGGCGCAACAAAACTGCAATCTTGGCGCGGGAGTATCCGTCTCGCCGCCAGGAGCGCACGCATGAACACCGCCCCATGTCGCTGAATTCCATCGACCACGAAGAGCTCATCGCACGCGTCCGCCGCGATCTCGCCGACTCCTGGGATGAAGAGCTCGAGATGGACGTCGAGGACTACCACCCGCTGCCCGGGCTCGCCGACGGCGGCGCGAACGACGCCGGTGAGAAGGACTATCGCAGGACCTACTTCCAGCAGCTCTTCCGCCTGCAGGGCGAATTGGTGCGGCTGCAGGACTGGGTGTCGGCCACGAAGCAGAAGGTGGTGATCCTGTTCGAAGGGCGCGACGCCGCCGGCAAGGGCGGCGCCATCAAGCGCATCACCCAGAAGCTCAACCCGCGCGTGTGCCGCGTGGTCGCGCTGCCCGCGCCCAACGACCGCGAGCGCACCCAGTGGTATTTCCAGCGCTACGTCACGCACCTGCCGGCCGGCGGCGAGATCGTGCTGTTCGACCGCAGCTGGTACAACCGCGCCGGCGTCGAGCACGTCATGGGTTTCTGTACACCGGGAGAATACGAGGAGTTCTATCGTTCCGTGCCCGAGTTCGAGAGGATGCTGGTGCGCTCGGGCATCCGCCTGCTGAAGTACTGGTTCTCGATCACCGACGAGGAGCAGCACCTGCGTTTTCTCGGCCGCATCCATGATCCGCTCAAGCAGTGGAAGCTGTCGCCGATGGACCTCGAGTCGCGGCGGCGCTGGGAGGACTACACCAAGGCGAAGGAAGTGATGCTCGAGCGCAGCCACATCTCCGAGGCGCCGTGGTGGGTGGTGCAGGCGGTGGACAAGAAGCGCGCGCGGCTCAACTGCATCGACCATCTGCTGAAGCAGTTTCCGTACGAGGACATTCCGAAGAGCGGCGTCGTGCTGCCCGAGCGCGAACGGCACGAGCACTACTCACGGCAGGCGGTGCCGCCGTCGATGCTGGTGCCGGAGATCTACTAGCCCCGGCGGAAAAGGGGACAGATCTATTTATCGAGAAATGACGGCATCCATCCATATAGTCAACAAATAGATCTGTCCCCTTTTTCCGCGCGGGGCTCGCGTTGCGTTACAGTGCGCAGGTCATGCGCAAACACCATCGCGAACGGCATCGTCTCGGCAACGTCGGCTGGCTGCGCGCCGCCGTGCTCGGCTCGAACGACGGCATCGTATCCACGGCCAGCCTCATGCTCGGCGTGGCGGCCGCGGACATGGCGCGCGGCGACATCCTGCTCGCCGGCAGCGCGGGGCTGGTGGCCGGCGCCATGTCCATGGCCGCCGGCGAATACGTCTCCGTGCATTCGCAGGCCGACGCCGAACGCGCCGACATCGAGCGCGAGCGCCGCGAGCTCGCCACCGACGCCGCGGGCGAGCATCACGAGCTCGCGTCCATCTACATCAAGCGTGGGCTCGAGCCCGCGCTCGCGCGCCAGGTCGCCGACCAGCTCATGGCGCACGACGCGCTCGGCGCGCACGTCCGCGACGAGCTCGGCATCGCGAACGAGACGCGCGCGCGTCCGATCCAGGCGGCGTTCGCCTCCGCGGCGAGCTTCGCGCTCGGCGCGGCACTGCCGCTGGCCGTCACCTCGCTCGCACCGGCCGGCGCGCTGCGCCCGCTGATCGCCGGGACGTCACTGGCGTGCCTCGCGATCACGGGCGCCATCGCCGCGCGCGCGGGCGGCGCATCGATGGCCACCGGCGCGGTGCGCGTCACCTTCTGGGGCGCGCTCGCGATGGCGGTGACGACCGCGGTCGGCACGCTGTTTCACGTCGCGGCCTGAGCGCGGCGCCGACGCCCCGCAATGCGGGGAACATTCCCGTAACGGCGGACATTTACAGCGCACGACGGGGTTGTCCGTCGCAATCGGGGTGCTCCATGTTTCGTATCTCATTAGTGTTGTTTGCCATCGCGGCGCTCGCCGGCCTCACCATGGCCATCCTGCATTTCCGCGGGCAGTCGCCGCCGAAGGCCGTGCTCGCCGTGCTGCATGGCTTGTTCGCCGCGTCCGGTCTCGTCGTGCTGCTGCTGGCGCTGCTCAAGACCGGCTTCAGCGGCAAGGCCGGCATCGCATTCGGTGTGCTGGTGGTCGCCGCGCTCGGCGGCTTCGTGCTGCTGAGCTCGCACGTCAAGCAGCGCGCGCTGCCCTCCGGCCTCGTCGTGGGTCACGCGTTGCTGGCGGTGGCGGGCTTCGTGGTGCTGCTGCTGGCGGAGTTCGCGATCGCGATGTGATGCGACGCGGGCGCAGCGGGGAGCGGCGGCCCGGGCGCCGCCTCCTCTTCGCCCGCGGCGTCGAGAATGGACCGGCCGTGCGCTTCCAGATCGTCGAACTGCCCCGAGTCCACGGCCCAGAACAGCGCCCACACGGCGCCGCCCAGCAGGGCCAGCCCCAGCACCACCAGTAGATAGGCGATGCTCACGGGATGCCCCGCGGGTCCGGGTGCTGGCGCGCGATGCGGCGCGCATTGAGCACCACGGCCACCGAGGACAGCGACATTCCGAGCGCCGCCACCCACGGCGGAATCCAGCCGAGCGCGGCCAGTGGCACCGCCGCGAGGTTGTATGCCAGCGCCCAGATCAGGTTCTGGTGCACCACGCGCATGGCGCGCCGCGCCAGCGCGATGCCCTGCGGCAGCGCCGCCAGGTTCTCGTGCGCCAGCAGCAGGTCGGATGCCGACTGGGCGATCGCCGAGCCCTGCCCCATCGCGCACGACACGTCCGCGCAGGCCAGCACGGGCCCGTCGTTGATGCCGTCGCCGATCATGAACACGCGGCGGCCCGCGGCGCGCAGGTCCTCGACGAGCTGGATCTTCTCGTTGGGCGTGACGCGCGCATGCGCGGTGCGGATGTCGAGTGCGCGCGCGGCCGCGGTGACGGCGGATTCACTGTCGCCGCTCGCGATGACGATCTCGAGCCCCATGCCGCGCAGCGCGGCGATGGCCGCGTGCGCATCGGCGCGCAGCGGCGAGCCCACCTCGATGGCGGCGACCAGCCCGGCCGGCCCGCCGAGAAACACCGTGGCGTCGCCACAGGCGCGCGGCACGAACGCGATCACGTTTCCCGGCTGCCTCGCGCCCTGCGCGAATTCACGGCGGCCGAGGCGCCAGCACTGGCCGTCGATCGTCCCTTCGATCCCCTCGCCCGCCACTTCGTGCAGGCCGCGCGCCTCGCGTTCGGGTGTCGCGTACGGGGCGAAGGCCGCAGCCAGCGGATGCGCAGAGCCGCGCTCGAGCGCGGCAGAGATCGCGAGCGCCTCCTCGCGCGTGAGTGTCGCCGTGAGCGTCACTTCTCCGATGCAGGTCTGGTTGCTGGTCAGTGTGCCGGTCTTGTCGAGCACCACGGTATCGATGCGCGCCAGCCGCTCGACCGCGTCGCCGCGCAGCACCAGCAGGCCGCGGCGGGCCAGCGCGGTCGCGGCCGCGGCGAGCGCGGCCGGCGTCGCGAGCGACAGCGCGCACGGACAGGTCACCACCAGCACGGCGAGCATCGCCGAGAACGCGCGCGCCGCATCGAACCGCCACCACAGCAGTCCGGTGACGGCGGCGAGCACCAGCACGGTGAGCACGAACCACGATGCCATGCGGTCGGCGACCTGCGCGAGCCGCGGGCGCTCGGCCTGCGCGCGCTCGAGCAGCGTCACCATCGAGGCGAGCGTCGAGCGCGCGACCACGGTGCGCGCGACCAGCGTGAGCGGCGCACCCACATTGAGGCTGCCGCCACGGATGCGTTCGCCCGCGCCGCGCCGCACGGCCAGGGATTCGCCGGTGAGCAGGGTTTCATCCACCAGCGCGGGGCCTTCCGCCACCGACTCCGGCGCGAGCTCGGCGTCGACGGCCACGACGCCGCCCTTGGGCACGAAGAAGCGGTCGCCCACGGCCAGCTCGCCGGCGCCGACCCGCGTGCGCACGCCGCCCGCGTCGAGGCGCGTCACGTGCGATGGCAGGCTGCGCGACAGCGCCTCGGAGGAGATCAGCCCGCGGTAGCGCACGCTCATCTCGATGAAGCGCCCCATCGAAAGGAAGAACACGAACATGCCGATCGAGTCGAAGTACACCTCGCCCGCCGCGCGAAAGGTGTTGTAGACGCTCGGCACCCACGCGAGCAGCAATGCCATCGCCACCGGCACGTCCATGCCGAGACGGCGTTGCGTGAGATCGCGCCACGCTCCCAGGAGGAACGGTGCGCCGCTGTAGAACAACACCGGCGTCACGATGATCATGCCGGCGATGCGCATGAGCTGCGCCATCGCGGCACTGATGTCGCTGGTGCCGTAGAGCGCGGCGAGATACATCATCGCCTGCATCATGCCGAGCGCGGCGAGCCCGACGCGCTTGAGGGCGACGCGGCGCTCGCGCTGGTATTCGTCCGAAGCGCCCGTGCCGGCGAGCGGCACCGGCACGAACCCCGCGCGCTCCACCGCCGCGAGGATCTGCGCGAGGCCGATGGCGCTGTGGCCGCGCCAGTCGACGGCGACGCGCGCGGTGGCGCCGTTCACCCGCACGCCTTCGACACCGGGCAACGCACCCACGGCGCGCTCGATGGAGCGTGCGCAGGCCGCGCAGCGCATGCCCTCGACGGCGAACACGACGTGCTCGTGCTCGCCCGCGTCGAGCGACCAGCGCGCATGTCGCAGCGCGGTGCTCACGTGACGGGCCCGTCCGGGCTGCGCGCCCGCAGCGTCAGCGATTCGAGCGGGCCGGCGATGCGCTCGCGAATGCTCCACGAGCGCGCATCGTCGCCGATGGCGACCAGCCAGCGGCCGGGGGGCAGCGCTTCGCAGGCCGCGTCGTACACGCCGAAGGAGACACGCTCGAGTCGCACGCTGCGGTCGCGCCGTTCGTCCGACGCGCTGGTGATCTGCAACTGCAACGCCGCGGCATCGGTCGGCGCCCGCAGCACGCGGGCCACGCACCGGCGGCCGAGCATCTCGAAGCGCACTTCGACATCGTTCTCGGCGGCAGCACGCTGGCGTGCAAAATCGCCGTCGAGGCCCGCGCCCTCCCAATGGTACGCGGCCGGCAGCGCGCGATCTCCGTCACGCAGCGCGATGACGAGCGTCGCCAATCCGCCCACCACCGCCGACAGCGGCAGCAGCCACATCAGCCAGAAGACCGGATTCGCGCGCGTGTCGTTTTGATTCTGGGCGGTCATGTTCATCTCGCGGGCGCCAGAAAGCGCGCGGCGGTTTCCACGTGGACGTTCGGGTCATCGGCGGCCTGCGCCACGAGCGTGATGGTCTCGGCGCCGAGCGGCTCGTAGGCGGCGCGGCGCACGCGCAGCGCCAGCGAGTAGACCTCGCCGCTCGCAACCCGGTATTCGCGCTCCCCGGGCACCAGCGTGAGCGGTGACGCGCCCTGCGCCGAGAGGCTGAAGGTGCGCGCACGCTCGCTCTTGTTGAGGATGCGCACGGTGTAGACGTTGTCGACCTGGCCGTCGTCGGTGAGGCGGTAGAGAGAATTGCGATCGCGAATGACGTCGAGCGATACCGGCGAGCGCAGCGCAATGGCGCAGACGAACCCGACCACCAGCGCGCCGAGAAGCGCTCCGTATATGAGTATCCTTGGCCGCAGCAACCTGGTGGGCCGCCCGTCGAGCGCGTGCTGCGTCGTATAGCGAATCAGGCCGCGCGGCGAGCCCACCTTGTCCATCACCACGTCGCAGGCGTCGATGCACGCGGCGCAGCCGATGCATTCGATCTGCAGGCCCTGGCGTATGTCGATGCCCGTCGGACACACCTGCACGCACCAGGTGCAATCGACGCAGTCGCCGCGCGCGCCGTCGCCGGCGTCGGCCGCGCGTTTGCGCGCACCGCGCGGCTCTCCGCGCGCCGCGTCGTAGGTGATGACGAGCGTGTCGTGGTCGAACATCGCGCTCTGGAAGCGCGCGTACGGACACATGTACTTGCACACCTGCTCGCGCAGGTAGCCGGCATTGCCGTACGTGGCGAAGGCGTAGAACACGATCCAGAACGTTTCCCACGGACCCAGCGCGAGGCCGGCCACCTCGGCGGCCAACGTGCGGATCGGCGTGAAGAAGCCGACGAAGGTGAAGCCGGTCCAGAGCGCGAACGTCACCCACAGGAGCTGCTTCGAGGCCTTGCGCGCGAGCTTGCGCGCATTCCAGGGCCCGCGGTCGAGCTTCTGGCGCGCGGCGCGGTTGCCCTCCGTCAAACGCTCCATCCACAGGAAGGTCTCGGTCCACACCGTCTGCGGGCATGCGTAGCCGCACCACAGGCGGCCCGCCATAGCCGTGAAGAAGAACAGCGACAGCGCCGCGATGATCAGCAGCCACGACAGGAAGATGAAATCCTGCGGCCAGAACACCAGCCCGGCGATGAAGAACTTGCGCGCCGGCAGGTCGAACAGCACCGCCTGGCGCCCGCCCCACTGCAGCCACGGCAGTAGATAGAAGATGCCGAGCAGCAGCCACACCGAGAGGACGCGCAGGCGCGCGAAGCGGCCGTCGATCTCGCGCGGGTACACTTTCTGGTGCGCGGCGTAGAGGTTGTCACCTCCTTCCACGCGCACGCCGATGTCCGCCAGCCGTAGTGCGGGCTTGGTCATGGCCGTGGCGGCCGTGACAGCACCCAGCACAGCCCGGCGGCGACCATGCCGGTCACCCAAAAGAAGAAGAAGCCCAGCGCGTACACGCGCAGGCGCGTGGTCCACCAGCCGGGCGGCTCGCCGCCGGCCAGCGCCTGGGGATCGACGAGCGCGAAGCACACCATCGTCGCGACGGCGGCCGAGAGGAACGCACTCCAGACGATGACACCGCCCGCGCGTGCGCGCGGGCCGAGCTCCTCGGTGCTGCGCGCCGGCGGCGCGCCGGTCTCAGCGGGGTTGCTCATTCGGCGGCCCGGCCTGCGCGACGCTGGCGGCGGCGGGCGTGCCCAACGACAGCACGTACGCCGCCAGTAGTTTGACCCGGGTCGCGCCGAGCCGCGCCGCGTGCGCCGGCATGGCGCCCGAGCGGCCGTTCTCGATGCTCTGGCGCACGGTGGCGAGCGCGCCGCCGTGCAGCCAGATGCCGTCGGTGAGATTCGGCGCGCCGAGCGCGGCGTTGCCGTGCCCGTCGGCGCCGTGACAGGCCGCGCACAGCTCGGCGAACTTGCGGCCGCCGGCGGGCGCATCGCCCGCCTCGAGCTTGCGGCCCTGCAGGCTGAACACGTAGGCGAGCATGTCCTCGACCCCCTGCGCGCCGAGCACCCCGCCCCAGGGCGGCATCGCGCCGACGCGGCCGTCGGCGATGGTCGCGGCCACGGTGTCGGCGTCGCCGCCCCACAGCCAGTCCTTGTCCGAAAGATTCGGGAAGCCGGGTGCGCCGCCGCCGTCCGAGCCGTGGCAGGCCGCGCAGTTGTTGAGGAACAGGTTGCGCCCGATGTTGAGCGCCGCCGGGTCCACCGTCAGGTCGCCCACCGTGCGCTGCGCGAACGGCGCGAGCGTCTTCTCGATGCGCGCGGCGTTGGCGCGCGCATCGGCCGCGTGCTCGCTGCGCGCGGACCAGTTGAGCGTCCCGCGATAGTCCCCGAGCCCCGGATACAGCGCGAGATACACGCCGCCGAACAGCACCGTGATGATGAACAGCCACAGCCACCAGCGCGGCAGCGGATTGTTGAGCTCGCGCAGGTCCTCGTCCCACACGTGGCCGGTGGTCAGGCCGCTTCCCATGGTCTCGCCGTGCGAGCGGCGCGTCCACCACAGCAGCCACAAGGCGCCGCCGATGTTGGCGAGTGTCAGTACGATGATGAATACGCTGTGCGCGCCGGTCATGATCCGTGCCCTTCCTCTTCCAGCGGCAGCCGCGCCGCCGCGTCGAAGTCCGCCGTGCGCTTGCGGCTCCACGCCCAGACGACGAGCAGCACGAAGGAGACCAGCAGCACGCCGGTGACCAATCCACGAAAAGTTGCCAGGTCCATGCGGTTCACCAGTTCGCCGCGGCGGTGCCGAGGCCTTGTAGATAGGCTATCAATGCCTCCATCTCGGACTTGCCGCGCACGGCGTCGGAGGCCGCGGCGATGTCCGCATCGGAGTACGGCACGCCGACCGTGCGCAGCGCGCGCATCTTGGCCGGCGTCGCCCGCTCGTCCACCAGCGCGTCCGCCAGCCAGGTGTACGCCGGCATGTTCGACTCCGGCACCACGTCGCGCGGGTTGGCGAGGTGGATGCGATGCCAGTCGTCGCTGTAGCGGCCGCCGACGCGTGCGAGATCGGGCCCCGTGCGCTTGCTGCCGAACTGGAACGGATGGTCGTAGACGCTCTCGCCGGCCAGCGAGTAATGCCCGTAGCGCTCGGTTTCGGCGCGCAGCGGGCGGATCATCTGCGAGTGACAGTTGTAGCAGCCCTCGCGCAGGTAGACGTCGCGTCCCTCGAGCGCCAGCGCGGGGTACGGCTTCACGCCCGGCGCGGGCTGGGTGACCTCGCCCGACAGGTACAGCGGCACGATCTCGACCATGCCACCGATGCTGATGACGAGTGCGATCCAGATTCCGAGCCACGAGACCTTCTTCTCGACGACTTCGTGCTTCGATGCGTTCGGGTTGCTCATGCGGGCTCCGGGATCGCGGTGGCCGGCACGCGGGACTGCCCTGCGACCGTCTTCCAGGCGTTGTAGGCCATCAGGAACATGCCCGACAGCACCATCAGCCCTCCTAACAAGCGCACCGCGTAGTACGGATAGGTGGCATTGAGCGCCTCGACGAAGGAATACGTCAGCGAGCCGTCATCGTTCGTGGCGCGCCACATCAGGCCCTGCATGACGCCGGCGATCCACATCGCGGCCACGTACAGCACCACGCCGATGGTCGTCGTCCAGAAATGCCAGTCGATGAGCCGCGTGCTCCACATCTCTTTCCTGCCGTAGAGCTTCGGCAGCATGGAATAGACACACGCGATCGTGATCATCGCCACCCAGCCGAGCGCGCCCGAATGGACGTGACCGATGGTCCAGTCCGTGTAGTGAGACAGCGCGTTGACCGTCTTGATGGACATCATCGGGCCTTCGAACGTCGACATGCCGTAGAACGACAGCGCCACCACCATGAACTTGAGGATCGGGTCGGTGCGCAGCTTGTGCCAGGCGCCCGAGAGCGTCATGAGGCCGTTGATCATCCCGCCCCAGGACGGCGCCAGCAGGATCAGCGAGAACACCATCCCCAGCGACTGCGCCCAGTCGGGCAGCGTCGTGTAGTGCAAGTGATGCGGGCCGGCCCACATGTAGATCGAAATGAGCGCCCAGAAGTGCACGATGGACAGGCGGTACGAGTAGACAGGCCGTCCGGCCTGCTTGGGCACGTAGTAGTACATCATGCCGAGGAAGCCGGCCGTGAGGAAGAAGCCCACCGCATTGTGCCCGTACCACCACTGCACCATCGCGTCGACGGTGCCCGCGTAGATGGAGTACGACTTGGTGGCCGACACCGGGATCTCCGCGCTGTTGACGATGTGCAGCACGGCCACCGTGATGATGAACGCGGCGTAGAACCAGTTCGCGACGTAGATGTGCGAGACGCGGCGCTTCACCAGGGTGCCGAGGAACACCACCGCGTAGGCAACCCAGACCACCGCGATGAGCAGGTCGATGGGCCATTCGAGCTCGGCGTATTCCTTGCCGCTGGTCATGCCGGCGGGCAGCGTGATCGCCGCCAGCACGATGACCGCCTGCCAGCCCCAGAACGTGAACGCCGCGAGCCGGTCGCCGCCGAACAGGCGTACGTGGCAGGTCCGCTGCACCACGTAGTAAGACGTCGCGAACAGCGCCGAGCCGCCGAACGCGAAGATCACCGCGTTGGTGTGCAACGGGCGCAGGCGGCCATAGGACAGCCACGCCCCGAGATTCAGCTCGGGCCAGATGAGCTGCGCGGCGATGATCGCGCCGACCAGCATCCCCACGATGCCCCAGACGATGGTCATCACCGTGAACTGGCGGACCACGAGGTCGTTGTAGGTTGCGGTGTTGGCCGCCGGTGTAGCACTGGAATTCATGCGAGCCCTGCGAGTCGTTGAGGCCCGGAGATTTTCGACGGACGGTGCGGGTGCGGAAATACGCGCCTCTACGCACGCGGGCGGGCACCAGTACGTAGGCTTACGGATGCCTGCCGGCGTAGCGGCGATCCCTTAGGCGGCTCAGCGCCGCGTGCCGCAGATGTACGCGAGCTCGGTCGTCGCTGCGTCGCCCGGCACCAGCGGGTCTCTAACGCCGCAGGGGCGCGCGACACGTCAACACGTCGAGCCCGCGCGCCACCACGAGCGCCAGCAGGCCCGCGAGCATCGTCTCCGCGAAGAGCATCGCCGGCAACGGCAACGCGAGCGCGCACAGCATCAGGCCGACGGGCATGGCGAGCACGCAACCGGCGTGCGTGGCCAGTGCGTGGCGCGCGAGTACCGGGTCCGCGGCGCGAACTGCGAATGCCAGCACCGCGAGCCCGCCGGCCAGCGCGCCGATGACGGCGCAGGGCAGCAGCTCGAGCGTGAACACCATGACGGAGCGCAGCGCCAGGCCGCTGGCGCGGCAGGCGGAACGCCAGACGGTGACGCCCGAGTGCACCCGTTCGTCGACCAGCGCGCCCGCGAGCGCGCCGAGCATGGGCAGCATCGCGAGCGCGACCATGCGGGCATGGTGGTGCGGTCCGCGGGTCAAACTACCGTGCCTCGCGGCCGAGCCGCCGCGCCTCTGCGAGCCACCGCGCGCTCTTCGCGGGCTTGGCACCCTCGACCGAGCCGAACAGCGTGGCGCGGATCGGGGCGGATGCCGGACAGCGCCAGGTGGATCGCCGGCGGAACCTCGCCGGACTCGAATTCGCGGCGCGTGCGCAGCAGCGGAAAATCCAGCTTCGCGACGTCGATGGTGCGCACCACGTGCCCGGCGGCGGTCGCGCCCTCCGCGCACGCCCAGCCGATCGCGTGACACAGGCGCGCCTCCTGCGGATCGGGGTGCCCCTGGATGATCGTGATGCGCTTGCCCATGCGAAGGCCATGATGAACATGCGGCGCGCCGGCGGCCTCCGGGCCAACCACAGCTCCATAGGGAGTCGCCCTTACAGCTTGCGCTGCCGGCTCGGGGATGCAATCCTTCGGCGGAAATCGCGGTGTCAAACATCTCTATGCTCACTTCCGAGCTCGTCGGCAGCGTTCTCGATTCCGCCCCCGACGCGATGATCATCATCGATTCCTCGGGCACGATCCTGTTTGCCAACCGCCAGGTGTCGGCGCTGTTCGGCCACGAGAGCGCCGACATCGTCGGCAATGCCGTCGAGATGCTGCTGCCGGAGCGGTTTCGCGGGCGCCACATCGGCCATCGCCGCGGCTACACCGGCAACGTGCGCCCCATGGGCGCGGGGCTCGATCTGTTCGGCATCCGCAAGGACGGCACGGAATTTCCCGTCGAGATCAGCCTGAGCCCCATCGGCAAGGAAGGCGAGGTGCGGGTCGCGGCGGCCATCCGCGACGTGACCGAGCGCAAGCGCGTCGAACAGGCGCTCGAGGTGGCGCGCCGCGACGCCGAGCACGCCAACCTCGCCAAGAGCCGTTTCCTCGCCACCGCGAGCCACGACCTGCGCCAGCCGCTGCAGACCCTCGGGCTGCTCAACGGCGCACTGCGCCGCATGATCTCGGATCCGGAGTGCCGCGAAGTGCTCGAGCAGCAGGAAGAGGCGGTCGACGCGATGTCGCGCCTGCTCAATGCGCTGCTCGACATCAGCAAGCTCGAGTCCGGCGCCATCAAGCTCGCGCTCACCGATTTGCCGCTCGCGCCACTGTTCGAGGAGCTGCGGCGCGACTTCACCGGAATGGCGGCCAGCAAGGGGCTGCGCTTCACGGTCGATACGCCGGCCGCCGAGGTGCATTCCGACCCGGCGCTCGTCGTCCAACTGCTGCGCAACCTGCTGTCGAACGCCGTGAAGTACACGCACGAAGGCTCGATCGAGCTGCGCTGCGAGCCACGCGTCGGACTGCTGCGCATCGAGGTGCGCGACACCGGCATCGGGATCCCGGCCGACCAGGTGCCGCTGATCTTCGATGAGTTCTATCAAATCGGCGTCTCGCCCAACAGCTCGCGCCACGGATACGGACTCGGACTGTCGATCGTCCAGCGCATCGCACGCCTGCTCGGCGTGACGATCGAGGTGCATTCGACGCCGGGCACCGGGTCCGTGTTCGCGTTCGAGCTGCCGCCGGCAAAGGCGGGCGTCGCGCAGCGCACCGAAGCCGCACCGCCGCCGCCACCGGCCGACCCCGAGACCAGCGGGCACCGGGTGCTGCTCGTCGAGGACGAGCCCGGCGTGCGCAATGCCATGCGCATGCTGCTCGGAATCGAGGGGTATCGCGTGATCGCCGCGGCCACTGCCGCCGAGGCGCTGTCCGAGCTCGAGGCCGATCCGCAGTTCGACCTGGTGGTGTCCGACTATCATCTCGAGGATGACCGCACCGGCACCGAGGTGATCGCGGCGGCGCGCGCGCGGCTCGGGCAGTCGCTCAAGGCGGTGCTCGTGACCGGCGACACGTCATCCGCGATCCGTGACCTGCGGGCGGACGAGAACCTGCGCATCATCAGCAAGCCCGTCAACTCGGAAAATCTACTGCGCCTCGTGCGCTCGCTGCTCGCGTCCTGAGGTCTGCCGCCACGCGGCGATGCGCGCCTCGGCGTGCAAGGCACCGCGCACGAGCACGATGTCGCCATGGGTGGCTTCCGCCAGCCGGCGCGCCACCGCGCCGGGGTTCGCCGCCGGGTCTGAATCCTCGTCGCCGAGCCCGAGCACCAGCACATCGTAATGGCGCGCCGCGATCAGCGGCGGCAGGCGCTCCTGCGGTGCGCCGGAATACATCTGGATGCGCTCGCAGCCCACGTGGAATTCGCGCACGAGCTGCGCCACCTTCACCGCGCGCTCCATGCGCAACGCCTCATCCGCGAGCTCGCTCTCGCTGTACAGGATGTCGAGGTTGCCGCGCGAGCCGAGGGCGAGGAAGCCGGCGGTGTGGAGCATGCCGCGCGACAGCCGGACGCGGTCCGTGTCGGCCACGTCCACCGCCACCGCGAAGCGCGTCGGGTCCGCCCACGCATGCTTGCGCACGATGAGCACGGGCGCGGGGCTATTGGCCGCGAGCTGCCAGTCCGATTCGTGCAGCGTGTCGGGCGCGCGCGAATTCGGCGCCGGCGACTTGATGACGAGATCAGGTTTGGTCGAGAGCACGCGCTGCAGGATCAGCTCGCCGAGCGTGTTCGAGCCGAGATACACGCTGCTCATCACGATCTCGTCGTAGCCGTGCGCGGTGCACAGCGCCATGAGCGCGCGCATCTGCGCGGCATCGGTGACTAGCACGTCGACGTGGGCGCCGAAGCGGCGCGCGAGGGCCACCGACTTCTCGAGCAGGACCGGTCCGTCTTCGGCCCGCTCCGCCACCGCCAGGATGCGACTGAGTTTTTCCATGTGGTCATCGTCTCAGGCCGCAACGGCCGCCGGCCATGCGCTCGGCTACCTACGCCGTCAGGAGTATTGCGTACTCCCTGCGAACGCTCGTAACCCGATAATGCAGCTATGTTTTCCACCGATGCCCAGGCCCTCATGGAGGCCGCCGTCGATGCCATCATCGTCATCGACCATCGCGGCCGCATCCAGGCCGTGAACGATTCCGCCTGCCGCACCTTCGGTTACCGCACCGACGAGCTGCTCGGGCGGAACGTCAGCATGCTCATGCCCGAGCCGGACCGCTCGGCGCACGACCGCTACCTGGCTAACTATCTCGGGAGCGGCACGGCGAAGATCATCGGCATCGGACGCCAGGTGACCGCGCAGCGCCACGACGGCACCCTCTTCCCGGTCCATCTATCGGTGGGCCGCGTACCGCACAGCGAGCCGCCGCGCTTCGTCGGCCTGGTGCGCGACGTCACCAGCGAAGTCGAGGCGCTGAACGCCCTCAAGCTCGAGCGCGACCGCTCCATCGCCTATCTAGAGCTCAACGACGCCATCCTCGTCTCGCTGGACGTCGATTGCCGCATCCGCGAGCTGAACACGCGCGGCTCCGAGCTGCTCGGCGCGCCGAAGTCCGAGATCCTGGGACGCGACTGGTTCTCGTTCCTGCGCGACGAATCGGAGCGCGAGCGCGCGCGACTCATGCTCACCAGCGCGCTCGCGAGCGGCACCTCGCGCGAGCGGGAATTCGACGCACTGGACGCGGCCGGCGCGCCGCGGCGCATCTACTGGCGCTGCATCGCGCGACGCACCGCCGGCGGCGCTCCGGCCGGGTGGCTGTGCTCGGGCGAGGACGTCACCGAGCGCGTGCGGCGCGAGGAGGATTCGCATCTCGCGCAGCAGCGGCTCACGCGCGTCGCGCGGCTGGCCACCATGGGCGAGCTCGCCTCGGGGATGGCGCACGAGCTCAACCAGCCGCTCACCGCCATCGCCACCTATGCGCGCGCCTGCGAACGCTACCTCGCCATGCCGCAGCCCGACCTGCCCGAGGTGCGGGAAGCCGCGCGCGAGATCGCCGCGGAAGCCTTGCGCGCGGGCGGCATCATCGGACGGCTGCGCAATCTCGTGCGTACCGACGGCCAGGAGGAGCGCGCGCCGGTCGACCTGAATGCGCTCATCGAGGAGCTGAGCGGCACGCTCAACGCGGACGCGCGCGCGCACGATGCGCAGCTGCGCATCGCGCTCACGCCGCACCTGCCACGCGTGCTCGGACATGGAACCCAGCTGCAACAGGTGGTCCTCAACCTCATCCGCAACGCCTTCGAGGCGCTGCTCGATCAGCCGGCGGCGGAGCGGGAGGTGGAGCTCACTACCGTGCGCACGGTGAACGGCGACATAGAGCTTCGCGTCACGGA
Source organism: Steroidobacteraceae bacterium (assembly GCA_044871085.1). Lineage (GTDB taxonomy): Bacteria > Pseudomonadota > Gammaproteobacteria > Steroidobacterales > Steroidobacteraceae > CADEED01. Next base: position 16,269 of record JBIOZI010000202.1, on the reverse strand, counting down.
CAACGGGCCCGGGATCGCCCCCGCGATCGCCGACCGCATGTTCGACCCCTTCTCGACCACCAAACAAGCCGGCACCGGCCTCGGACTCACCATCAGCCGTACCATCGCGCAGGCGCATGGCGGTACTATCGGCACTCGCGCCGTGGTGCCGCACGGCGCGACTTTCTTCGTGCAATTGCCGGCTAGCGAGGACATATCTTCATGATCAGTGGAACGCCCATCGTCATGGTGGTGGACGACGATTCAGGCGTGCGCAACGCAATGCGCTCGCTGCTCAAGTCCGTCGGACTCCAATCCGCCCTCTACGCCTCGGCGCAGGAATTCCTGGACGGCTACCAGCCGGCCCAGCGCGGGTGCCTGGTGCTCGACATCCGGATGCCGGGCATGAGCGGCCTCGAGCTGCAGCAGCAGCTCAATCTGCGCGGCGCGGTGATTCCCGTCATCTTCATGAGCGGACATGGCGACATCCCCATGGCCGTGGAAGCCATGCAGCATGGCGCCTTCGATTTCCTGCAGAAGCCGTTCCGCGACCAGGACCTGCTCGACCGCATCCAGCGCGCCATCGCGAAGGATGGCGAGCGGCGCCAGGCGCTGGGCGAGCGGGAGCGCATCCGCACCCATCTCGACTCGCTCACCGAGCGCGAGCGCGAGGTGCTCGATCTCATGACGCAGGGCAAACAAAACAAGGTCATCGCGCAGGAGCTCGGAATCAGCCCGCGCACCATCGAAATCCATCGCGCTCGGGTCATGGAGAAGATGAATGCGCAGTCGGTGGCGGAACTGGTGCGCATGATGCTCGACCTCAACGTGTCATCCGCGGCGCGTTGAACCGCAAGCCGACTCCGCTGTCGTGGCCGCAGCCGGCGCGCACCCGCGACGGCGTCGACTACCGAATACGTCCCATCGAGCCGGCCGATGCGGCACGCGAGCGTGCGTTCATCCTCGCGATGAGCGCCGTGTCGCGCTACCAGCGGTTCATGTTCGGCATGAGCGAGCCGTCGCCGGAATTCGTGCAAAAGCTGGTCACGGTCGACCATCACCACAACATGGCTCTGGTCGCGGTCATCGGCGGTGGAGACGAAGAGCGCATCATCGGCGTGGCGCGCTACGCGGTGGACGAGACCGGCAAGGACTGCGAGTTCGCCGTCGCGGTGGCCGACGACTGGCAGGGCCGCGGCATCGCCACGGCGGTGGCGCGGCTGCTGTTCGAGTACGCGGCACAGCAGGGGTTCCGCACCATCTACGGCCTGGTCCAGCCCAACAACGAGCGCATGCTCGATCTCGCGCGCCACCTGGGCCTCGAGGTGGAGAATTCCTCGCCGCGGCAGGAGTCCGTGCGCGCGATCTTGCGCCTCAACTGATCGAGCGTGATCAGTGTGCGAGCCGGTACCGCCACGCGTGCTTCACCAGCTCGAGCATCACCAGTAATCCCACCGCCGAGGCCAGGCTCACCGCGAGCGCGCGCGCCGGCAGCGCCGCCAGTCCGAAGAATGCACGGGCTTCGGGCATCGCAATGATGGATGCCAGGATCGCGCTCGCGAGACCGAGCCCCCACCACAACAGGCGGTTCGGCCTTCCGAACGCGGCCCGCAGCGACGACGCGAAAGTGCGGTTCACGAAGATCAATGCGATGTTCGCCCCGACCAGCGTCACGAACGCGACGGTGCGCACCACCGCCTCGGGCATGCCGGCCAGGATGGCGGCGACGAAAATCGCGCTGACCAGCGCGAGCGCGCACACACCCTGAAGGATGCTCCAGGCGATCAGCGGCGCCGAAAGCAGCGCGCTCGACGGATGGCGCGGTGGGCGGCTCATGACGTCGTGCTCTTCCTGCTCGGCTTCGAGCACCACGGAACAGGCGGGGTCGATGATGAGCTCGAGCAGCGCGATGAGCATGGGCGTGAGGATCAGCGGCCAGCCGAACAGCAGCGGCAGCAGAGCCAGGCCGGCGATCGGCACGTGGATCGCCAGGATGTACCCCATCGCCTTGCGCAGGTTGTCGTAGATGCGCCGGCCGAGCCGGATCGCGTGCACGATGGAACCGAAGTCATCGTCGAGCAGCACGAGCGCGGAGGCTTCACGTGCGACATCGGTGCCGCGACCGCCCATCGCGATGCCGATGTGCGCGGCCTTGAGCGCGGGCGCATCGTTCACCCCGTCGCCCGTCATCGCGACGATTTCCCCGTTGCGCTTGAGCGCCTCGACGATACGCAGCTTCTGCGCGGGCGCGATGCGCGCGAATACCGTCGTGTCGCGCACCCGCTGCGCGAGCGCGTCGTCATCGAGCGCCGCCACCTCTGCGCCCGTGAGTACCGCGCCGTCCGCGAGGCCTGCCTGGCGCGCAATGGCGTGCGCCGTCGCCGGGTAATCGCCGGTGATCATGAGCACGCGGATGCCGGCCGAGCGGCACTCACGCACCGCTTCGGGCACCGACTCGCGCAGAGGATCCGCGAACCCCACGACACCGAGAAACTCCAGCCTGAGGTCATCCGCGGCCTGCGGCAGCGCCGCGCGCGCACACAGGCCGCGCGCGACACCGTGCACGCGCACTCCGCGGCGCGCCAGCTCGTCGACCGTGGCATCGAGCGCGGCGCGCCCGGGCCCATCGAGCCGGCACAGGCGCGCAATGGCTTCGGGCGCGCCCTTGGCGGCCACGAGTGCTTCCGCGTCGCCGTCGAAGCTCCAGGCGCGCGTCACCGCCAGCAGCTCGGACCGCAGCGGATATTCGCGCAGCAGCGTGCCGGCGCGCGGTGCCGCGACGACGACTTCGTGCAACTCCGCGAGCGAGCGCTCCATCGGGTCGACGCGGTGCACGTCGCTCGCGAGCGCGGCGGTTTCGAGCAGCCGCGCCAGTGCCGGCGAGCCGGCAATGCGCGCGGGCGGCGCACCGGCGTCCCAGTGGTCGTTCGCGGCGCGCAGGCAGGCAATGGACATCAGGTTGCGCGTCAACGTACCGGTCTTGTCGGTGCACAACACCGTCGCCGCGCCCAGCGTCTCGATGGCCGCGGCGCGCCGTGTCAGCACCCGCGAGCGTGACAGCCGCCACGCGCCCATGATCATGAAAACCGTGAGCACCAGCGGAAACTCTTCCGGCAGCAGCGCCATCGCCAGCGCGATGCCGCCCAGCAGCGCCTCGAGCCAGTCGCCGCGCAGCCAGCCGTACGCCAGGAACGCGAATACACAGAGCACCAGGCCGCCGATACCGAAGTACGTCACCATGCGACGGGTCTCGCGCTCGAGCCGCGGCTGCTCGCGCTCGAGGCCCGCGAGGGAACGGCCGATGGCGCCGATGGCACTGCCCGGGCCCGTTGCCACGATCACCGCGAGCCCGCTTCCGCGGATGACCAACGTGCCGGAGAAGACCTGCGAGGAGCCATCGCCCCCGGGCGGTCCCAGCCGCGCGGGAATATCGCGCGATGCGCGTTTGCCCACGGACAGCGACTCGCCGGTGAGCAGCGATTCGTCGACGCTGACGTGATCGCCGCTCACCAGGACGCCGTCGGCGGGAATGCGGTCGCCTTCGACGATCACCGCGATGTCGCCGCGCGCGACTTCGCGTGCCGGGATGCGCACGCGCACGCCGTCGCGGATCACCAGCGCGCGGGGGCTCGTGAGCTCGCGCAGCGCGTCGAGCGCGCGCTCGCTGCGTCCCTGCTGGACGACCGCGATCGAGACCGAGATGGTCGCGAACGCGAGCAGCAGCGCGGCTTCGCCGCGATCGCCGATGGCCGCGTACAGCACGGCCGCCGCGATGAGCAGCGCGAACATGGGTTCGCGCATGACGCCGAATGCGATCGCCGCCATCGAGCGCCGCTCGCGCGCGGGCAGCTCGTTGAAACCGTCGCGCGCGAGCCGGTCGCGGGCTTCGGCGGCGCTCAGTCCCGTGAGTACGTCCGCGGCCGCGAGGTCGGGCACGACGCGCTCACCGGTCAGGGGTGTCGTACGGCGGCGTGGGGTTCGGCGGCGCTGGGCCCGGCGGCGGCAGATCCTGCCAGCCCGCGCGCGCGATGAAATCACTGAGCCCACGGACGTCGTTGAAGTCGAGCGCGAGGAAGCGTCGACGGTGCGTAGCGGCGAGCGGAGTGCGGCGCCCATCGACGGAGTCGTAAACCTGCCGCATCAGGTAGCCCGCATGCTGGCCGCCGATCTTCGGGATCGCGCGCGCCGCATCCCCTTCGCCATGAATTCCATGACAGGACTGGCAATGCCCGCCATACACCGTCGCGGCGTGGGCCAGCTCCAAACCGTCACCCACACCGCTCGGAGCCTTCAGCGTCAGACCGGCCAGGTACGCGGCGACGTCCGCGATTTCCTGCGCACCCGCGAGCACGTGCCGATTGGAAGCCACCTCTTCCATGCGGAAGTCCCAGCGCTTGTGGTAGCGGAAATCGATGAGCTGGCGGATCAGCACGCGATAGTGCTGCCCCGCGATGCGCGGGATCGAGCCGTTGAGCGCCCCGACCCCGTCGGAGCCGTGACAGGCCACGCAGCCCGCGTAGAGCTCGGCACCGCGTTCCGCGTCGGAGGTGGCGGCGAGCGTGTTCACGTACTCGCTCTGGGCCTTCGACGCGGCGGCGCCCAGCGCCGGCCACAGCAGCGCGAGGTACATCAATGTCTTCCAGGATGCATTCATGACGGTCTCTCCTTGCCGTTCATCGTGAGCACGGCCGCGCCGCGCAGCTCGCCAGCGCGCAATTTTCCGAGGGCTTCGTTGGCCTGCTCGAGCGCGAAGCATTCGACGTTCGGGCGCAGCGGGATTTCTTCGGCGATGCGCATGAACTCGTGCCCGTCGGCACGCGTCAGGTTCGCGATCGAGCGGATCGAGCGCTCGCCCCACAGGAGTTGATAGGGAAACGACGGGATGTCGGACATGTGGATGCCGGCGCACACGACACACCCGCCCTTGCGCACCGCCGACAAGGCGGTGGGAACCAGCGAGCCCACCGGCGCGAAAATGATGGCGGCGTCGAGGAACTCCGGCGGCCGCTCGCTCGAGCCTCCCGCCCACGCTGCCCCGAGGTCGCGCGCGAATTTCTGGCCGTCCAGATCGCCATCGCGCGTGAACGCGAACACGCGGCGCTGCCGGGCCACCGCGATCTGCGCGAGCAGGTGCGCCGCCGCGCCGAAGCCATACAAGCCGATGCTGCGCGCCTGGCCGCAGGCGCGATACGCGCGGTAGCCGATGAGGCCCGCGCACAGCAGCGGCGCGGCTTCGCTGTCCGGGTAGCGCACCGGGATCGACAGGCAGAAGCGCGCGTCCGCGACCGCGTAATCGGCATAGCCTCCATCGACGTTGCAGCCGGTGAAGCCCGGCCGCTCGCACAGATTCTCGGCGCCCGTGCGGCAATAGCGGCAACGACCACAGCTGCGCCCGAGCCACGGCACGCCGACCCGGTCGCCGAGCTCGAACTGCGTGACCGCGGCGCCCTTCGCGCGCACCCGGCCCACGATCTCGTGGCCGGGAGTCACCGGGTAATGCGCGTGCGTGAGATCGCCGTCGATGAGATGCAGGTCGGTGCGGCACACGCCGCAGGCCGCCACTTCGAGGAGCAGGGAGTGCTCATCCTGTGCCGGCAGCGGCACGGTATCGAGCAGCAGGCAGCCGGCCGTCCCGCGCAGGCGCATGGCACGTGTCACGACTCGATATGGAGCGTCCTTCATGTTCGCAGGTTCAATCTTCGGTGACGAGCAGCGGGCTCAGGAACCCGGGCGGCTTCATCACCAGCACGTCGCAGGCGACCTCTTCGAGAATGCGTGCGGCGGTGCCGCCGGCGGCGGAGTGGGGCCAGTGCTGTCGCGAAGCGGCACCGAACACCAGCAGGTCGGGCTCGTGGCGCGCGGCGAACTCGAGCGTCCGCTGCACCACGTTTCCTTCGACGAAATGCGTGGGCAGCGACGTCGCGGCCGCGAGCGCGAGCACGCGCGCGACGGCAGTGCGCGCGCTCGCGTGCGCGCCGGCCTTGCGGTGCGCACTCACGGGCTCGTCGGGCAGGTGCGGCGGCGACTCGAGCACGTGCACGATTTCGACCCGCGCATCGAGCAATCCGGCCAGCGCGCCGCTGGTCGCGACCATGACCGAGTCGAGGGACTCGGGACGATCGGCCGGATGGCAGGGATCGACGCACACGGCGATGCGCGGCTGTCCGCGCCAGGGTTTTGGACGGACGAGCAGCAGCGGAGCCGCAAGATGGCGGATCAACAGCCAGTCGGTGTGGCTGGTCGCGCTGCGCGGCAAGGCCGCGTGCCGGTGCGTGTCCTTGATGACGAGATCCGGATTCACGCGCAGCGCCCGGTAGCCTATGCCCTGCTCGAACGGTGCGTGCCACTCGCAGCAGGTGGTGACCGCGAGCCCGGCTGCGCGCAGCGGCTGGGCCAGTCGCTCGAGCTCCTCGACGAACCGCTGGCGGCGCAGGCCGCGGTACTGCAGCGGGTCGCTTCCGCCGACCCGGCTTTCCGCGGGGCCGAGATCGTCGTCGCACAGGTACAGCTCGATGCGCGCGCCCGAGCGCGTGGCGATGCGCGCCGCCTTGTCTATCGACGGGTGCGACGTGGCAGTCGGATCGACGACCACCAGGATGCCGCGGATCGGGCGCACATCGGTCTGTTCGTGCTGATCGCAGACGATCTCGGAACGATGCTGGGTATGCATGCGGGGATTCTCGGCGGAGCGCGACGCCACTCCTATACGTGGTAGACCGCATATGCCTCCGGAATGCTCCGGGCTCTGCGCGCGGGGCGGACTCACTAACGTGCTGCAATGAGCACAGTACGGCACTTCATCGATACGCAGGACTTCACGCGCGCGGAGCTGCTGTCGATCATCGATCTGGCGATGCAGCTCAAGGAGGCTGACCGCGCCGGCGCCTGTCCGAAGCTGCTCGAGGGCGCATCGCTCGGCATGCTGTTCGAAGAGCCCTCGACGCGCACCCGCGTCTCCTTCGAAGTGGCGATGACGAAGCTCGGCGGCCACGCGCTGTACCTGAAGCCCGGGGAGATCCACCTGGGGCAGCGCGAATCGCTGGCCGACACCGCCAACGTGCTGGAGCGCATGGTCGACGTGATCGAGGCGCGCACGCTCAAACATGCCACGGTCCTCGGGCTGGCGCGCGAATCGAGCGTGCCGGTGATCAACGGACTCACCGACTACAACCATCCGACGCAGGTGCTGTGCGACGTGATGACGATCATGGAACACGCGCCGGGCGGCAAGACGCTCACCGACTGCCGCATCACCTTCGTCGGCGACGCCACCAACGTCTGCAATTCGCTGGCGCAGATCTGCACGCAGATGGGCATGCACTTCACGCATGCGGCTCCCGAGCGCTACCAGGTGAACGAAGCGGTGCGCCCGATCGCGCGCGACAACTGCCGTGTGTCGCACGGCAGTTTCACGGCGACCAGCGATGTGCGCACCGCGGTGCGGGATGCCGACTTCCTCTACACCGACCTGTGGTGGTGGGTGGGACAGGAGGCGGAGATCCCCGAGCGGCGCGCGGCATTCATGCCCGCGTACCAGCTGAACCGCGAGCTGCTGTCGCACGCGCCCTCGTACTGCCGCGTCATGCACTGTCTGCCCGCCTCGCGCGGTGTCGAGGCGACCGACGAGGTGCTCGACTCACCGCAGTCGATCATCTTCGACCAGGCTGAAAACCGCCTCCACACCGAAAAAGGATTGCTGGCCTGGCTGGTCTATCCGCGCCTGAAGCGCGCCACGGCTGCGCTCGAAGCGAGCTACCGCATGCAGATCGAAGCCCACCTGGCGAGGAACGTCCCATGAACGACAGCGCACCCCGGGCATTTCACCGCGTCATGCGCGGGCTCGACGTCACGCTCTTCAGCGTCTGCGCCATCCTGGTGATCGATCAGCTGGCCGCCTCCGCGGCCATCGGCGCCTCCGCCATCTTCTGGTGGGTGTTCACACTGGTCGTGTTCTTCGTGCCGTACGGCCTGATCTCGGCGGAGCTCGGAGCGGCCTACCCCGAGGAAGGCGGCATCTACTCCTGGGTGCGCCGCGCCTTCGGCCCGCGCTGGGGCGCGCGCGCCTCCTGGCTGTACTGGATCAACGTCGCCCTGTGGATGCCGTCGGTGTACGTGCTGTTCGCGGGCATGCTCGCGCAGCTGTTCTTTCCCGCGCTGCCGCTGTGGTCGAAGATCGCCATCGGCATCGCGATGACGTGGATCACCGTGTACTTCAACGTCATCGCGCTCGCGGTCGCCAAGTGGATTCCGAACGCCGGCGCAGTCGTGAAGGCGCTCGTCATGGTGGCGATCGGCGCCGGCGGCTTCCTGTACGCGGCCCGGCACGGCGTGGCCAACGACCTCTCGCCGCGCAATCTCGCGCCGTCGCTCGGCGCCGGCCTCGCGTTCCTGCCGGTGATCGTCTACAACTTCATGGGCTTCGAGCTCATCTGCGGCGCCGGCGGGGAGATGCGCAATCCGCGGCGCGACGTGCCGCTCGCCATCCTGCTGTCCGGCATCCTGATCGCGGCGTTCTACCTGCTCGGCACGGCCGGCATCCTCATCGCGCTGCCGGTGGAGCAGATCGGCCTCATCGAAGGCATCGTCGACTCGCTGCACCGCCTGTTCGACGAGTACCCGGGCGGCGCCACGTTCGTCACCGTGCTCGGCGTCGGCGCCCTGCTCACCCTTCCCGCCAACATGGTGACCTGGACGCTCGGCGCCAACCGCTCCGCCTCCGAAGCCGCGGCGCGCGGCGACCTGCCGGCGGTGTTCGGCCGGCTGCACGCCGTGCACCGGACCCCGGCCAGCGCCGCGGTCATCGCCGGCGCCGTTTCGACGGTCGTCATGATCGTCTACGGCTGCATCGCCACCGACACCGACGACCTGTTCTGGACGCTGTTCGCATTCAGCTCCATCGTGTTCCTGCTGCCCTATCTACTGATGTTCGCCGCGTTCGTGCGGCTGCGCACGCTGGACGCCGGGCGCCCGCGCCCGTATCGCGTGCCGGGCGGCAACCGCACGGCGCGGGCGCTCGCCGCGCTGTGCGCGCTGTTCATCGTGCAGGCCATCGTGCTGTTCGTGTGGGTGCCGGGCGAGCCGCCCGACAGCGACGAGATCACCGCCATCTGCGGCGGCGTGCTCGTGACGCTCGCGATCGGGGAATGGCTGATCCGGCGCGCGCAGCGGCCACCGGCGCCAGCGGGCATCGCGCCGCCGCGGACGGCCGCGCACCGGGAGCCCGCATGAAGATCGTCGTCGCACTGGGCGGCAACGCCTTCCTCAGGCGCGGTGAGCCGACCACCGTCGAGACGCAGCGCTACAACGTGCGACGCGCGGCGCACGCGCTCGCCGCGCTCGCGAAAGAACACACCCTGGTCGTCACGCATGGCAACGGACCCCAGGTCGGCCTGCTGGCGATGCAGGCCGCGGCGGCGGGTTCCGCGCCCTACCCGCTCGACGTGCTCGGCGCGGAAACCGAGGGGCAGATAGGCTATCTACTCGAGCAGGAGCTGGGCAATGCCCTCGCGACGTGCAAGGTCGCCACGCTGCTCACGCGCACCGAGGTGCGCCGCGACGATCCGGCGTTCGACGAGCCGACCAAGGTCATCGGCCCGGTATTCCGCAAGGAGGACGCAGAGCGGCTGGCAGCCGCGCGCGGCTGGAAAGTCGCCGCGGATGGGCAGTGCTGGCGGCGCGTGGTCGCCTCGCCCGAGCCCATGGGCATCGTCGAGATCGGCGCCATCGAACAGCTGCAGCGCGGCGGTTTCATCGTGATCTGCGCCGGGGGTGGCGGGATCCCGGTGGCGCGCGGTGCGCGCGGCGAGCTCGAGGGTGTCGAATGCGTCATCGACAAGGACCTGGTCGCAGCGCTGCTCGCGCGCTGCCTGGGTGCCGACCGCCTGCTGCTGCTCACGGACGTACCCGCGGTGTTCGAAGGATGGGGCGGCGCGCAGGCGCGGCGGATCCGCGCCGCGCATCCCGACGCGCTCGCGGAGCACGCATTCCCGCCCGGCTCCATGGCGCCCAAGGTCGAGGCCGCGCGTCGCTTCGCGCTGCACACCGGAGGACGCGCACACATCGGCGCGCTCGAGGATGCGGTCGCGATATTCGCGGGTACCGCCGGCACCTGCATTTCGACCGACATATCCGGCATGAGGATCGATTGATGTGCGGCTTAGGCATGACACCGAGGACGGCCCGCGTTCTCCTCGCGATCCGCGGCGGCGCGCGCTCCACGCGCGAGTGACCCGAAGACGACACCGTGAGCGGCACCTCTTACCCCGCGGGGACCGCGGCAGCAGCCACGCCGCGCCCGCCCATCTTCACGGCGCGCGACCTCACGAAAGTCTACGAAGTGGGCGAAGTGCGAGTCCACGCGCTGCGCGGCGTCACGTTCGAGATCGGCGCCGGCGAGTTCGTCGTCATGCTCGGGCCCTCCGGCAGCGGTAAGTCCATGTTGTTTAATATTCTTGGCGGGCTTGATGTGCTGAGCGTCGGCGCCGTGCGCTGGCGCGACCAGGATCTTTCGCACGCCGATGAAAAGGACCTGACCCGCTACCGCCGCGAGCACGTGGGCTTCGTGTTCCAGTTCTACAATCTCATCCCCAGCCTCACCGCGCGCGAGAACGTCGAGCTCGTCACCGACATAGTCGCGCATCCCATGAGCGCCGCGGACGCGCTGTCGCTCGTCGGCCTGCGCGAACGGCTCGATCATTTTCCCGCACAACTGTCCGGCGGCGAGCAGCAGCGCGTCGCGATCGCGCGTGCGCTCGCGAAACGTCCGGAATGCCTGCTGTGCGACGAGCCGACGGGCGCGCTCGACATCGAAACCGGCCGCGTCGTGCTCGAGGCGCTGGCACGCGCCAACCGCGAGCTCGGCACCACCACCATCGTCATCACCCACAACGCCTCCATCGCGGGAATGGCCGACCGCGTGCTGCGGCTCGCCGACGGCCGCATCGCCGAGGAACACGTGAATACGCGGCGGCTCGGGGCCGCAGAGCTCGACTGGTGAAAGCGCTGAATCGCAAGCTGCTGCGCGACCTGTGGCGATTGCGCTCGCAGGTGGTCACCATCGCGCTGGTGGTCGCGAGCGGCGTCGGCGGCTACATCGGCTCGCTGTCCGCGCACGCCTCGCTCGCCGCGCTGCGCGACTCGTACTACGAATCGGCGCGCTTCGCGCACGTGTTCGCTCCCGTGCGGCGCGCGCCGCGCACGCTCGCCACGCGCCTGCGAGACATCCCCGGCGTGCTCGACCTCGATACCAGCATCGTCGCGCCGACCACGATCACGGTGCCGGGCGCCGCCGACGTGATGACCGGGCAGATCGTGTCCCTGCCGCGCGCGCCCGGTGTCGGCATGAACCACGTGGTGCTCGCGCGCGGCCGCTGGGTTGAGGAGGACGATCCGCTCGGCGTGCTGCTCAGCCAGTCGTTCGCGCGGGCGCGCGGCATCGCGCCGGGAGATCATCTGTCGCTGCTGGTGAACGGCCGTTACCAGCACGTGCGCGTGAATGGAATCGCGTTGTCGCCGGCGTACATCTTCGCGGCCTCGCAGGGCGGCTTCGCCGACGACACGCGCTTCGGCGTCGTGTGGATGCCCGGGGAGCGGCTCGCCGCGGCCTGCGACCTGCGCGGCGCATTCAACCTGCTGTCGCTGCGGCTGCGCGCGGACGCGAACGTGCACGAGGTCATCGGCGCGCTCGACCGCACCCTCGCGCCCTATGGCGCCGCCGGCGCGTATGGACGCGAGGACCAGCTGTCTCACAAGGTGCTCACGCAGGAAATCGAGCAGCAGCGCGTGTTCGGCACGGTGCTGCCGTCGGTGTTCCTGGCGGTCGCGGTGTTCCTGCTGCACGTGCTCATCTCGCGGCACATCGCCACGGAGCGCACGCAGCTCGCGGCGCTGAAAGCGATGGGCTACGGCAATGCAGCCATCGGCGCGCATTACTTCGCCTTCACCGCCGCGACGGTGGTGACCGGCTGCGTACTCGGCGTGGCCGTCGGCGTGGTGTTCGGGCGATGGATGACGGGCCTGTACGCGGCCGTGTTCTCGTTTCCGCGCTTCGACTTCTCGCTGGAGCCGTGGGTGATGGGCTCGGCGCTGCTGCTGGCCGTGCTGGCGGGCTTTGCGGCCACGGTGTCGGCCGTGCGTGCGGTGATGAGGCTGCCGGCCGCCGAAGCGATGCGACCGCCCGTGCCGGTGCGGTTTCATCGCACGCTGCTCGAGCGCCTGCGTCTCGGCCGGGCGCTGCCCCCGGCGGTGCGCATGGTGGTGCGCGAGCTCGAGCGGCGGCTGGCACGCTCGCTGCTCACCACCGTCGGCATCGCCAGCGCGGTCGCCATCGTCATTGCCGGCACCTTCTGGGACGACGCGTTCGCGAATCTCGTCGACGCCGAGCTGTTCCGGCGCGACCGCGCGGACGTGCTCATCGCGCTCAACGAACCCGCGCAGATCGGTGCGATCCACGACATCCGCCGCATGCCGGGCGTGCTCGCGGCGGAGCCCGCGCGCACCGTCGCCGTCAAACTGCGCAATGGCGCCCGCGAGTACCGCACCGCGCTCATCGGCCTCGCCCCCGGAGCGCAACTGCATCGCGTGCTGGACCCGAGTTCCCGCGACGTGCCGCTGGCCGACGGCACACTGGTGCTCACCGACCGGCTCGCGGCGCGGCTCGGCCTGCGACCGGGCGACGCGGTCGACGTCGACCCGATCGAGGGCGTGCGCCGCGCGCGGCGCCGGTTCGTCACCGCGGAATCCGGCGACCTCATGGGCATGTCCGCCTACGTGACGCGGCGTGACGCCGCGCGGCTCGCCGGCGACGGCGACACTTTCAACTTCGCGCGCGTGCGGCTGGACGCGGCACAGGATGCGGCGTTCTTCGAAGCCGTGCGCAACACACCGCGCATCGCCGCGGCGGGCGACAAGCGCCGCATGGTGGCCCACTTTCGCGCCACGCAGCAGCACAACCTGCTGATGTTCGCGGCCATCCTGTCCGTGTTCGCCACCTGCATCGCCGTGGGCGTGGTCTACAACAGCGCGCGCATCACGCTCGCCGAGCAGTCCTGGCAGCTCGCGACGCTGCGCGTCATGGGATTCACGCGCGCGGAAGTGTCGTGGACCTTGTTGGGACAGCTCGCGGCGCAGATCGTCATCGCCCTGCCCGTGGGCTGGCTCGCCGGGCACGCGCTCGCGGCGCTCATCCTGCGACTGATCCGTTCCGAGGAATACCGCATTCCCTTCGTCGTGAACGCCGGCACCTACACCCTCGCGAGCCTCGTGATGCTCGGCGCCGGCTTCCTGACCGCTTTCATCGTGCGCCGCCGGATCGACCGGCTCGATCTCATCGGCGTGCTCAAGACCCGGGACTGACATGAGATACAAACGCTGGCTCTATGCGCTCCTCTGCCTCGCCGCCGCGGGTGGCCTGCTGGTCGTGCTGCTGCGGCAGGCGCCGGTGGACGTGGAAACCGCCGCCGTCGCGCGCGGCCCGTTCACACTGCTGGTGGAGGACGATGGCGTCACGCGCGTGCGCGACCGTTACGTCGTGGCGGCGCCGGTCGCGGGCGTGCTCATGCGCCCCGCGCTGCGCGTGGGCGACCGCGTGCGCCGCGGCGACCCCATCGCGATCATCGTTCCGAACGCGGCACAGATGCTCGACGCGCGCACGCGCTCCGAGCTCGCGGCGCGCGTCGAAGCCGCGTCCGCGCAGGCGGCGCGCGCCGGCGCGCTGGTGCGCCAGACGGAAGCCGCAGCGCTGCAGGCGCAGAACGAGCATGGCCGCCTCGAGCAGATCGGGGCGCAGGGTTTCGCTTCGCAGACCGAGCGCGAACGCTCGGCGCTCGCGCTCGACCTGCGACGCAAGGATGCGGAGGCGGCACGTTTCGAGGAAGACGCCGCGAGACACGATCTCGAGCAGGCACGCGCGGCACTGCGCCAGAGCGAAACGATTCGCGACGGCGCGACGTTTCGCAATGCCTGGACCGTCCAGGCGCCCATCGATGCCACCGTGCTGCGACTCCACCAGGAGAGCGAGATAGCGGTGGCGCTGGGCGCGCCGCTGCTCGAGCTCGGCGATCTCACGCGCCTGGAAGCCCGTATCGATGTGCTGTCGACGGAGGCCACGCGCATCGAGGAGCAGGCGTACGTGGAGCTGGATGCGGGAGGCGTGCGGCTCGCCGGGCGCGTGCGCCGCATCGAGCCCTCCGGCTACACGAAGGTGTCCGCCCTCGGCGTCGAGGAGCAGCGGGTCGACGTTCTGGTCGACCTGCTGCCCAATCCCACCATGCTCGACCGCGTCGCCGATGGCTACCGCGTCGACGCGGCGATCGAGATCGCGCGCGAGGACGACGTGCTGCGGATTCCCCTGTCGGCCCTGTTTCGACACGGCGACGACTGGGCGGCATTTCGCGTCGTGGACGGCCGGGCGCGTCTCACCACGCTGCGCATCGGCCGCCGCGGCGAGTCACAGGCAACCGTGCTCGACGGCATCGATGCGGGCGCCGTCGTCATCGCCTATCCGAGCGACGCCGTGCGCGACGGGGTGCGCGTCGCGCCGCACGCGAGCCCGGCGCATCCGTAATTTCCCGCATGCGCGCCGCAATGACCCCGATGGCCGCCCACGGCGCGCTCTTGGAAGATGCTGCCAGAGGTTTTTCATTACCCCACGGAAGGTGCCGCATGAATGCCCAGCAAGCCCATTGCACGGCCGCGTCGCACGCGGCGCTCCAACCGAAGTTCATGGAACATCGCTGGGGACGCCGGATTCCCTGCGGAACCGCGGTCCGACTGTCGGCGAGCCCCGGTCTCGCCGGGATGGGCCGGCTGCGCGACGTGAGCATGAGCGGCGCCTTCGTCGAGACTCCTCTGCGCCTGCCGCTGTTCTCGACCGTCGAGATCGCAATGCCGCCTCGCGAGGATGCGGGCGGACGCGACATCGAAGTCGCGGCGATCGTCGTGCGCACCGACGGTGACGGCGCCGGTGTCGAATGGCTCGAGATGCCCGCGGCACCGATCTGCCCGCTGCTCGGCTGCACCGTGCCCTGCGCCGCCGCCACCTCCAAACGTTGACGAGGAAACCACCCATGCGAAGCGATCGCGACATTCACAGTGACATCGAGGCGCAGATCCGCCTGGCTCCGGCCGCCGACGGCATCAGGCTGGCCGTGGAAGTGAGCGACGGCGTGGTCACGCTCGCCGGCTCGGTGCCGAGCTACTCAGACAAGGCCTGGGCGGAGGACGCGGTGAAAGGCGTCCCCGGCGTCACCGGCATAGCGAACGACATTCGCGTGGAGGTCTGCGCGGCGCAGGCGCACGCCGACTCCAGGATCGCGCACGAGGCCGTCGAGGCCATCCGGGCGGACCTGCCGCGCGTGGCCGAGCACGTACAGGTGGTGGTGCGCGAGCGCCACGTCACGCTCGAGGGAGCGGTGGAGCTGCGGTGGCAGCGCGAGCGCATCGAGAGCAACGTGCGCGGCATCAAGGGCGTCGACGTCGTGAGCAATCTCATCGCGATCCGTCCGCGCGGCGAGGCGAACGGCGTCGAGTGCTGCTGCGCCAAGGCCGGCGTGCAGCGCGGCTCCGCCAAGCCGGGCACATGACGGCGCGCCTCCTGCCGGTTACCCGGTCAGGGGCGCATGTCCTTCTCGACGCGACGTTCGGTGTGGATGGCTCCAGCCAGGTCTCGCAGCTCTCCGGCGAGTGCATCGAGCACGTCGTCGAGCGAGAGCACACCGATGAGCTCCTCCTGCCTTCCGACCACCGGCAGGCGGCGAACGCCGATGCGCCGCATCTCCTGCACGGCCGCGGGGACCGAATCCGAGCCCGCGACCAGCACGGGATTCTGCGTCATGACATCGCCGACGGTGAGCGTGCGCGGATCCGTCTCCCGCGCCACCACGCCGATGACGATGTCGCGATCGGTGAGCACACCGACGGGCCGCGCCGTGGCTCCGGTGAAGTCCGGTTCGACGACGACGAGGTACCCGACATGGTGCTGGCGCATGAGCCGCGCGGCTGCGACGACTTCATCGCCTTTCCTCACGGTTACGACGTTGCGACTGCAGAGTTGGGCGACGTTCATGGAAACTCCTGGTGGCATCGGCGCCGGCCAGCGCGCCGTTCGGATGCGATGTTAGGCGGACCGCTCGCGCCGCCGCGTCCGTAGTATTGCGAATACGCGGTGGTGATGGGACCGGCGGCGCATCAGGGCGCGTCCGCCGGGGGACGGCGCAACTCTTTGCGCAGCGCTTCGAGCTCGCGGCGGTAGGCCCAGGCGTCGCCATATTCGAAGAAGTTGCGGTAACGATC
>JBIOZI010000201.1:0-2842 GCA_044871085.1 Steroidobacteraceae bacterium | reverse complement strand
GGTGATGTCCGATCTCGACATCGGCATGAACGACTGGATGTGTCCCGATCTCAAGTGGGACGACTCCTACGTTCCCGATCGCGGCAAGGTTTATACGAAGGAAGAGATCGCCAAGCTCGAGAAATTCCATCGTTATCTCGACGTGGACGGCGACGGCATTCCGTACCGCACGTTGCCCGGCGTGCATCCCAAGGGCGCGTATTTCACGCGCGGCTCGGGCCACACGCAATACGGCGTATACACCGAGGATTCCGCGGAATACCAGATCGTGCTCGACCGGCTGACACGCAAGTTCCACACCGCCAAGCGCCTGGTGCCGAAGCCCGTGATCGAGCAGGACGCGCACATCGACATCGGCATCGTCGCCTACGGCAGCTCCGACGGCGCGGTGCGCGAGGCGCTCGACATCCTGGCCGCGCACGGCGTCAAGACTAACTACATGCGGCTGCGCGCGTTCCCGTTCGGCGAGGAAGTCGAGAAGTTCCTCGAACAGCAGAAGCTGGTGTTCGTCATCGAGCAGAACCGCGACGCCCAGATGCGCTCGCTGCTCACGCTCGAGACGCGCGTGCCCAAGGACAAGCTGCGCTCGCTGCTGCACTACAGCGGCCTGCCGATCTCCTCCGAATTCATCGTCAAGGGCGTGCTCGCCGAGATCGAGCCCAAGGCGCGCAAGCCCGTGTCGGGAGTGGTCGCATGACGTTCCTGCCGAAACCGAAAGTCCATCATCCGTCGCTGCCCAGGAACAAGCTCGGCCTGACGCGCCGCGACTACGAGGGCGGGTTGTCGACGCTGTGCGCCGGGTGCGGGCACGACAGCATCACCGCGGCCATTATCGAGGCCACCTGGGGTCTCGACATCGAGCCGCAGAACATGGTGAAGCTGTCGGGCATCGGCTGCTCGTCGAAGACCACGGCGTATTTCGTGAGCGGCGGGCACGGGTTCAACTCCGTGCACGGCCGCATGCCGTCCATCGCCATGGGCGCGAACGCGGCCAATCGCAGTCTCACGTACATCGGCGTCTCGGGCGACGGCGACACGCTGTCGATCGGTCTCGGCCAGTTCTGCCACGCCATCCGCCGCAATCTCAACATGGCGTACATCATCGAGAACAACGGGGTGTACGGCCTCACCAAGGGGCAGTTCTCGGCGTCCGCCGACGTCGGCACCCGGGCGAAGAAGGGCGAGGTGAACCAGCAGCCGCCCATCGACCCGGTCCTGCTCGCGCTCACCCTCGGCGCCACCTTCGTCGCGCGCAGCTTCTCGGGCGACAAACAACAACTGGTGCCGCTCATCCAGGCCGGGATGCGCCACAAGGGTTTCGCGTTGATCGACGTGCTGTCGCCCTGCGTCACGTTCAACGACCACGAGGGGTCTACCAAGAGCTATCAATACACGCGCGAACACTACGATGCCGCGGTGCATGCGGACTTCATTCCGTTCGAGCGCGAGATCTCCGCCGAGTACGCCGCCGGTGACGCGCTGCCGGTGGTGTTGCACGACGGCAGCCGGATCCTGCTGCGCAAGCTCGATGCGGCGTATGACCCCACCGACCGCGCCGCGGCCAGCGCCGCCATCCAGGACCGGTTGAAAAAAGGTGAATTCCTGACGGGGTTGTTATACGTCGATCCGGCCGGGAAAGAGTTCCACGATGTCAATGAGACACCGGCCATACCGCTCAATCAGATACCCCATAACCGGCTGTCGCCGGGGTCGGCGGCCTTGGCGAAAGTTCTGGCCAGATATCGTTAGCCGCGCTATGTTTCGGCCCGCTAAGCGGATTCGGTAGATTCAGGAGTCGACATGTCTGAAGAGAAGTCCCAGAAATTCACTTCCAAGGTGCGCCGTGGGCTCACCTGGGTCAGCACGGTATCTTCTGCCGAGCTCGCGCGAGTCAAACAGGAAGCCGGCGGTGGCCGCATTCCCGGCATGACTGCCGCGCAGCTTTCGGACATCGAGGCCGCGCTGTTGTGGATTTCGCAGAACAAGGAAGAATCGAATGGGTAAGGGTGATCGCCGCACCAAGCGCGGCAAACTCTACGCAGGCTCGTTCGGAAAGAGCCGCCCGAAAGATCCAGCGAAGAAGAAAGCAAGAGCTGCAAAGGCCAAGAAGAAGGCCCAGTAAGGTAAGGCGAGACGAGAAAGAAAGCCTAAGCCAGACGAAGTCAGTGCACAGGTCGAACAAAGCCCGCGAAGCGAAAGTTTCGCGGGTTTTGTCGTTCATGGAACCCGCGGTAGTTGGAGCTCGCGTTGAACTGGCTCGAGGAGCGCGGCATGTGGAAATTCCTGGCGGGCGTGGTTCTGGGTGTCGCGGCGGCGACGGTGTACGCGTGGCTCGAGGCCGCGCCAGAGTCCGCGCCCGCGTACACCGAACCCCCGACACGCGCGCCGACAGCGTCGCCATGCGAGGCAGTGACGACCCGTGGAAGGCCCGCGAACACAGTCGCGCGAGCGGCCGCGCCCGGCGCGCCCGCAACACCCCAAACAACTTCGTCGCCGGGCGCGCCGCCCGTGACCGGCGCGCCTTCCACGAAAACGGACCGCGCCGCGCCGGGACCGCTCGACATCCCCGGTGGCAAGCTCGGCGCGCAGTCGCCGGGCGACACGAATCCGCTCGACGGCCTGCTCGATGCGTTTCGCGCCTACTGTGAGTTCGGGCCGGGCGCCGGCGGCAACTGGCCGCGCGGGAAACTATTCCCACACGCGGCCACGTGGAACGGTGGCCCGGTGAACTTCGACCTGGTGGACCTCGTCGCCGGCAAGGCGCGCATGAAAAACGATTCAGGCCTGACGTACACACCCGACGGCGAGCTCGACGTGAAGGTCATCGCCAACGACGCGGGCC
>JBIOZI010000200.1:0-12743 GCA_044871085.1 Steroidobacteraceae bacterium | reverse complement strand
TACCGCGACGAGGCGACGCCGCCGCCCTCGCTGCTCGAAGCGGCCGCCGCGCGCGGGCAGCATGCTTTTCGACGCTGCATGGTGTTCCACTCGCTGTCGGAGCGCTCGAGCGTGCCGGGGCTGCGCTCGGGCTTCGTGGCGGGCGACCCCGCCATCGTCAAGCCCTATCTCCTGTACCGCACCTATCACGGCTGCGCCATGCCGGTGCCGACCCAGCTGGCATCGATCGCGGCCTGGAACGACGACGCCCACGCCGCCGCGAATCGCGCGCTGTACCGCGAGAAATACGCGCGCGTGCTGCCCATCCTCGCGCCGGTGCTCGACGTCGTGCAGCCGGACGGCGGCTTCTACCTGTGGCCCGACGTGCGGCGCGACGACGAAGCCTTCACGCGCGAGCTGTTCGCATCGCAAAACCTCACCATCCTGCCCGGCAGCTACCTGGCGCGCGACACGCGCGACGGCAATCCGGGCCGGCACCGCGTCCGCATCTCGCTGGTCGCTTCCGTAGACGAGTGCGTCACGGCTGCGCAGCGCATCCGCAGTTTCATGGAGCGTCCCCTCTTGGAGAAGCAATAGTGACCGATCCCGCCACTCTCGCAGCCACCGTCGACGAAGCCTTCGAGCGGCGCGCGGACCTCTCCGCGAAAACCGTCACGCCCGCGCTGCGGCACGCCATCGAGGAGTGCATCGAGCTGCTGGATTCGGGCGCGGCGCGCGTCGCCGAGAAGAAAGACGGCCGGTGGGTCGTGAACCAGTGGCTGAAGAAAGCCGTGCTGCTCTACTTCCGCACGCACGACAACCGGATCATGGACGCGGGCTACACGCGCTTCTTCGACAAGGTGCCGCTCAAATACGCGGCGCGCTCCCAGGCGGACGAGGGCCAGTCGCTGGCAGCGGGCAGCACGCGCGTGGTGCCGCCGGCGGTCGCGCGCCGCGGCTCGTACGTGGCGCCAAACGTGGTGCTGATGCCGAGCTACGTGAACATCGGCGCGTACGTCGACAGCGGGACGATGGTGGACACCTGGGCCACCGTCGGCTCGTGCGCGCAGATCGGCAAGAACGTGCACTTGTCGGGCGGCGTCGGCATCGGCGGCGTGCTCGAGCCGCTGCAGGCCGCGCCGACCATCATCGAAGACAACTGCTTCATCGGCGCGCGCTCCGACGTGGTCGAGGGCGTCGTCGTCGAGGAAGGCTCGGTCATCTCCATGGGCGTGTTCATCGGGCAGAGCACCAAGATCTACGACCGCGAGAGCGGCAAGGTGCTGCAGGGCCGCGTGCCCGCGGGCTCCGTCGTGGTGTCGGGCAACCTGCCTTCCCCGGACGGAAAGTACTCGCTGTACTGCGCCGTCATCGTCAAGCGCGTCGACGCGCAGACGCGCGCGAAGACGTCGATCAACGAGCTGCTGCGCGCGGATTGATCAGGCGGCCGCGCCGCGCGCCCGGCGTGCCGCTTCGATGGCACGGCCGAGCCCGGCCACGCCCGCGCGCAGGGCCGCGGGCGGCACCGCGCCGAAACCGAGCAGCAGCGCGTTGGGCAACCGGCCGGTGAGGTAGTAAGCCGACAGCGGCATCGTCTCGATGCCGAGCGCCAGCGCCTCCTCGTGCACGCGCTCGGCGCTCACGCCCTCGACGTCCGCGACGGCATGCATGCCGGCCAGCACCGGACGCAGCCGCAGCGGCACGCCCGAGCGCTCGACGGCGCGCTGCAAGGCGTCGAGACGCTCCGCGTACACGGACTGCATCCGGCGCAGATGCCGCTCGTAGTGGCCGCGCGCGATGAACGCCGCCAGCACGCGTTGCTCGAAGACCGGCGGGTGCAGGTCGGTCGCGAGGCGCGCGCGGACGAAACCCGCGCACAGATCGCGCGGCACGATGAGGAAACCGAGCCGCAGCGCGGGGAACAGCGTCTTGCTGAACGTGCCCACGTAGAGCACACGCCCGTCCGGATCGAGCGCATGCAGGCAGGGCAAGGCCTGGCGCCCGTGCCGCAGGTCGCAGTCGTAGTCGTCCTCGACGATCCACGCGCGTGCGCGGCGCGCCCACTCGAGCAGCCGCTGCCGCCGCTCGAGGCTCAGCGCCACGCCGAGTGGAAACTGGCACGAGGGCGTGACGTACGCGAGCCGCGCGCCGCGCGCCGCGCCTTCGACGATCACGCCGTCGGCGTCCACGGGCATGGGCAGGACGCTCGCACCGGCGGCGATCAACGCACCGCGCGCGCCGGGATAGCCGGGATCCTCCATGCAGGCCGCATCGCCCGGATCGAGCAGCATGTGCGCGATGAGATCGAGACCGGGCTGCGCGCCCCGGACTATCTGCACCTGCTCGGCGCCGCAACGCGTGCCGCGCGTCTGCACCTGCTCGGCGATCGCCTCGCGCAGCGCGGGCAGCCCCGCCAGCGTCGAATAGTCGAGCTGCTGCGTGCCCCGCAGGCATTCACGCGCGAGCTGCGACCAGATGCGCCGCGGGAACAGGTCGAGTGCCGGCGTGCCGAGGCGGAATGCGCAGGCGCCGGTACCCGTGCGGCGGCGATCGGGCGCGGGCAGCCTCGAGAGCATGTGGCCGCGCCACGAGAACGGCGGCCGCTCCGCGGCGTGGGCCGGCTGCGCCGGCGCCATGCGGCGGGCCGGCGGCCCGGGTGACTCGGGCGGCTCGGACGCGACGAACATCCCGGAGCCCCGGCGCGCGACCACGTAGCCTTCGGCGCGCAGCTGCTCGAGCGCGAGCAGTGTCGTGGTGCGCGAGATGCCGAGGTCGGCGGCCAGCGTGCGCGTGGACGGCAGCCGCCGGCCGGCGCCCACCAGCCCTTCGGCGATGGCGCGCCGGATCGCGTCATAGATCTGCTGCTGCAGGCTGCGGCCGCCGCGCCCATCGAGAAAAATCGGCAGACTCGCAGACCTCGGCACCCGCCCCCCGGAGGCCGCGGCGCCCTGTCCCTGAAGTGGGAAGGCCGCCGCGGTAGTTAGTCTCCGGGACAGAGTACCAGCGGGCCGCTCAGAACAGCAGCGATAGATTGACCGCGTTCGCGAGCGCCTGGTGGCCCGCGTCGCTCGGATGAATGCCGTCGAAGTCGTACTGCGGCAGCATGCGGGTCGGATTCGCCGGATCGCGCACCGCCGCATCGAAGTCGGCCACGCCGTCGAACGCACCACCCGTGCGGATCCAGCGGTTCACCGCCTGCCGCTTCGCCTCGTTCTCGGGCGTGAACACGCCCGTGATCGGGCTCGAGCCGAACGGCATGATGGTCGCACCGATCACGGTGAGGCCGCGCGCGTGGGCGCGCAGCGCCAGCTGGTGCAGGCCCGCGATGATCTCGTTCGCGCTCGACGCCTGCGCCGCGAATTCCGGATGACCGAACAGCGGCAGGATGGTCGGGATGTCGATGTCGTTGAGGCCGAGGTGCACGATGACGTGCGTCACGCCCGTCACCGCGAGCACGTCGCGATCGAAGCGCGCGACACCGGAGGGGCCGCAGAGGTCGTACAGCAGGCGGCCGCAGCCGACGCCCTGGTTCGCCACCGCGAGGCGCGGCCGTGATGCGTTCAGCCGCAACGACAGCAGGCTCGGCCAGCTGTGATTCGCATCGCGGGTCGAGCCCCCGCCCTGCGTGATGGAATCGCCGAACGCCACCAGCGTGCGCTGCACGTCGGGCTGCAGCACTTCCACCGCCGTCAGGTAGTGCGACGTGCCGGTCGATGCCGCATCCGGCAGGTCGGCGGCATTGGCGAGATTGCCGGTGCCGGGACCCATGAGGTACGAGGTCTGCAGCGTCTCCTCGTGATACGTGCCCGCCTCGGTGGCGGCAGGCAGATAGAGGCTGACGGCAACGTCGCTGGCACCCGGCACGTCGAGGTCCACCGGATCGCTGAGCACCACGGCACCGGCGGAGATCAGCGGCGCCGGCTGGCCGCTGAACGTCAGCCGGCGGCTGGTACCCGGCTGGATCGCGGCATTGAGGCGACGCAGCGCCACGTACGCCGCGCCGAGACGCAGCGGCTGCGTGCCGAACTCGTTCGACACCCGCACGCGCACTCTGCGACCGCCCACGCTGACGTGCGCGATGTTGCGCACCGTCTGGTTGTCGAAGCTGCGGGCGTGATCGTTGCCGAACAGCGCGTCGATGGTGGTGATGCCGGGCTCGATGGCCGCCGAAGTCCAGGTGGTGACCCAGCGGCTCTGCGCGCCGCCCGACTGCGCCACCGCCTCTGCTGCCGCCGCCAGTTGCGCCCAGCACACCGCGGTGATTCCCAGCGCCAGACAGGTCCGTATGCGAATCCGTTTCAAACTACTCATGGAGCCTCCTTGTGTCGAGGAGGCGCAGTGTGGAAACGCGCGCGCACCGCCGGTAGCACCACTTGCGCGCAATCGGATGAGGCCACTCGGCGGCGCATTCCCGAAGCCGGGACGGCCGCCGCACGCCCTGTTTGACAGTCTAACTATTTGCGGTGACGGAACGCCGCATACCGGTGGCGGACGGCCGGACGTCGGCGTCGGCGTCGGGCGGCGGCTTGGGCGAAGCTTCGATCGCCCGCTCGCAGTCTTGCAACCGCCGCCTGCTGATCCGCTGGGTCGCCCTGCGCGCCTCGTCCGAGGTCGTGAGCAGCGCGCGCGTGATCAACAGATAGCCCGCACGAGTGTCGATGAATGCACGCCGTTGCTGCCATTGGGCGCGGCTGACGTTTTCGCGGGCGTCGATGGCGTCGAGATGTTTCTGGCCGACCTCGGAACGGAAGTAGTCGAGAGACTCTTGCATCTCCTGCATCGTGAGGGTGGACCTGACGAGGGAAGCAAGCTCTTCGTTGAACTCGGTACGGTTGGCGGCGAGCACGCAGTCGTGTTGCGCGCGGGTCAGCTGGTCCATGCGGTACATGGTTTCCGCGAGACTGTGCAGCTCGCGGGTCGCCCGCTCGTCCGCCCGCATGACAGAGACGAGCTCACGCGGAAGTTCCATGAGCGGACGTTCCGCGGATGGAGAAACCAACGGCACCCACGCCACCAGCAGCGCCAAGAGATGAATCCGTCTTTGCGTCACATGCGCCTCCCGCGACATCGTCGCCCCGCATCCGCGCGTGACGCAAGTCGCGTTCAGCCCTCGATGAGTGCCGCTACCGACTCACCGACGTCGATCAGCGCACCGCTCGTCGCCGACCGGGCGCCACGACCAACAGCCGCGCCGCCAACGCACCGGCCAGCAGCAGCAGCGTGAAGGCATCGAGCGCGCCGCCGCCACCGCCGCCGCCACCATTGCCGGGAGCCGGTGCTGGCGGCTCGGGCGCGGTGCCCGCGGCCGACACGGTCAGCGTCCCGTCGCCGGCGTTGTCGGCCGCATTGCCCTCATCACCGACCACCACCTGCGCATGCAGCGTGAACGTGCCCGCTGTCTGGCTGCGCAGCGTGAGCCGTATGACCTGCGAGGCTCCCGCGGCGATGTCGGGCAGATCGCAGGTGGCGAGGCTGGCCTGGATCACGCAATCACCGCCGTCGGTGCCGGCCGCGGCGATGGTCAGTGCCGGCGTCACCTGCAGCGTGGCGCGTGCGCCGCTGGCGGAGCGCCCGCCCTGGTTGGCAATGGTGACCTGCCAGGACGCATCGCTGCCCGCCGCCGCCGTCTGACTACCGAGGCTGGCAGGCAGGGTGAGATTGGCCGCCGTCAGCGGTTCCAGACAGGAGGCGCTGTCGATCTCCGCCTGCATCATGTCGAGGCTGCACTGCGAGAAGGAGGAGACCCCGGTGCTCACGCTCGGCGACATGATGAACTGGCCCTGCGGCGTGGCCGCGCATTCCTCCGTGCCGTCGTGCGGCGCGCCGAAGACATGGCCGATCTCGTGGGCGGTGATGAGCGTGTCCAGTGCGGCGCTGCTGTGTGCCATGGCGAGACTGGCGCCGAAGCGCCGGCTGCACAGCGCCTGCGTATACGCGACGCCGACGGTATCGCCGTCGAGATTGCTGCCGGTGAACAGGTGCGTGAGTCCGGTGGTGTTGAGCGCCGCGGTCTGCTGCCGCAACACACCGAGCTCGTCCAGCAGCGTGTTGGAGTTGGTGGTCGCAGACAGGTTTCCGGTGAGCGCGTCGGCGAGATTCACCGACGCCACGTGCAGCTCCACGCCCACCTGCGCGCTGAAGATTCCGTCCACGTTGTTGAGGCGCACGAGCATGGCCTCACGCGCCTGCGCGTCGCCGGGGTAGCGCGCCGCGAATGCCGCATCACCGAGCAGCGAGATGTCCAGGCTATCGGTGGCGACGCTCGCCTGCAGCGCGCCGAGCCGCAGCTCATCCACCAGCTCGTGGTACGCCGCGGCCGCGTCTCGCGGCGCTTTCACGGTGTCTCCCGTGAATGAGATGGGCTGCTCGAGCACGGCATCCGCAAGCTTGAACAGCACGGTGCCCTCCGCATCCGCGCCGGCCGCATCGAGTTTTCCTGCATCCGGCTGCGATGCCTCGAGGATCAGCAAATCGCGCCCGTCCCACACCATGCCGCTCGGGCGGCCATCGCTCACCGCGATGCGCGCCCAGGATCCGGGCACTCCGTCGATGCTGCCCGCATAGAGCTGGATCGCGGCGCCGGTGGCGGCCGCCGCGAGTCGCGGATTGGCGGCGAGTTGCAGACGATAGCCACGACCGAAGGCGCTGAACTCGAGCTGCATTCCCGCATCGTGGGAATGGGGGGCGAGCACGGGCTGGAGTTTTTCCACGCGCTGCGGGGCCAGGCCGCTTGCGGCACCCGCGAGCGCCGGCAGCAACGTGGCTGCGCAGCAGATCAGGGCGAAGGTGCGATGGTGTCTGGCCACGATTGGGAACAATCTGCGGCCGGAACCGGCATGCGGCTATAGGACTAACCGCCGCCCGGAGTCACCCAAATTCCCGCGGTACCGTCATCCCGCGGCATCGCCGGCCCGTCCGCGCGTCTCAGCTCTTGAGCGTGAGCGATGCCGGCAGTACGCCGGTGGCATTCGGGTCGAAGTGCCCGCCGATGAAACCCACGTGCCGCGCGATGTTGCGCGCGTGGTCACCGATGCGCTCGAGCGAGCGCATGATGAAAGCCGCCTCGATGGCCGCCTGCAGCTGCCGTGCGTCTTCCATCGCGCGCGTGAGGATGCGGCGCAGCGCCGCCGCGTACTCCGAGTCCATCTCCTCGTCCTGGCGCACCACGGCCGACGCGGCCAGCGGATCGAGCCGGTCGAAGGCCTCGAGCGCGGCGCGGATCATCAGCACCGCGAGCCGCCCGAGCTGCCGCGCCTCGCGCGCGGTGGCCGCGCCCGGACGAAAGCCGTTGGCCTCCGAGTCGGTCAGCACCGCCAGCGCCAGCTTCTTGGCCTCGTCGGCGGCCCGCTCGAGCTCGGTCACCACCTTGTCGATGGCGAACACCGCGCGCAGGTCCTGTGCCACCGGCTGGCGCCTGGCGATGACCTGCAGCGCCGCCTCCTCGATCTGCGCGTCGTACAGGTTGATCTTGCGTTCGCGCTCGAGCACCAGCGTCGCGATGGAGCGGTCCCAGCTCGAGTACGCGTTGACCGCGAGCTGCACCTGCTCGATGACCAGCGCGCCCATGGACACCGCCTGCAGGTGCAGCGACGACAGGTCGCCGTCGAATGCGCGCGCGGTGTGCCCTTCGAGATTGAATGCCATCTGGGTAGATAGCCCTAGCCGAAGCGGCCCGTGATGTAGTCTTCGGTGAGCCGGTGGCGCGGGTTGGTGAAGATGCGGTCCGTCTCACCGACTTCGATGAGATCGCCCAGGTGGAAATACGCGGTGCGCTGCGAGACGCGCGCGGCCTGCTGCATCGAGTGCGTCACGATGACGATGGCGTAGCTCTGGCGCAGCTCCTCCATGAGGTCCTCGATGCGCGCGGTGGCGATGGGATCGAGCGCCGAACACGGCTCGTCCATGAGGATCACTTCCGGGTTGACGGCAATCGTGCGCGCGATGCACAGCCGCTGCTGCTGGCCACCGCTCAGCGAAGTACCCGGCTGTGCCAGGCGGTCTTTGACCTCTTCCCACAGGCCGGCCCGCTGCAGGGAACCGTGCACGATCTCGTCCAGCTCGACGCGGTCGCCGGCCAGGCCGTGGATGCGCGGCCCGTAGGCGACGTTCTCGTAGATGGACTTCGGAAACGGATTCGGCTTCTGGAACACCATGCCGACGCGCGCGCGCAGCTGCACCACGTCGCGCTTCTTGTCGTGGATGTCCTTGCCGTCGAGCAGGATCCGGCCCTCGACGCGCGCACCGGGAATCGTGTCGTTCATGCGGTTGAGGCAGCGCAGGAACGTCGACTTGCCGCAGCCCGAGGGGCCGATCATGGCCAGCACCTGGTTCTTCGCGATGTCGATGCCGACTTTCTTGATGGCGTGCTTCTCGCCATAGAAGACGTCGACGTCGCGGCAACTGAAGATGGGATCGTCGACCGTGATGACGCCGACCGTCGCCCTGGACGTCGACTGGTCCTGGAGGGATACCGGCTCCCCCTGACGACCGCTCGGTTTGAGATTGATGCCGGCCAAGTTTTCCGCCACTTCCATACTCACCACCGCCTTTCGAAACGTTTACGCAAGATCACCGCGGTCGTGTTCATGACCACGAGGAAGGCCAGGAGCACGATGATCGCGCCCGAGGTCTTCTCCACGAAGCCGCGCTCGGGGCTGTCCGACCACAGGAACACCTGCACGGGCAGCGCGGTCGCGGCATCCGTGACTCCGTGGGGGATGTCCACGATGAAAGCCACCATGCCGATCATCAGCAGCGGCGCGGATTCGCCGAGCGCGCGCGCCATGCCGATGATGGTGCCGGTCAACATGCCGGGCATCGCCAGCGGCAGCACGTGGTGCGTGACCGTCTGGATCTTCGAGGCGCCCATGCCGAGCGCCGCCTCGCGGATCGACGGCGGCACCGCCTTCAAGGCGGCGCGCGACGCGATGATTATGGTCGGCAGCGTCAGGAGCGTGAGCACCATCGCGCCGACCAGCGGCGCGGAGCGTGGCAGGCCGAAGAAGCCGATGAACACCGCGAGGCCCAGCAGGCCGAACACGATGGACGGCACGGCCGCGAGGTTGTTGATGTTCACCTCGATGAGATCGGTCCAGCGGTTGCGCCGCGCGAACTCCTCGAGATACACCGCCGTCGCCACACCCATCGGGAAGGACAGCAGCAGCGTCAGCAACAGCATGTAGAACGAGCCGACCACCGCGCCCCAGATGCCGGCGTTCTCCGGCTCGCGCGAATCACCGCCGGTGACGAAGGTCTCGTTGAACTTGAGCTCGAGCGCGCCCTCGGCCGCGAGCGCGTCGGTCCAGGCCAGCTGGCGATCCGACAGCGGGCGCTCGGCCTCGGGCAGCGAGCGCTCGATGCGGCCCTTGCGCAGCAGGTCGACCGCATCGCTCGCCAGCAGCCAGCGTTTCTGAGTGGTCCCGATGAGGGCCGGATCGGCGAGCACGGCCTTCTGCAGCTCGAACGCGGCGCTGCCACTCACGAGCCTGGTGAGCTCGCGCGTGGCGGCGCGGCCCTCGACCTCTGGAAAGCGGCTCTTGAGCGAGGCGCGGATGACGGCGGCATAGTCCGCGGCGTTCAGGTCGTCCGGCCGGCGCGTGCCCGCGGGGTCGATGATCTGCGGGTCGAAGTAGATGGGAAGGAGGATCTGCGACTGCCGGAACGCGCCCAGGCCGTTCGAGAAGATCACCACGAATAGATAGACGAGGAACGCCATGCCCGCGACCACCGCGGCCAGGCCGTAGCCGCGGAAGCGGCGCTCGGCCCAGTACCGCCGGCGCAGACTTCGCTCGACGATCGCCTGCGTTTCCTGCGGGGTCTTGCGCGGCTTATTCGTATTGTTCACGGTATTTCCGGACGATGTGCAGGGCCAGCACGTTGAGCGCCAGCGTGACCAGGAACAGCACCAGCCCGAGCGCGAACGCGGCCAGCGTCTTCGGACTGTCGAACTCCTGGTCGCCGACCAGCAGCGTGACGATCTGCACCGTCACCGTGGTGACCGCTTCGAGTGGATTGCCGGTGAGGTTCGCGGCGAGGCCGGCGGCCATCACCACGATCATGGTTTCGCCGATGGCGCGGGACACGGCCAGCAGCACGCCGCCGACGATGCCGGGCAGCGCCGCGCGCATCACCACCTGCTTGATGGTCTCGGAGCGCGTCGCGCCGAGCGCGTAGGCGCCGTCGCGCAGCGATTGCGGCACGGCGCTTATCATGTCGTCGGCCAGCGAAGACACGAACGGGATGATCATGATGCCCATGACGAGGCCGGCCGCCAGCGCGCTCTCCGAAGCCACGTCGAGCCCCAGCGACTCGCCCCAGCCGCGCAGCGCCGGGCCGATGGTGAGCGCCGCGAAGAAGCCGTAGACGACCGTGGGCACGCCGGCCAGCACCTCGAGCAGCGGCTTCGCCACCGTGCGGAACTTCGGGTGCGCGTACTCCGCGAGGTAGATGGCCGAGAACAGCCCGATGGGCACGGCGATCAGCATGGCGATCAGCGAGATCAACGCCGTGCCCGCGAACAGCGGCACGGCGCCGAAGGAACCCGACGAGCCCACCTGGTCGGCGCGGATCGCCATCTGCGGGCTCCACGTGGTGCCGAACAGGAAGTCGATGGGCGAGATCATCTGGAAGAATCGGAATGCCTCGAAGGCCACCGAGGCGACGATGCCGATGGTGGTGAACACCGCGATGGTCGAGCAGCCGATGAGCAGCCACTCGACCACCGTCTCGACGCGATTGCGCGCGCGCAGCTCGGGCTTGATGCGCGCGCGCACCATGAGCGCCGTGGCGATCACCATGACGAGCACGATCACCGTCAATGCCATGCGGCTGATGCCGCGCAGCCTGAGGTATTCGGTGGACGCGCCGCGCACGGCCTCGCTGACCGTCTCCGGCGGCACGTTGCCGGCGACGAGATTGCGCACGTCGTTGAGGAACAGGGCGAGCTCGTTCTGCGGCATTGCGCGCAGATTTTCCGGCAGCCCGCCCGTGACGAGCTCGAGGATGACGGTGTCCTGGAACGCCACCCACAGGGCCAACACCAGCAGCGCCGGCAGCGCGCACCACAATGCCGTCATCAATCCGTAATGGCTGGGCAGCGAGTGCAGATTGCGCACGCCGCGCGTGCCACCGACGATGGCCAGCGAGCGTGTCTTGCCGATCCAGAACGCGCCCACCGACAGCAGGGTGAGCGCAACGAGGAGAGCCGCCGGTGTCATGTGTTTTTGGTTTCTTTGGGCGCTGGGCCAGCGTCGCGGGACG
Organism: Steroidobacteraceae bacterium; assembly: GCA_044871085.1. GTDB lineage: Bacteria > Pseudomonadota > Gammaproteobacteria > Steroidobacterales > Steroidobacteraceae > CADEED01. The sequence goes on along the minus strand of JBIOZI010000200.1, from coordinate 1,505 downwards.
GGGCCACCCTGTTTAACGCCGCTTTGTTACAGCTTCGTGAAAAAGACCGGGCGGGTTCCCCCGCCCGGCCGCCACGTACTTAGAAACGGAAATTCAAATCGAGCTGCAATCTCCTGTAATCGCGATCGAAAACTCCGTTGATCGTCGTGGTATCCAGCGGCGCGGGGGTCGCCTCGTTGAACACCACGATGCCGTTCTGCGGCACGTCATTTGCCAGATTGTTGAGGAACAGGGTCGCGTTCAGCGTCCAGTTGCGTGCCAGCGAATAGCCGCCGCGCAGCACGAAGCCGTCGACGTCGGTGTTGCCGTCGCCGAAGTCGGAGTCGAGCAGCTGGCCGAACAGCGCGTCCTTCTCGATCTGCTGGTACAGCAGGCCGATTTCCCACGAGCCCTTGGTCGCCGTGGCGGCACCGTAGCTGATGCCCGCCGCGAGCGCGGTATCGAGCTTCTCCTGCGCGGTCGCATTCACCTCGGCGGCATCGTTCTTCGCGTAGTCGATGAAGAAGCGCAGCGGCTGTCCACCCACCGTCGCCGTCAGGTCCGCGAACGCTTCCATGACGTTGAAGTCGGACGCCAGGCACAGCGTGCCCACCGCGAGCGCGCGCGCGCAGGGCGTGCCGCCCGCGGCGGCGGTGAGCGTGGTGTTGCCGAAGGAGCTGCCGCCGAAGAGCGGGTTGTACCCCTGCACGCCGTCGAAGTCGAAGTACGTGCCCGCGACGGTCAACCGCACGCTGTCCGAGAACGGGATGCGGTAGCCCACCTGGGCGCCGAACATGATGGAGTCGGTGTTCGTGGTGTTCGTCACGTTCGCGAACGACAAGGCACGCTCGGCCAGCCAGTCGTAGAAGGCGCCGGCGAAGAAATTGCCCTGGGCGAAGTTGACCGCGACACCTTCCGGGTTCACGTCATTGTCGAAGAACAGGCTGGGCGTGCGCGTCCACGGATAGCGCTGCTTGCCGGCCGTCACCTTCAGCTTCGCATTCGGCGCCCACGTGACGTACGCCACGTCGAGGTCGAAGTCCTTGCGCGAGTTCTGGCCGTCGAGCGACTGGTTGCCCGAGCGCGGGTCCGTGCTGCCGGTGGACAGGCCGAGCTGACCGGTGATGGTGTCGTTGACGCGGAAGTTGGCATTGATGCGGGCGCGGATGCGGTCACGCTGGCGATCGCGGTCGACGTATTGCACGTCGAACGTCTCGTTGCGGTACCGCAGGTCGCCCGCGAAGGACAGGCGCGCATTGCCCTGCGCCAGCACGTCGGCGGTGCGGTCGGCGGTGGCCTGCGTTTCGTCGGCGGTCTTCTTCGTCTGCGCCTGCGCCTTCTCGAGCTGCTCGATCTTCGCGGAGAGCTGGGCCAGCTGCTGCTTGAGCGCCTCGATGTCGGCGCTCTGCGCGAAAGCCGTCTGCGGCGCGAAGGCCGCACAGCCCGCGAGTGCGGCAGCGACCGCGAAGGACAATAAATTGCGATTCATTTTGTTACTCATGTGTTGTTGTGGAACGCGGCCGCGC
>JBIOZI010000199.1:0-4819 GCA_044871085.1 Steroidobacteraceae bacterium | reverse complement strand
GTTGAAGAGCTCGGACGCGAACACGTTGAAGTCGAAGCCGCGCGTACGATTGATGCCTTCGAAGCCGTTCGACGTGGTCTGCGCCTCGAGTCCGTTGAGTCGCACGCGGGTGTAGTCCGGCCCCAGGCCTCGCACCGAGATGCTGCGGCCCTCGCCGCCGTCACGGGCCACCGCCACGCCCGGCAGGCGCTGCAGCGACTCGGCGAGATTCGCGTCGGGGAATTTCGCGACGTCCTCGGCCTTGATGATGTCCGTGATGCCGGTCAGCCCGCGCTTTTCAGTCAGCGCATTCGCAAGCGAACCGCGAAAGCCGGTGACGGTGACTTCATCGAGCGCTTCATCCCCCGCGCCGCCGCTGGCGGCCGCGGCTTCATCCGCGGGTTGCTGGGCGTGGGCAGTGAGATTCCAAGACAGCGCCGCGCACGTAGTGAGCGCCAGAATTCCGGTTACCGATTTCATGTCGACCTTCCCTGAAGCGGGCGAACGCCTGGAGAGTGGCCTTCAGGGGCAAGCCACCAGACGTACCCAACAACATTTTGTCCCTGCAACCGGTAGCGCCATGGACCTGGCCCTCCGATCACCCCTCCACCGCAAGCGCCGCGCTGTGGCGGCCATGATACCGGTGTCATTTTTAGGATGAAGCGCATTGATACCGGTGTCAAGCTTTGCAGCGCGCGCACGAGCACCGCATGCGGCGCGGGCCGCGCTCACCCCCTGCGCGCGCGAGTTGCCTCGCGCAATCCGCTCACGCATTCTCCGACGAATGTCTGCAGCGACGCGGGGGACGCTATGCGCAATGTCATGGAAGTACTGCAGCGCGGAGCCGTGGCGCTCGTCGCCGCGTCAATCGGGGGACTTGCAATGAACGCCAGCGCCGCGCCGCCGCCCTACGCGCAGCTCGAATCGCGCGATCCACGTTTCGATGCGCTCATCCCGCCCGACACGAAGATCGAAAAGATCGCCGACGATCTCGAGTGGTCGGAAGGCCCGCTGTGGGACGCGCGCACGAAGACGCTGCTCTTCTCGGACATCCCACGCAACGTCATCATGCAATGGAATGCCGATGCCGGCGTGTCGCGCTTCCTCGAGCGCAGCGGCTACACGGGCGCCAAGCCGTTCACCGGCCGCGAACCCGGCTCCAACGGACTCACCTTCGATCCGCAGGGCCGGCTCACGCTCTGCCAGCACGGCGACCGGCGCGTGTCGCGTCGCGAAGCCGATGGCACCATGGTGCCGCTGGCCGTCGGCTACGAGGGCAAGAAGCTCAACAGTCCGAACGATCTCGTGTTCGACGATCGCGGCGCGTTGTACTTCACCGATCCTCCCTTCGGACTGCCGAAGCAGTTCGACGACCCTGCGAAGGAGCTGCCGTTCAACGCCGTGTTCCGAGTGGCGAAAGACGGCGCCATCAAGGCCGTGGCCACGGATCTCGAGGCCCCGAACGGGCTCGGCTTCTCGCCCGACTTCAAGACCCTGTACGTCGCGAATGCGCGCCCGAAGTCGCCCATCTGGAAGGCGTACGCGGTCAAGGCCGACGGCACTCTCGACAAGGGTCGCGTGTTCGCCGATTCGAGCGCGCTGTACAAGCCCGGCGATGGCGTGCCGGACGGGCTCAAGATTGACCGGCAAGGCAACCTGTTCGCCACCGGGCCCGGAGGCGTGCTGGTGTACGCGCCGGACGGCACGCTGCTCGGGCGCATCGTCACCGGCGTGCCCACGTCCAACGTCGCCTTCGGCGAAGATGGCGCGACGCTGTTCATCACCGCCAATCACCGCGTGCTGCGCCTGCGCACGAAAACGCAGGGCATGCCGCTGCCCGCGCTCTGATTCCGCAACGAGGGATTTCATGCATTCACGACGACTGGTCTACGCCATGCTGCTCGCAGCCTTTTCATTCGCCGGAGCGGCGCTCGCGGGCAGTACCCGCATCCTCGTGTACTCCGGCACCACCGGATATCGACACGAATCCATTCCCGCCGCCGTCGAGGCGTTGAAAACACTCGGGGCGAAACAGGGCTACCTCATCGACGCCACCGAAGATCCCGAGGTATTCACAGCCGAGAAGCTCGCCGCCTACAAGGCCATCGTGTTCGTGAGCACCACCACCGACCCGAAGAATCCGGAGTCCGAATGGTTCGTCGGAGCGCGCCGCGAAGCGCTGCAGGGCTTCCTCAAGGCCGGCAAGGGCATCGTCGGGCTGCACGCCGCCGGCGACTCGCACTACCACTGGCCCTGGTACGGACAGATGATCGGCGGCTACTTCGAGCGCCATCCCAAGGGCACGCCGACCGGCACGCTCACCGTCGTGGATGCGAAGCATGCGGCAACGAAGAAGCTGCCCAAGACGATCACCCGCAGCGACGAGTGGTATTACTACAAGGACTTCGACCCCACCGTTCACGTGCTGGTCACGGTCGATCCCAAGAGCATCGGCGAGGGCGAGGCCGACGTGAATCCGAATCCGCTGGTCTGGTACCACTCCTTCGGTGGCGGGCGGGTGTTCTACAGCGGGCTCGGCCACACGCCCGAGTCGTACAGCGAGCCGTACATCGTCACGGTGATCACCGGCGGGCTGGCGTACGCCGTCGGCAAGTAGTTAGTTCACGGCGCCCACGAAAAAAAAGGCCCGCGGACCCGTGGGGTTCGCGGGCCTTGGTCGTTCAGGCGCTCAGGCGTCGAATTTCTGGTCCCAGTACCTCTCCATGCGCGCGCGCATCGCCGCATCGGGCATGCGGCCGCCACGCAGCGCTTCGAGGTTGTCCTCGAGATGCGCCAGCTTGGTCATTCCCGGAATCGCCACCGTCACCGCCGGATGTGAGACAACGTACTTGAGGAAGATCTGCCCCCAGCTGCGGCACCCGAGCTCCCCCGCCCAATCCGGCAGGTCTGCGTCCGCCACGCGCTTGAACAGGCTGCCGTCGCGCCGGCCGCCGAACGGCTGGTTGATGAGCACTGCGATGCGTTTATCCAGCGCCGCCGGCAGCACCGCGTCCGCCGCCGCCCGGTTGCCGAGCGAGTAGTCCACCTGGATGAAATCCAGCGCCTGGCTCTTGATGAGCTCGAGCATCTTCGGATGGTCGCTGCCCACGGAAGTGGTGATGCCGACGTAGCGGATCTGCCCCTTCTCCTTGAGCTGGTACAGGTGCGGGAACAGCACGTCGACGCCGTTCATGCTGTGGATCTGCACCAGATCGAGCACGTCGCTGCGCAACCGGCGCTTCGATTCCTCGATCATCGCGACGCCCTGCGCGAGGTCGCCGTTGGACGCCGTCACCTTGGTCGCGATGAACGCCTGCTTGCGGTTGCCGATGTCCGCGAGCAACTCGCCGATGGTGGCCTCCGATTCGCGATACGCCGGTGCCGTATCGATGACCGATGCACCTGCGGCGGTGAGCCCGGCCAGCACTTCGCGCCGGGCGGCGCGCTCCTCCGCCGTGGTGGGACTGTAGTTGTTCGTGCCCACACCGATGGCCGCCAGCCGCTCGCCGGTCGATGGCACGGTCTTGGTCATCAATGGAGCCGCGAAAGGTTTGCGCGGCTCGTCCTCTTTCTTCTTCTTGTCGGCTGCCCAGGCGCTCCCGAATTGCGCGCCGGCCAGCGTGGCGATCCCTGCCTTGATGACCTCTCGACGATGCGTCATTTCTTCCTCCTCACGGATTTCGCCTTCTTCGCCTTGCGGGCCGGCTTCTTGGCCACCTTTTTCCGGGCGGCCGACTTCTTCATCGGCTTGCGCTTCACGGCTTTGGACTTGGCCTTCGCCTTGGCTTTGACCTTCGCCTTTGCCTTGGGTTTCGTCTTCGCCTTGGCACTGGCCGCGGGTTTGGGCGCGGCTTTGACCGCCGCCCTGGCCTTGGGCTTCGGCGCCTGCTCGACGGGCGGTGCCGTCATCGAGGCGCCCATGGAGTGGATCGCAAATGGCGCGCCCGTCGGGTCCGTGAACGTGGCGATGCGTCCGCCGCCCGGAACGTCCATCGGCGCGACCAGCACCTTCGCACCGGCGGCCGTGGCGGTTTTGAAGCCCGCGTCCGTGTTCGGCACGTGCGCGTACGGCAGCCAGTTGGGCGGCGCCTGCCAGTCGGCGGGCTTGTTGTAGATGCCGCCGCGCTGCACGCCGTTCTGGCCGAAGATCAGGTAAGTGCCGATCGGCCCCATGTCCATGCGCACGATGGCGTCCCAGCCGAACAATTCGCTGTAGAACGCGAACGCGGCCTCGTTGTCGGTCGTGGCGAGCTCGTGCCAGGAGAACGTGCCCACCGGCGGCACCGCCGCCTCGGGCCGCGCATTCTCGGGGTCGAGAATGGCGAACACCGCGCCCTGCGGATCCTTGAGGACGGCATACCGGCCCGCGCCCTTGATGTCCTCGGGGCCCTTCATGAGCGTCCCGCCGGCGCGCACCGCGGCCGCCACGGTGCCGTCGACGTCGCGCGTGCCGGCGTAGCTCAGCCAGTGCGCCGGCATGTCCGCCGGAAACTCGGCGGAAATCGGCAGCACGCCCGCGGTGGGACCCTGCTCGGAATGACACACCGTGTAGGTAGGATCGAGCGGCCACGGCTGGTGTTTCCAACCTGTGAGCTTCGTGTAGAACGACTTCGCCGCGGCCGCATCGCGCGTCAGCAGCTCGTGCCAAACAAATCGGCCACGCACATCGACAGCTTCCATAAACGGATCTCCGTGGAGTGGGGTTGGGTCGGGGCGTCGATCATAGACCAACGCCGCGCGCGCGCGCCGTCAGGGCTTGGTGTCGGGCGCGAGCTTGGGCGCACCGTCCGCGGGCGCCGGTCGAGGACGCTGTGGATAGATTCCAATGACGGTTCCATCC
>JBIOZI010000198.1:0-23792 GCA_044871085.1 Steroidobacteraceae bacterium | reverse complement strand
CAGGCCGTAGGCGAGGTTCTCGCGGCTGATCTCCTCGGTCACCTGGTTCGGGCCGAGCAGCGACAGGTTGATGTCCACGGGTCCCTGCGACTGGTAGCGCAGGTAGAAGGTGCGCTGCGACCCGGCCGGCAGCGTGAGCGGGAACAGGAAATCGCGGTGCGCGACGTCGCGCGTGCCGAACGGACGCCGGTCACCGGTGGCGTGGCGCCGCCAGCCGCCGTCGGCGGGCTCGTAGAGATCGAGCGAGTCGATGAGTGGATAGTTCTGCCGCACGTACATGAGCCGCGAGTCGGCGGCCGGGTTGCGCACGGCGAACCGCACCCACCATGCCGAGCCCGAAAAGCCGACGTTGGCGGCCTGCGGTGTCGCGGTGACGAATCCCGGACCGGCGCCTTGCCGGTCGAGCGCTTCGACGTCGAGGCGGCCTTCCCGGTCCTCGAACAGCTGCGCGCCGCCTCTCAACAGGTCGAGATTCATGGCGCCGTCCGCGGACAGCTCGATGACACTCAGAGAATCCCCGGCAGACTGGCCGTCGCTCCCGGCGGCTGCCGGGTCGGCGCCGTGCCCCGACATGGGAATCGCCAGACTAACTAACGCGAGGAACGCAACGCGCCGAACGAAAGAAACGGTTGCAACATCCCTGATGCCGTACACAATCGCCGTCCTGTCGCGCAGTTGTTTGTTTGGAGTATGCGACAGTTTCGCGCAGGGAGTAACGCGATGCGACGTATCTTGAAGTGGATCGCGGCATTGTTGGCAGTGGCAGTCGTCGGGGCCGTCGGCCTGTTCGCCTGGTTCGTGTTGTGGCCGGTACGCACCATACCGGCGCTCGAGACCGTCAGCGAGTACGTGTGGCTGGACCAGGGATGGGGCGCATCCCAGAACACCGAGCTGCGCCAGCGTTACTACTACACGCCACAGGGCACTTCGATGCCGCAGGGCGCGTCGACGGGCGCGGTGCGCTACGACTGGTTCGTGCACCTGGAGCTGCCGCTGTCGCGCCAGCGTTTCGCGGCACCCGAGCACCTGCGCAAGTACCGTTTCCTAGTGGATCCCACGCCCAGCGCGGCGAACCCGGACCAGCTGCCGATCGGCTTCACGAAGCATTTCGACGCGCGCATCGGCGAGTACGTGCTCGACATCACCTGCGCGGCCTGTCACACCGGCGAAATCCACGTGACGAAGGACGGCAAGACCCGCGCAATCCGCATCGACGGCGGCCAGGCGATGCACGCGTTCACCGACATGTCGCGCGGCGGCTTCGCGCCGACGCTGCTGGCCGCGCTCATCAACACCGCGGCCAGCCCGTGGAAGTTCGACCGCTTCGCGAAGAACGTGCTCGGCGACGGCTATCCGCGCGCCAAGCCGCAGTTGCGCGCGGCGCTGCGCGCCACGATCTCCGCCATGCTCGGCAGCGGCCAGAACAATCCGCTGCGCAAGCTGTACCCGGTGCACGAGGGCTTCGGCCGTACCGACGCGCTCGGCCGCATCGGCAACACCGCGTTCGGCGACCACCTGGTGGCGGCTAACTACCAGGACGGCGACGCGCCGGTGAGCTATCCCTACGTCTGGAACATCTGGAAGTTCGACTGGGTGCAGTACAACGCCTCCGTCGCGCAGCCGCTGGCGCGCAACGTCGGCGAGGCGCTGGGGGTCGGCGCCATCGCGCCACTGCGCAGCGAGATGTACGAGCCGCTGCCGGGCAGCGAGCGGTATCGCAGCACGGTGGACATCGCGGGGTTGACCCGCATCGAGCACGCGCTGCAGATGCTGCGCCCGCCGCGCTGGCCCGAGAACCTGCTGGGCGCAGTCGACCGCGCGAAGGCCGAGCGCGGCCGTGTGCTGTTCGAGGCGCGCTGCCGCGGATGCCACGGTCCGCACGTCGCCGAACCGGCACGGCAGCTCGCGAGCGCACCGCTCAAGCCGCCCGGCCTCGAGTGGCGCATCGAAGTCATTCCGCTCGAGCACATCGGCACAGATCCCACGGCGGCGCACGGCTTCATGACGCGCACCTACAACCTTTCCGAGACCGGGCTGTCGCAGGCCGACCTGCAGGCGGCGCTGCGGCCGCTGCGGCTGCGCGCGCTGCTGCGCGACGTGCGCTTCCGCCTGTCGGAGGTGGTGCGGCTGCGCGCCGCGCGCGGCGCGCCGGACGCGGCGCTGCAGAGCCTGCTCGCGGGTTATCCGGACCCCGACGCGGGCGCGACACCCGTGCCGATTCCCGACGTGTTCGCGGCCATCGAAGCGGCGCTCACCGCGGCGGTCGTGCCCCTGCCGGCCGTGCCGGCGGCGGGCCACGTCCCGCCCGATCCACTCGATTGCGCCGAGGCATGCCACCTCGTGAGCCTGCTGTGGGACGTGCGCCACGGCGCCGCCACGATCGAGGCGGACCTTTCGCATCTCGACGCGAGGCGGCTCAGCGAAGGCGCGGCCCTGAACCTCGTCGGCATCCTCATCAAGAACCGCTTCTACGCGGACAATGGCATCGACTACGCGACGCAGCAGTGCCTCGAGGGTTTCGGCGCGCTCGACCTGCCGCAGGAATTCGCCGGCTACAAGCCGCGGCCGCTGTCGGGCGTGTGGGCGACGCCGCCGTTCCTGCACAACGGCTCCGTGCCGACGCTCTATCAAATGCTGGTGCCGCCGGAGCAGCGCGACCAGAAGTTCTTCGTCGGGCGGCGGGAATTCGACCCCGTACACGTGGGTTACGTCACCCAGCCCGACCAGGACGGCAACGAGGACGGCTTCTGGCTTGATACCTCGCTCAAGGGCAACCACAACACCGGGCATGCGTTCGCGGCCGACGCCGCGACCTGGGCGAAGCACCTGGCCGACCCCGAGGCGAACAAACTACCCAGCGGCGTGATCGGTCCGTTGTTGAGCGACGAGGAACGCTTCGCGCTGGTCGAGTACCTCAAGGTCCACGAAGATCCGCCCACGCCGCCCGACTACCAGCCGCCGGTCTGCAAGCTCCGCGGAGCCTCGCTGTGAGCGGCACCACGCCCGAATACACGGCGGATTTCGCCGAGGTCGCGCGCGCGGAGGCGCAATGGGTCGATGCGCGCCGCCGCGCCGCCGGCGGCGTGCCGGCCGCCGCGCCGCTGGTGGGACTCGCGCTGTCGGGCGGCGGAATCCGCTCGGCGGCCTTCAACATGGGCGTGCTGCAGACGCTGTCGCGCAGCGGCCTGATGGCGCGCATCGACTATCTATCCACCGTCTCCGGCGGCGGCTACATCGGCGCGTGCCTCACCTGGCTGCGCGCGCACGTGCCGATGAAGGAATCGGGCAAGCTCGGCGCGCTGCCGCTGGCCGACGGCACGGGCACGGTGCTCGACTGGCTGCGCGCGCACGGGCGCTATCTCATCACCGGCAAGGGGCTGTCGGGCTGGACGCTGGCCGCGAGCATCCTCTCGGGCACGCTGCTGAACCTGTTCGTACTGCTGCCGGTGTTCCTGCTGGCCATCGGGCTCGCGGCCGGCGACTGGTTCGAGTTCAGCTGGCCGCCGCAGATGCATCTGCCGGCCGCCGGCGAGGTGCCCGCCCACGACGGCTTCATGGTCATGACCATCGTCGGCTTGGCGCTCGTCGTCACCTATCTGCTCGCGACGCTGCTGTTCGCGCTCAGCACGGTGCTGCCCCCGCTGCGCCAGCTGTCGGCCGGGCAGTACCTGCGCCAGCGCCTCGGGGTGTTCCTGGCGGGCGGCGCCGCCTGCATCGGCATCGGGCTGCTGCCCGTGCTGTCGGGCATAGAGGAAACCGTCGCGACGTACATCAAGATGGATGGCGCCAGGGGCTTCACGCGCAACGCCACGTGGATCGCGCCGCTGATCGCCGGCGCGTTCTCCGTGCGCCAGGCCAACAAGCAGGGCGCGCATGCCGATACGTTCGCCATGCTCGGCCTGGTACTGGTGCTCGCGGGCCTGTTCACCGGCCTGTACCACCTGGCGTATCACACCACACTGCTGCTGACGACGGGTTTCACGGTGTGGCTCGCGATGTCGATACTGTTCGCGCTGCTGTGCGACATCAATGCGATCTCGATGCACAGCTACTACCGCAGCCGGCTCGCCGAGGCATTCCTGCCGGAAGTCGCGCATGCACGCGCGGGCGGGCATGAAAAGCACGACGAGCGGCACCCGATGCTGTTCCGCCTCACCGACGCGCGCGCCGACAGCGGTGCGCCGTTTCACATCATCAACACGACGCTCAACACCACCAGCTCGAAGAACGCCAAGCTGCGCGCGCGCAACGGCGAGAACATGATCTTGACGCCGCTGTACTGCGGCTCCTCCGCCACCGGCTACCGGCGTACCGCGAACTACCTCAAGGGCGAGCTCACCCTGTCCACCGCGTTCTCCGTGTCGGGCGCTGCCGTCGACCCCGACACCTACGCGACCAAGTCGCGTCCCGTGAGCTTCCTCATGACGCTGCTCAACGTGCGGCTGGGCGTGTGGGTGTTGAACCCGGCGCACGAGCCGCGGCGCTGGCGCTGGCCGGCGTGGTACCAGCTCATGCTGCGCGAGATGCTCGGCGTCGGCCTCGACGAGCAGGACGCGCGCATCCATCTCGCGGACGGCGGTCACTTCGAGAACCTCGGCATCTACGAGCTGCTGCGCCGCCGCTGCCGTTACATCATCGTGAGCGACGCGGGCGCGGACCCGACCTGCACGCTGGCCGACCTCGGCCAGGCTGTGCAGCGCGCGCGCGCGGATTTCGGCGCGGAGGTGGAGATCCTCGCGGACCCGCTGTTCCATGGTGACGGCGAGACGATGCGCAAGCAGGCGCACCTCATCGGGCAGGTGACGTACGCCGACGGCTCGGAGGGCGAGATCCTCTATCTCAAGGCGCTGCTGCGCGAGAACCTGGGCGCGGACATTTATGGATATTGGCGCACGAATCCGGAGTTTCCGAATCAGCCGACATCCAACCAGTTCTACGGCGAGCTGCAGTTCGACAGCTACCGGGAGCTGGGCCGGCAGCTCATGGCGGGCATCGTCGGGGACGCGGGCGCCGACATCGACCAGGTGTTCGCGCGCTGGCGCACCACGGAGGTCACGAGCGACATCCCGGCGCTGGCCGAGGCGGGGTCGGCCACCTAGCTTCGCGCGCGCTCAGGGTCGCGGCACGGGCGACGCGCAGGTGGCGCCGGCCGACTCCTCCACCATGATGTCGATGAGCACGCGCACCTTGCAGGGCGCGCTGCCGCCCGGTGGCCTGACTACGTAGACACCGGCCTCGGGCATCGGGTAGTCGGGCAGCAGCACCGTCAACTCGCCGCGCTCGATGTGGCCGGTGATCAGGAAGTCGGGCAGCAGCGCGATGCCCAACCCCGCGAGCACGCCGGGCACCAGCGCCGCGCCATTGTCCGCGGTGAAGCGCGCGCGCGGATGAATCGTGATCTTCTCCGCGCCGTGCATGAGCGGCCATTCCTCGTTGACGCGCGCGACCAGGTGATGGGCCTGCAGGTCCTGGGGCGTGCGCGGCGCCGGGTGCTTCGCCAGGTAGTCAGGGCTCGCGACCAGGTGGCCGCTGAACGTCGCCACGCGCCGCGCGATGAGATTGGTATCGGCCAGGCGGCCGAGACGGATGGCGGCGTCGAAGCCTTCCGCCGCCAGATCCACCAGCCGGTCGCTGTACGCCGCCTGCACTTCGAGCTGCGGATAGCGGCTCGCGAGCTTGGCCAGCACGGGGGCGAAGTGCGTCGGTCCGAACGACAGCGGTGCCGCGACGCGCAGGTGTCCGCGCACCGTGCCGTCGGGCGAGAGCGCGTCGCGCGCGGCATCCGCCTCGGCCGCGATGCGCGCGGCGTGCTCGCGAAACGTCGAGCCGGCCTCCGTCAGCGCGGTGCCGCGCGTGGTGCGCGCGAGCAAACGCGACTGCAGCGACTTCTCGAGCCGCGCGATTCGGCGGCTGACGATGGACTTGCTCACGCCCAGGCGGCCGGCCGCGGCCGTCAGTCCGCCGGCATCCGCAACGGCCACAAAGGCCTGAATATCGTCGATTTCCACGCTTGCGTTCCTGAAAGTGCGACGCCGAGTCGCCATTTGCGCGGCTACTCAAGCGAATTCCGGAACAGCACCATGCAGCCATGAGTTCAGGAATTCAACAGGAAGAGGCCAACATGAAATCGCTCTTGGTCATCAACAGCAGTGCGGCCCGCGAGGGCTCCGTTTCCCGAACGCTGGTCGAGGACACCGTCGCCCGGCTGCAGGCCGCGCATTCCCTTGCGAAAGTCGTGCGGCGCGATCTCGGCGAGCAGCCGGTCCCGCACCTCACCACGGATACGCTGGCCGGCGTGCGCGGCACCCCCACGACCGCCGCAGAACGCCAGGCGCGTGCGTTGTCGGATGAGCTCATCGCAGAGCTGCGCGCGGCGGACACCGTGATCATCGGTGCGCCGATGTACAACTTCGGCGTCACGACGGCACTGCGCGCGTGGTTCGATCACGTGTTGCGCGCCGGCGAGACGTTCTCGTATTCCGCCGCGGGCCCGCAGGGATTGCTGCCGGGCAAGCGGGTCATCGTCATCGAGAGCCGCGGCGGGCTGTACAGCGAGGGGCCGGCGAGCGCGGTGGACTTCCAGGAACCCTACCTGCGCCACCTGCTCGGGTTCATCGGCATCACCGACGTCACGTTCGTGCGCGCCGAAAAGCTCGGGTACGGACCGGAGGCGCGTGCCACCGCGCTGGCACAGGCGAAGTCGCACATCGCGTCGCTCGGGCTGCCGCTGCCGCGGGCCGCCTGACTACAGCGCATCCCGCAACGCGATGGCCGGATCGGCGAGCTTCGCGCGGTCCGGCCGCGCGCGCGCCGGGATCATCTTGCGCGCCGCCATCTGGTCCTTGGTGTGGTTCACGGCCTCCACCGCGATCAGCTCGCCGCCCTTGAGATAGCACACGCTGAACGCGCGCGCGTCCGGGTCGCCGCGCACCACGATGTCGTCGTGGCCGGTAGATAGCCCGACTATCACCAGCTTGAGGTCGAACTGGTCCGACCAGAACCACGGCACCTTGTCGTGCGCGGTCGCGATGCCGAGCATGTTGAGCGCGGCGCTGGTCCCCTGCTCGAACGCGTTGTCCACGGATTCGAGCCGCACGCGCGCGCCGTAGTGCAGGTTCGGATGGCTGGTGCAGTCGCCCGCGGCCCAGATGTGCGGATCCGACGTGCGGCAGAATTCGTCGACGACTATGCCGCCGGCGCACTCGAGCCCGGCGTCGCGCGCCAGCGCATCCATCGGCACGACGCCGATCGCCACGAGTACGAAGTCGGCCGGCACGTCGCTGCCGTCGGCCAGGCGCACCGCGGCCACGCGCTGCGAGCCCACCGCCGCGCGATGCATCGCCTCATCGCCCAAAGCATCCGCGGCTACAAAAGAATGGAGCCGCGCGCCGAGGCGCACCTCCACGCCCCGTCGCGCATGCTCCGCCTCATAAAAGTGCGACAGCGCCGGCGACGCCACGCGGGCCATCACGCGATCCGCCGCCTCGAGCACGGTCACCTCGAGTCCGAGCTCGCGGCAGGTGGCCGCCACTTCGAGTCCGATGTACCCACCGCCGACGATCACGCCGCGTTTGCCGGGCACGAGCTCGGCGCGCAGCCGGTCGACATCGCAGACGCGCCGCAGGTAGTGCACGCCCGCGAGCTCCGCGCCGGGCAGGGCGATGCGCCGCGGCTCGGTGCCGGTGGCGAGCAGCAGCCGGTCGTATTCCACGGCGGCGCCGTCGGCGAGCTCGACGCGTCGCCGGACGCGATCGATCGCAACGGCGGGAAAGCCGAGGCGCAGGTCGATGCCGTGCTCGAGATAGTGAGAGGCGTGGCGCAGCAGCAGCCGGTCGCGGTCCATCGAGCCGGCGAGAAACTTCTTCGACAGCGGCGGCCGCTGGTACGGCAGCAGATCCTCGTCGCCGATCAGGGTGATGGTTCCGGCATGTCCACGCTTGCGCATGGTCTCGACGGCTTGCGCGGCTGCCTGTCCCGCGCCGACGATTGCCACTCGGTCGTTCATTGGCTGTGCCACCCTACGTGGTCGTTCATCGCATCCACCACCCATATAAATGAGAGGCTCGAGCTTTCGGGCTCGCACCATAGTTGGGCGGACGAACTTCGACCGCGCTAAATTAGTGCCCGACAACACGCGGCCCGTCGAGCCAAATACGAAATTGCCGCGTTTGTGGGCTTTCGGGATACTGGCACGGAAGCTGCACTGCGATTAAGGCTCGCCGGTGTCGGCGTCCAGGTTCACCAAAGAATTGGGAGAAAAGAAATGAAATTGGTCACCGCCATCATCAAGCCTTTCAAACTCGACGACGTGCGCGCCGCGCTGTCCGAGATAGGCGTTTCCGGCATGACGGTGACGGAGGTGAAGGGATTCGGCCGCCAGCGCGGCCATACCGAGCTGTACCGCGGCGCCGAATACGTCGTCGACTTCGTCCCGAAGACCAAGATCGAAGTGGCCGTGCGCAGCGATCTCACCGACCAAGTGGTCGAGGCGATTCTCAAGGCCGCCAAGACCGGCAAGGTCGGCGACGGCAAGATCTTCATCACCGACATCGACCGCGTCATCCGCATCCGCACCGGCGAGACGGACAACTCCGCCCTCTAACCCGGGGCTCGAAGTCTCTTAGCCTTTTTTGATGTACGACGGCCCGCTGCCCTTCCGGCAGCAGGCCGTCGGTTTGAACCGCAGTGACAGCTGCAAAGAAAACCCGCGCATCGTGAGAGCAGCGGGCCGGCGATTGACAGTGGGGCGCAAGCCCCGGACCAGAGGGGATCGAAAATGCGTGCTTCTAACTACCGGGCGCCGGCGGCGCTCGGCTTGCTGCTGTGCCCGTTGTTTTCACTCGCGCAGGACGCGCCGGCCACCGCCCCGGCAACGGCCAATGCGGGCGACACGGCCTGGATCATCGCCGCCACCGCGCTCGTACTGTTCATGACGCTGCCCGGGCTCGCCCTGTTCTACGCGGGCCTGGTGCGCACGAAGAACGTCCTGTCCATCCTCATGCAGTGCTTCGCCATCACCGGTGTCGTCTCGCTGCTGTGGCTGGCGTTCGGCTACTCGCTGACGTTCACCGACGGCGGCGGCGCGGACGCCTTCATCGGCAGCCTCGACAAGGCGTTCCTGCTCAACGTGTCGCGCGACGCGCTCTCGGGCACGATCCCCGAAACCCTGTTCTTCATGTTCCAGATGACCTTCGCCATCATCACCCCGGCCCTGGTCATCGGCGGCTTCGCGGAGCGCATGCGTTTCTCCGCGGTGCTCGGGTTCGCGACCCTGTGGCTGCTGGTGGTGTACGTGCCGCTGGCGCATTGGGTCTGGGGCGGCGGCTGGCTCGCGGACCTCGGTGTCATGGATTTCGCCGGCGGAATCGTGGTGCACGTCAGCGCCGGCGTCTCCGCGCTGGTATGCGCCCTGGTGCTCGGCAAGCGCCGCGGTTTCCCGCACACCGCGATGACGCCGCACAGTCTGCCGCTCACGGTGGCCGGCGCCGGCATGCTGTGGGTGGGCTGGTTCGGGTTCAACGCGGGCAGCGCGCTCGCGGCCAACGGCTCCGCCGGCATGGCGATGCTCACCACGCACATGGGCGCCTCGGCCGGCGCGCTGGCCTGGATGTCCATCGAGTGGAAGAAGTACGGCAAACCATCGATGCTGGGCGTGGTCACCGGCATGGTGGCCGGGCTCGGCACCATCACGCCGGCGTCCGGCTTCGTGGGTCCGCTGGGCGCGGTGGCCATCGGCCTCGTGGCCGGAACGGTGTGTTTCTTCGCGACGCAGCTGCTCAAGCGCCGCCTCAACATCGACGACTCGCTCGACGTCTCGCCGGTGCACGGCGTGGGCGGCGTCATCGGCACGCTGCTGACGGGCGTGTTCGCGGCCGTGAGCCTCGGCGGGGCGGGCTTTACCCAGGCGCAGAAGACCATGGCGGAACAGTTCGGCGTGCAGGCGCTGGGGGTCGCGGCCGCGGCGGCCTGGTGCGCGCTGGTCACGTGGTTGATCCTGAAGCTGCTCGACCTCGTGTTCGGATTGCGCGTGTCGGAAGAGAAGGAAACCGAAGGCCTCGATCTCGCCGAGCACGGCGAGCGCGGGTACTCTCCGTGATTCGTCACTGAGGAGAGACCAATGCCGCGCGCCATCCGGATTCACGAGACGGGGGGGCCGGAGGTGATGCGCCTGGAGGACGTCGAAGTCGCGGCGCCGGCGGTGGGCGAGGTGCAGGTGCAGCACACCGCCATTGGCCTCAACTACATCGACGTCTACGACCGGTCGGGGCTCTATCCACCGAAGAGCCTGCCGGCCGGCCTCGGACGCGAGGCCGCCGGCATCGTCGCCGCGGTCGGCAGGGGCGTGCGCGGGCTGCGGGCCGGTGACCGCGTCGCCTACGTCCACACACCGGGCACCTACGCCGACATCCGCAACGTGCCGGCCGCGCGGATCGTGAAGATCCCCGCGGGCGTGAGCGACGAGCAGGCCGCGGTGCTCATGCTCAAGGGCGGCACCGCCTGCTATCTACTGCGGTACACCCGTCGCGTGCGGAAAGGCGACGTCATCGTCGTGCACGCCGCGGCGGGCGGTGTCGGGCTGCTGCTGTGCCAGTGGGGCCGCAAGCTCGGCGCCACCGTCATCGGCATCGTGGGCAACGAGGAGAAGGCGGCGCTGGCCAGGAAAAACGGCGCCAGACACGCGCTGGTTCGCGGCCGCGACGACGTGGTCGCGACGGTGAAGAAGCTCACGAAGGGCGCGGGCGCGCACGTGGTCTACGACGCGGTGGGCAAGGACACGTTCATGGAATCGCTGGATTGCCTGCGCAAGCGCGGGCTGCTCGTGATCTACGGCAGTGCGTCCGGTCCGGTGCCGCCGTTCTCGCTCGCCGAGCTCGTGAAGCGCGGGTCGCTGTACGTCACGCGCCCGACGCTGTTCGACTACACCGACACGCGCGCGGAGCTCGAGTCGCTGGCGCGCGAGACTTTCGCTGCCCTGAAAAAGAAATGGCTGACGGTGCACGTCAACCAGCGCTACAAGCTCGCGGACGCGGCGCAGGCGCATCGCGACCTCGAGGCCCGCAAGACCACGGGTGCGTCCGTGATACTGCCGGCCTGAAGCGGCGGGTCATCCTCCCGGCGCGAGCGGCAGGCGCGGCTTGTGCCCGCGCTCGAAGATGAGTGCCAGTACTTCGGCGACGATGTCCTCGAGCGGCACCATCGACGCATTGGTCGTGACGGCGATCGAAATTCCCGTCTCCGGTGAGTGCCAGATCCACGCCGCGTGGTGATCGATGGCGCCGGATTGTCCGTAACCCGTGCGGCCGGCCGCGGTCCAGGGCACGAGGCCCGCGTCCGGCTCGCCATCGCTGCCACGCATCGTCGCGAGGCTCTGCGCGGTCACGAGCTTGCGGGCGAACAGTGCGTCGAGGAAGCGCACGAGCTCGGCCGGCGCGGACACCAGCCCGCCGGCGCCCAGGTACGCGCGTGGATCCACTTCCGCATCCGGTTTCCAGCCGCCCTCCGAGTAGTAGTAAGACCGGCTCTCGAGGGCCGAGGGACGGCTGTCATCCGGCAGGTAGGTGCGCATCAGGCCGATCCGGTTCGCGATCTGGCGCCGGACGAGATCCGCGTAGCGCTGCTCGTGCACCTTCTCGACGATGTAGCTCAGCAGCAGATAGTCGGTGTCCGAGCGCTCGACGCGCGCGCGCGGCGGCGACGGCGCACCGAGCGCGGCGAGCAGCTCACGGCGCGGCGGCGCTGCGAGCCGCCACTGCCCGAACTGCGGCAGGTCCGTGTAGTTGGTGAGCCCGCTGCGCTGCTGCAGCAGGTCGCGGTAGGTGATTTCCAGCGCGTTCGGCAGCTCGGGGAAGAACTCGGCGAGTTTGCTGTCGAGACCGATGCTCGCGCCCTCGACGAGCTGCATCGTGAGCACCGCGGTGAACAGCTTGCTCACGGGCCCGATGCGGTAGCGCGTGCCCTCGTCGGTGGGCGATGGCACGCCGGCGTCGATGGTTGCGAAACCCAGGAAGCGCTGGTAGCTCGGCGTACCCCGCTGCGAGATCGCGATGGCGCCGCTCGTGAGGCCGCCTTTCTCGAGCGCATCGAAGTACGCGTCGAGCTTGGCCTTCGGAATGGTGGCTTCCGCGAGCCGCGGGGGCCGCGCGGACCACGCCACCGGTGCCGACGCCAGGGTGAGCACGATGAGAATCCACGCGCGCATGGCATGGAGGATACCCAAAAGAAAAACCGCCGGCTCCTCGCGGAACCGGCGGCCCGGGCCGGGGGGGCTCAGGGAGCCGAGGACATCATCAGCATTCCGGCGATCTTGCCGTTCGCAGCGAGCGTGAGCCGGTACGTGAGCCGCGCGTTCTCGAACTGGACGTCGTATCCGTCCCAGCCCTGCATGCCGACTTCCTTGAACGTGATCGACTTCAAGGCCCCGAACTCCTTCGTCGTCGCGAGAATCTTGGCCTCCTGCTGCCGCGTGACGTCGGCGAGCATCGGCTCCATGTTCTCGTAGTCGATCTTGCCCGCGAGCGTCGCCTCGATCGAGCGGCGCAGGGCCGCTTCGGTGCCCGGCGACGGAGTTTGCGCCGCGATGCGCGCGTCGAGGGCGGCCTTCGCCTGCGCGACCTCGCCCGGGTTCGATTTCGCGAGCGGCATGTCCTTGCCGTATTGATGCAGCGTCGCGCTGCCGGTGCCGTCGTCCGCGAACACGATCTGGGCGTCCACGACCTTCCAGAAGAAGTGGCCTGCACTCTCGGGGAAGATCTCGAACTCCGGCTGGCCCGTGAGCTTCGCCAGCAGCGAGTCGCCGTTGCGCCGCACCTCGACGAACATGTTGTCGGTGAGCTTGTACGCGCCGACGTACCGGTCGAGCGTCGCAGCCGGTAGTTTGATGGCGACGCGCTCGGCGGCTTTTTTCCCCTCGGCTGCCGCCGGCGGCGGCGCTGCAACCGCAGATGAGTTGGGCGGGCTCACCTGCGCGGCGAGCGCGGTGAGGGCGATGGACGCTCCGGCGAGCCCGGCGATGCCGAGCCGCCGCCACTTGACGGGTTTTCTGATCATGATTCGTATCCTCTCTTCGAGAAATGTTTTGGATTCCGACATCGCCGCGACCGCGCCGATGTAGGCCGATTGGCGTTCACCCACGGAGATCAGCGTCTCTCCGTAGTGCGTGGGATCGATGCCGCCCTCGAGCACGCGTGCGTCGCAATCCACCTCGATGGCGTAGCGCAGGCGGCGCAGCTGCCACCACAGCGGCAGGTTCCAGGGCATGAACACGAGCAGCGCGAGCGCGAACGTGAACAGCTGCGGATCGCGCGCGTTTAGGTGGGACTGCTCGTGCGCGATGACGGCGGATTGGTGGGCGGGCAGGGCCATCGTCACCCAGCGCGGCACGACGATGCGCGGGCGCAGCAGGCCCACGACAGCGGGTCCCACACCCTCCGTGACGTAGACCTGCGCGCCCGAGACGGTGGACACGCGCCAGCGGCGCTGGCGCGTGATCAGATAGGCGCCGCTGGCGACTAGCGCCAGCAGCATCGCCACCGACGCCGACTTCCACAGCAGCGTCAGCAGCGAATCGAAATCGCGCCAGCCCGTGGGCTCGGCGGCGCTGCCCGAGATCCACATCACGGGCGACAGCGCCTGCGTGGTGGCCTCGCGCAGCACGACGACCTTCTGCGCGGCGGCCACCGACAACACGTTCGGCAGCTGCACGCTCACCGAGGCGATGACGGTGGGAATCGCGAGCGAGGCGACGATCGCCGCGATCCATATCCAGCGCGTGCCGCCGCGTCGCAGGCGCGCCGCGCGCTCGGCGACGTAGGCGCCGATCGACAGCAGCAGCGTCACCATGATCACGTAGAGCATCCAGGCCAGCATGTCACTTCTCCTTTTTTGCGGCGGGCTTGGCGCCGTCGGCCAGCAGCTCGCGCATGCGCTTGACCTGCTCCGGCGAGAGCTTGCGGTCGGAGACGAGATGCGTGAACAGCAGCTCCGATGAGCCCTTGAAGAGCTTGCCGGTGAGGTGCTGCAACGCGCTCTTGCGCGCAGCGTCTTCCTTCACGGCGGCGCAGTAGCGGTGCACGCGGCCTTCTTCCTCGTGCTTCACGTAGCCCTTGGTTTCGAGCGTGCGCAGTATCGTGAGCACGGTGGTGTAGGCCAGCTCGTCGGTCAGCCGGTCTTTCACCTCGGTGACCACCGAGGGGCCGTGATCCCACAGCACCCGCATCACGTCGGCCTCGCGATCGGTCAGATGGATTTCCATGGACGCTCCACAACTAGATGTCTAGTAGTAAATCCCGGCGGCGGCCGCTTGTCAACTATAGTTATAGTTGAGCGCCGCTATGGTGTAATCCCGGCCTCTTATGACGCATCCCCCCCGCCACCCGGCCAGCGGCGTCGAGCGCCGCGCGCGCCGGATGTTCTTCGCGGCGGTGCTGCTGTGCGTGTTTTGCTATGGATTCCTGGCCGGAAAGTTCAAGTGGTTTCCGTACGCCTTGCTTCGCGAGGCCGCGACGGCTGCACAGGACCTGCGGCACCACTGGGGCGCTTACTTTTCGGGTGAGCCCAGCCGCCTGCTGAGCCCGCGGCGCGATCAACCCTTCGGCGTGAGCCGGGTGGACCGCGGCGCGATGGCCGCCGGCATGACGCTGATGAGCTCGTACTTCGACGGCGCGTACGTGCTCGTCCTGTTGCGCGACGACGGCACCATCTTCCATCGCTGGCCGCTGCGGTACACGGAGATTTTTTCGGACGAAGAGATCCGCGGTTTCGGTCATCCCGTGAGGCTGACGTGGGTCGCGGCCATCATGGGTGCCGTGCTGCTGGAGGATGGCTCCGTCGTCTTCACGTTCACGACCGGCGGGGTCGCCAAGCTCGACAAGTGCGGAGCCCTCGTGTGGAAGAGCGTGCAGAACACCCATCACACCATCGTGATGGGGGAGGACGGCAGCTTCTGGCTGCCGGGCACCAGGCGCACATTCGCAGCGGGGGAGCCGATCGACATCCCGGGGCTCAGCGCGCCGTTCGACGAGGAATCGATCGTGCACCTCGACCGGAATGGGGCGCTGCTCGAAGAAGTGTCGATCCCGCGGCTCATGCTCGCCAACGGGCTGCATGGCGTGCTGTTCGCCAATACGGGAGGGTCGGCGATCCGCAACCTGTCTCCGGACTACACGCATCTCAACAAGGTCGATGTCCTGACTGCCCGCATGGCGCCCGCATTCCCGATGTTCCGCGCCGGCGACCTGCTGCTGTCGATGCGGCACCTGAACCTCGTGATGGTGGTCGAGCCGGGCACGTGGCGCGTCAAGTGGCACCAGATCGGACCCTGGCTGCGGCAGCACGACTCCGAGTTCAGGGCAGATGGGAAAATATCCGTGTTCGACAATCGCACCGACGACGCGGATGGGCACTCGTTCGGCGGCAGCAGGATCGTCGCCATCGACCCCGCCACGCAGGCGCTCACCACCGTCTATGCCGGAAGCGCGAACGATCCGTTCTACACCAACGTCGCCGGCGAGCATGTCTATCTATCCAACTCCAATCTGCTGATCAGCGAGACCATGGCGGGGCGGATCTTCGAAGTCGACCCGCGCGGAAAGGTGGTCTGGCAGTTCGTGAACGGCTACGATTCCGCGCGCGTAGTCGCCGAGACCAACGCGTATTCGCGCCCGGCACCGGAGTTCTTGAACCGCATCGACTGGAGATGCCATGAATAGGGCATTCGCGGCACTGTTGCTGCTGGGCGTGTCCGCCGCGTCCCAGGCGTACGTCGGCCCGGGCACCGGCCTGTCGGCGCTCGGCGCCTTGCTCGCGGTGCTCGGCACCGTGGCGTTCGCCGTGGTGGGCCTCGTCTGGTATCCAATCAAACGGCTGCGCCGCCACCTGCGCGGCCGCTCGGAATCCACGCCGCCCGATCAACCCGGCAGCGGCAGCGATTGAGCATCGACCTCGTACTGGCCATCGTGCTGCTCGCGATCTTCGCGGCCGGCCTGCGGCTGTTCACGCCGCGCGCGGCGGGTGCCGCGGCCTGGCAGAGCGTGCGGGCCACGAGCGCGCTGCTGCGCTCTCGGGCCGCCACCGAGCTCGACAAGGAACGCGCCGCACGCCGCGTAGCGGGCCAGCTCGCGCTGCTCGCACTGCGCTTCATCGGCGCACTGGCCGTGGCAGCCGCCGTTCCGGTGGCGCTGCTGTTCGGCTTCGATGCGCTCGGCTGGTCGAGTCTCGACGGGCTGCTGGCCGCTCTCGCCACGCCCACCGCCATCGTCTGCGGCACGCTGGTCGCGCTGCTCGCGCTGCTCGCCCGGTGAGCGCCGCCACTACGAGCTACGGCTTCGCGGACCGCCTGGTGCATCGCGTGGCATTCCACACGCGGCCGCTGCAATTGGTGCTCGCGGATCTCGAATCCTCGCTGCACGCGAAGCCGCTCGCGGCCGCGCCCGGCGAGCCGCCGGTGTTCATTGCCTCGCTTCCCCGTTGCGGCACCACCTTGCTGCTCGAGCTGCTCACTGGCAGCGGCGCGTTCGCATCGCATTCCTATCTGGACATGCCGTTCGTGCTGTGCCCGTTGCTCTGGGACCGCCTCACGCGCGGCCGGCGCACCGCGGCCGTGGCGCGCGAGCGCGCGCATGGCGACGGCGTGCTCATCAGCCACGAGAGCAGCGAGGCGTTCGAGGAGGTGATCTGGCGCGCGCACTGGCCCGCGCGGCGCGGCGAGCGTTTCGCGGCGCTGTGGGCGGCCGACCGTCGCACGCGCGAGGTGCGCCGCGTGCTGCAGGAGAACATGCGCAAGATCGTGCTGCTGCGCTCGCGCGTGGCGACTACGGCCACGCGCTACGTGTCGAAGAACAACGCCAACCTGGCGCGCATCGAGATTCTTTGCGCGGCTTTTCCGGCGGGGACCATCGTCGTGCCGTTTCGGTCGCCCGACGCGCACGTCGCCTCGTTGCTCGAGCAGCATCGCGCGTTCGGCGCGCTGCAGGCGCGCGACGCATTCGCCACGGAGTACATGCGCTTCCTTGGCCACGAAGAATTCGGCGCGCTGCTGAAGCCCATCGACTTTCCGGGCTGGTCCGCGGCGGACCGCGCCCTCGACGCCGCAACCGCGGAGTATTGGTACGGCTACTGGTGCGCGGCGTTCGGACACGTACTCTCGCTGCCGCTCGCGAACCTGTGCCTGCTGGACTACGACGCATTGTGCTCGCGCCCGGCGCGTTCTCTGGAGCAACTGTCCGCGCGCCTGGGCCTGCCGGATGCCGCGCCGCTGGTCGCGCGCGCTCCCACGGTGCGCGCGTCGCGCCGCGCGGGCGTTGCGACTTCCGGTGAGAACGCTGCGCGGGCCCGCGCGCTGTTCGCGCGGCTCACGGCGGCGGCCGTCAACGGATCGGACGCGGTTTCCTGAACCCGAGCCCGCTCGGGCCATCGGGCGGGTCCGCGACGCGATCGCCTCCGGCCGGGCGCGCCCGGTCACCTGTTTCCAGTTGCGACGTTGCGCGCGCGGCGCGGAGTCCTGGATCGACGGATTCAGGAATGCCGATGACGACCGGGTAACGCGTCCGGGGCGTCGTGCCCTCGACGGGACTACCTGACTACGTGCAGCGCCCGTGCATTGCGCCCGACCGCGAGCGCGCCCGATCGAACTACTTCCACGAGTTCGGTGCGCTCGCCGAGATCGCTGACGAACTGGTTCACCTCGGCCTCGCTCGCGGTGAGCTCCACCACGAACCCTTCCGGAGAAGGCTCGAGCACACGGCCCCCGGCGCGCACGACATACCCGCGCACGGAGTCGACGAGCTGCGGCTCGACGCGCAGCTTGAGCACCACGAGCTCGCGCTCGATGTGCTCGCCGCGCGTCAGGTCTTCAACCGCGACCACGTCGATGAGCTTGTTGAGCTGGTTCACGATCTGCAGGATGACTCCGTCGGCTCCCTTGGTAACCAACGTGACGCGCGATACCAGGGGGTCATCCGTGGCGGCCACCGACAGCGACTCGATGTTGTAGCCGCGGGTGGAGAACAGGCCGGTGACGCGGGTGAGCGCCCCCGCTTCGTTCTGCAGGTGGATGGCGATGATATGACGCATGGTCCCTTGTCTGTTTCCAGGGGCTGTGGGCAGGGCTGGCATGGCGGCCAGAATAGCGTTTCCGGCCCGGATTTCCATTCCATTCCCACTTCAATTTCAACGGAACGCCGCAAACTGCTAGGCTCCGAAAGCCATGGCAAAGACCCCCAAAATCCGAGACTTGACCGCGGCCCAGGCTGCGGCCCCCTCCATCCGCCATCCCCTGGCCGGCCAGAAGATGACCGGCGCCGAGATGATCGTGCAGGTATTGGCGGACGAGGGTGTATCCACGATTTTCGGCTACTCGGGCGGCGCCATCCTGCCTACCTACGACGCCGTGTTCTGCTTCAACGAAGCGCGCAAGGCCAGGGGCGAGTCGCAGATGCCGCTCATCGTGCCGGCGAACGAGCAGGGCGCGGGTTTCATGGCGGCGGGTTACGCGCGCGCCAGCGGGCGAGTCGGCGTGGCCATCGTCACCTCGGGTCCGGGCGCCACTAACACGGTGACGCCGATCCGCGATTCGATGGCGGATTCCATTCCCATCGTGGTCATCTGCGGGCAGGTGCCCACCAGCGCCATCGGCTCCGACGCGTTCCAGGAAGCGCCGGTGCCGTCCATCATGGGCTCGGTGGCCAAGCACATCTTCCTCGTCACCGACCCTAACAAGCTGGAAGCCACCGTCCGCACGGCGTTCGAGATCGCGCGCACCGGCCGTCCGGGCCCGGTCGTCATCGACATCCCGAAGGACGTGCAGAACTGGTCGGGGGAATTCCAGGGCTCGGGCACTCTGCCCATGCCCGGCTATCGCAAGCGTCTCGAGACCCTGACCACCGACATCATCGACGGCACCGAGGCGAACCACTTCTTCGAGATGCTGGGCGAATCGCAGCGGCCGCTCATCTATGCCGGCGGCGGCGTCATCAACGGCAATGCAGCGGAGGAGCTGCGCGAGTTCGCGCGCGAATTCGACATTCCCGTCGTGACGACGCTCATGGGCATCGGAGCGGTGGACACCACGAGTCCGCTGTCGATGCGCATGCTCGGCATGCACGGCGCGGCGTTCGCCAACTACGCCGTGGACGACTGCGACTTCCTCATCGCCATCGGCGCGCGCTTCGACGACCGGGTCGCCGGCATGCCGGCCAAGTTCGCGCCCGGGGCCAAGTTCATCGCGCACTTCGACATCGACCGCGCCGAGATCAACAAGGTGAAGCGCGTGCAGTGGAGCCACGTCGGCCTGCTGCCCGAGGCGCTGCGCACCCTGACCACTCACGGACAGCGCGCCGGCTTCAAGCGCGACCGCTCGAAGTGGCTGGCGTACCTCGCGGAGTTCAAGCAGAAGTTCGCGATGAACTACGACCGCGACAGCGCGCTCATCCAGCCCTACTACGTCATCGAAGAGATCAATCGCATCACCAAGGGTGAAGCCATCATCTCGACGGGTGTCGGCCAGCACCAGATGTGGGCCGCGCAGTACTGCGATTTCCGCGATCCGCGGCTGTGGCTCACGTCGGGCTCCATGGGCACCATGGGCTTCGGCCTGCCGGCGGCCATCGGCGCGCAATTCGCGCGGCGCGACAAACTGGTCATCGACATCGACGGCGACGCTTCCATCCGCATGAACATCGGCGAGATGGAAACCGCCACGACGTACGACCTGCCCGTGAAGATCGTCGTGCTCAACAACAACGGCGACGGCATGGTGAAGCAGTGGCAGAAGCTGTTCTTCAAGGGCCGCTTGTCGGCGTCCGAGAAGACGCTGCACACCAAGGATTTCATCAAGGCCGCGCAGGCCGACGGTTTCAAGTACGCGGTGCGGCTCGACAAGAAGGCCGACGTGCCAGCCGTGATCGAGCAGTTCCTCGCGTTCAAGGGCGCGGCGTTCCTCGAGGTCATCATCGACCCGGATGCCGGCGTGTATCCGATGGTCGGCCCGGGCCAGCCCTACGAGGCCATGATCACGGGCGACTGGATTCCCTCGCGCAAGAAGGTGGACGTCAAGCCGCCGGGCGCCTCCGAGATGTTCTAACCAGCCAGGTCCGGCCGATGAAGTATCTGCACACCATGGTGCGCGTCACCGACGTCGAGGCATCGCTGCGGTTCTACTGCGACGCGCTCGGCCTCGAAGTCCTCGAGCGCAACGACTACCCACAGGGCAAGTTCACGCTCATCTTCCTCGCCGCGCCCGGCGACAGCGAGGCGCAGGTGGAGCTCACGCACAACTGGGAGCCGGAGCGGTACGGCGGCGGCCGCAACTTCGGGCACCTGGCCTACGCGGTCGACGACATCTATGCCGCCTGCGAACGGCTGCAGAAGCACGGCGTCACCATCAACCGCCCGCCGCGCGACGGCCGCATGGCCTTCGTGCGCTCGCCCGACGACATCTCGATCGAGTTGCTGCAAAAAGACGCCGCGCTGCCGCCGCGCGAGCCGTGGGTGTCGATGGCCAACACCGGCGTCTGGTGATCGCCTAGCTACTCAGTTGATTCCCGCCGACCCCAGCCGCCGCCGGGCCTTCTTCCAGGGCCAGCGCGCCATTTTCCAGTCGCTGCCCGGCACCGCCGCCTGGGCGCTCATCTGCGGCGTCGCCATGGTCAAGGGTGGTTTGACCGTGCCCTGGGCGATCATCATGTCGATGGTGGTGTACGCCGCGTCGGCGCAGCTCGCCACGCTGCCGCTCATCATGGCCGGCGCGCCGCTCCCGGTCATCGTCGCCACCGGTCTCGTCACCAACCTGCGCTTCGTCATCTACAGCGCGGCACTGCGGCCGTACTTCGTGGCGGAGCCCTGGCGCAAGCGCGCCGCGCTCGGGTTCTTCATGACCGATTTCACCTTCACGCTGTTCATGCGCGCCGCACAGGACGGCAGCCTGCCCGCGGCGCACCGCGATGCCTGGTTCGCCGGCGCCTGCGCCACCAACTACTTCACCTGGCAGGTATGCGCCATCACCGGCATCGTCGCGGCGAGCTACGTGCCGACGCAGTGGGGCCTCGAGTTCACCGGCACGCTGGCGCTGTTCGCGCTCGTGGGCCCGTCGCTGGTGTCGCGGCCGCCCGTCGTGGGTGCGCTGGTCGCGGGCGCAGTGGCGCTCGCGGCGCACGGGTTGCCGTTCCGGCTCGGACTGTTCTGCGGCGCCGTTGCGGGCATCGCGGCCGCGACGCTCGCGGACTCGCTGCTGCGCAACCGCGCCACACCCGAGGCGGTGGAGTGAGCGCGCCCATCTCCGGCCTCGGCCTCGCCGTCGTCACCGCGGGCCTGGCCCTCGCCACGTTCGTCACGCGCGCGGGATTCATGCTCGCGGGCGCGCGGCTCAGGCTCTCGCCGCGCATCGAGGTCGCGCTGCGCTACGCGCCGGTGTGCACGCTGTGCGCCATCATCGCGCCGGACCTGCTCATGCACGGCCCGGGCAGCGGCTTCGACTGGGCGGCGGCGACTCCGCGGCTGGTCGGCGTGGCGGCGTCGGCGCTGTGGCTCGGCTTCTCGCGGCACATCGTCGGCTGCCTGGTGGCCGGAATGGCCGCGTATACGCTGGCGCGCATCTATCTATAGACCCGTCCGGGGCGCCGGCACGGGCACCGCCGCGATCTGCGCCGCGGCGTCGAGAGCGCCCGGCCGGCGCGAAGCGAGCATCAGCGGATGCAGCAGGCGCGCGACGCTCCAGGCGATGAGCGCGCTCGTGAGGTCGTGCGACAGGAAGTGCGCGCCGCGCGCCTCCTGGCCAAATGCGAAGGCGATGCCGACGAGCAACGCGAATGCCAGCAGCGCGCGGCCCCAGCGGGGCGCGCGCGCACGCAGCGCGAACCACAGCGTGATCAACGCGAACCCCGACGAGGAATGCGCGCCGGGAAAACAGCGTGCCTCCGGTAGATAGTGCGGACGGCCCGCGAGCAGCGGCACGTACGGCCGGTTGCCGCCGAAGCCCGCCAGGTCCCAGGGGCAGTCGACGTTGGTCACCACCTTCAAGCCGCCGACCAGGACGATGATGGCCGCCATGCCGACGAACACGTACGCGAGCTCGCGGCGCCACGGCGCGAGCCGGGCGCTGCGGAACGAGAGCAGCCAGCCGAGCAGCGCCGCGGCCGCCACGCAGCGCGGCAACCAGCGGCCACCCTGGTGCAGCAGATCGCGCGCCCACCACCCGCCGCCGCCCGCGCCCAGCCAACCATGCGGGCCGTAGAACAGCGCGTGGGCGATGAGGCGGTCGAGCTCGCCGATGAGCGGGATCGCCAGGGCGAGCGCGCAGGCGACCAGCCACCACGGCGCGCCGTGGCGCACATTGTTGGGGGCGTGCATGGCTCAGCGGCGCGGTGACTGCGCCATCGCGCGATACACGCCGGCACGGCAGCCGTCGAAGATGTCGTGGTCTTCACGATATACGGCCGTGCGCACGTCCATCAGGCCGAGCACGGAGTGGAACAGGTTGTCGTGCGACAGCGGATCGTGCGTCTTGGCGCGCAGGCAGCGCATGCCGACGTCGCGATCGGCGAGCGCGCGCGACAGCCAGGCGACCATCGGCACCAGGGTCTGCTGCTGCGGGGCGATGGCGTACGGAATGCCGTGTAGATAGAGCCCGTTCTCGCCCAGCGACTCGCCGTGATCGGAGACATACAGCATCGCGCCCGCGAGCCGCGGCTGCGCCGCGAGTGCCCTGACCACGCGCGCCAGCACGTGATCCGTATAGAGGATGGCGTTGTCGTAGGCGTTCACCACCTGGGCGCGCGTGCAGTCGCGCAGCTCGGCGGTGGCGCAGTCGGGCAGGAACTTGCGGAACGCCGCCGGGTAGCGGTGGAAGTAGGCCGGCCCGTGGTTGCCCATCATGTGCAGCACGAACACGGTGTCTGCGCGTACCCCGGGCAGCAGCGCCTCCAGTCGGCGCGCGAGGACCTCGTCGTGGCATTCGCCTTCGTGGCACAGGTCCGGCGCACTGGCCGGGTCGATCTTCTCGTATTCGACACCCGCGCCGCGGCACACGCCCTTGCAGCCCGACTGGTTGTCGATCCAGCGCACGTGATATCCCGCCCGCACCAGCACGTCGAGCAGCGTTTCCGAGCTGCGGATGAGGTGCTCGTCGTAGTGCTCCCGGCCGTAGGGCGAGAACATGCACGGCACGGAGACTTCGGTGGACGTGCCGCAGGAGTGCACGTCGCTGAAGGCCACGACGTCGAGGTGCGCCAGCTCCGGGTTCGTCTCGCGCGGGTAGCCCAGCAGCGAGAAGTCCGCGGCGCGCGCGGTCTCGCCCACCACCAGCACCAGCACGCGCGGCGCCTCCGTGCTCGCGACGCGCAGCAGCCGCGCGTCCGTGCCGATCGCATGGCGCGGCGCGTGTGCGTCCTGCGCATCGTGCCAGCCGCTGCGCGCCAGCCCGAACAGATAGTTGGCCGGCGTGATCAGATAGCGCGCTTCGCGCTGGTTGCGCATCAGCGAGGTGATGTCGCGCGACACCGGCAGCAGCGCGACGAGGGCCACCACCAGCGCCGCCGCCACGCTCGCGCCGCGCCGCGCCAGCGAGCGCCACACCGGTGCGGGCGTGAGCCGCACCCACCAGATGAACGCCACGGCCGGCGCGGAGCAGGCCGCGACCCAGGCAAACAGCGACAAGCTCAGGAGGTCGCCGGCCTCGTGCAGGTCGGTGTGCAGCACGTTTTGGATCATCGTCGGATCGAGGATGACCGCGAACGCCTGCATGAAGTACGCCGCGGCAGCCGAAACGACGACCAGCACGGTGAGCAGCGGCCGCACGATGC
>JBIOZI010000197.1:0-8285 GCA_044871085.1 Steroidobacteraceae bacterium | reverse complement strand
CTCATCGCGCGGGAAGAGCAATTCACGAAATGCCTGCTTCTGCAGAGGCTCCTGATTCGAGTCCTCGTCGGTGAGCTCCAGCGAGGCCTTCGGCAGCTGCGGCAGGTTCACCACGCTCAGCCGGTTGTGGCAGCTCGTGCAGGTGTAGGTCGGCTCCATGACTCCATCGGCATTCGTGTCGATCGCGCCCCCGGGCGCCGCGCGCACTGCCGACCACAGCGGATGAATGTGTCCGAGGCGTGTCGAGGCCGGAGCGGTGATGTAGTGAATGGTGATGCGGCAGGTCGGCGTCCAGGGCACGCAATTGGCGTTGCTCGGCGCGGGGGTGGTCAGGTCCGAGTAGCGGTAGGCGAACGAATCGGTCACCAGCGGCGTCGGCTTCCAGATTTCGTCGTAGACGACGTCCGCGCTGGGGTTGGTGGCCACGCGGCCGCAGCGCTCGGCGGTCGTCGCCGGGTCGATGCACGAGGAGCCGGGGCGCGAACGCGCCCGCGCCATCGTGTCGCCCGGCTCGGGCGAAACGGTGTTCACGGCGCCGGGGAATGCGACGCCCGCGCCGGAGGCCCCCGGCCACACGGAGTTGAAGAGATTCTTGCGCCCGTGCACCAGCGGCGGCAGCGCGTTGCCCTGCGCGTCGGTGCCCGGTGACACGCGCGTGTGGCAGCCGTTGCAGCTCAGCTCCTCGCCCGGGCGCACCGACAGCCAGGCGCGATGGATGTTGCCGTTCTGGCTGATGTTGACGCGCCGGCCGTTGACGTCGAGCAGGGAGATCTGGAACGCGACGTTCGCCGGCACTTTCATGCGCACGGAGCCGTCCGGCTCGACCGGGGCGTAGGCGACGATCTCGCGCATCACGTTCGAGGCGCCGAACGCGGCGTTGTCGGGGTCGGCGATGTCGTCGTCATCGGGCTGCGAGACCGGCTTTTCGATGCGCACGAAGCGCACCAGGCGGTTCGCGTACTGCGTGGTGGTCGGGTTTGCGAGGTTGGTGATGGAGGCGGGCGCATTGAGGTTCGTGCGGCCCTGGTCCACGCCCATGATGTCGTAGACGCTGCGGATCGAGAGCATTCCCGCGCCTTCGGAGACGAGGTCGGCATCGAGATCGACCGGCGCCTGCCTGTCGAGGATCACCGTCGGAAACGGCACGCGCGGCTGGGCCGCGACGGCCTCGGTGACCATGACGCTCTCGGTGGGCGGCATGATGGGCAGGATGGTGTTCTGCGCGGGATTGAACATCCAGATGCTGTAGAGCGGCGGCCCGACCTGCGCCGCCGGATCGGCGAGCCGATCGGCCGTGCACGGCACGATGCGCGTCGGATCCACGGTGTCGAGCAGGCGGCACTGCGTCCAGCTCACCAGGATGCGGCCCGAGCCGTCCCACAGCGGGAAGCCCGAGTTGAAGCGGCCGCCGGAGGAGGGGCCCGGCACCGTGCTCACGACGTTGAGGGTCGCGGACTTCTGCGCGGTCTCGTTGGTGGCGGGCGTGACGCCGAGCAGCGGCTGCGTGTTCTCGACGAAGCGCGCGGTGTCGATGATGGTGAGGTTGCCGCCGAAGTCGACGTTGGTGCGGGCGCGCGTCAGCACCATGAGACGTCCGTCGGACATCTCGCGCGCGCGCATGAACTCGACGTTGGTGTTGTTGGTGCCCGTCAGGTGCGACACCGCGCCGTAGTGCAGTTGCGTGTCGGTGCCGTCGGGGTTCGCCGTGTACAGGTGCAGGCCGTTGCGGCCGGGCGCGTTGTCCCAGCGGGTGAACAGCACGCGGCCGCTCTGCAGCGCCTGGCCGTACAGGTCGCTCGAGGGGTTGAACGAGATCTGGTGGATGTTCGTGCCGTCGCCGTTCATGACGTGCAGCACGAACGCGGACTCGCCGCGCGACTCGTTGGCCGCCTCGAACTGCGACTTGCCCTCGTCGAGCAGGATGGCCTTGGCCTGGCGCTGGCGCGTCGAGGAGAACACGATGCGGCCGTCGGGTAGATAGGACGGCGCGACGTCCTGGCCGTCCTCGGCGATGATGTCGGCCGTGATCACGCGATGCAGCGTGTCGGTGTCGATGTTGTATTCCCAGATGTTCCAGGTCGGCGCTTCGTCCTCGTCGAAATCATCGAGCGGGCCGCGCATCGCGAACACCAGCTTGAGGCCGTCGGGCGAGACGTTGAGGTCCTTGATGTCGTAGCGATCCTCGGCTTCGCCGCCGAAGGCGTCGGTGCGCAGTCGCGCGCTGATCTCGGTCTCGGGCGCGCCGGGCGAGGCGCGATCGCGCTTCCAGAGCGTGGCGCTGTAGTCGTCGTCCTCGACGAACGGACGCACGCGCGTGACGTTGTCCTGGTCCTCGGGGATTTGGTGCCGGATGTAGAAGATCGGGAAATCGACCGTGGCGGGGTCCGGGTCCTGGCCGCTCGCGAGGCCGATTCCGCCGCCGCCCGGGCCCTGGGTACAGGCCGAGAGCAGCGTGAGCACACCCGTCGACAGCATCAGGCAGATGCTCCCGAACGTGATGCGCTTCGCGTTTTTGATGGTTCGATTCACAGCGTCCTCCACTGTCATTCATGCCCGGTCCGCATGTGCGCCGGCGCACAGGCATGTGACGTAATGCAATCATCCCGCGTGCGCGCCAAGCGATCTGCCGACGACGTCACAGCAGGCCGTCCGCCAACGCGGTTTTCTAGCCAGCTGCTGTAGTTAGAGGCAGGGGGCGGTATGCGCCGTGACGCGGTTCGCAGTCCTCGGGCCCAAGCGTACTGGGAGTACGTAATAAATGTGTCTGTCGCCGCTTGGAGACGTACAGGAGCGGAGACAAACAAGAGTGTCGAAAGCCGGGGTGATACTTCACCCCGTCAAATGGGATGTGGATGAGGCAAATGAATACCCCAAAAGCAGGTCTCGGTTCCAAGTTCGGTCTCGCGTGCCTGATGGCATGCGTCGCCGTTGCCGCTTCCGCGAGCGATCGCGACAAGGCGAAACGCATCTACGACCGCATCGCGGGGGTGCCGCCTTCCGAGGCCACGCTCGACCTCATGACGCCGCTCATCGCCACCGACCCGATCGCGGCGGCCGAGTACGCGTTCCAGGCGCGGTCGTTCTACGACGTGACGCTCAAGAACATGGCGGTGCCGTGGACCAACCGCGACCAGACGGTGTTCGCGCCGCTCAATGACTACGTGGCGACGTTCATCGGCATCGTGCGCGACGACACCGACTTCCGCGAAGCGCTCTCGGGCGACATCACCTATACGGTGAACGGCATCACGCCGGCGGCCTCGCCGTCCAACAACACGCACTACGCCAACGCCGAGGCGCAGAACGCCAACCTGCTGACCGACCTGCGCGTCGCGCAGCAGTCGGTGGTGCTGGGCATCCCGGCCGCGGCCACCGCCGGGCTCATCACCTCGCGCGCCTCGTCCGAAGCGTTCTTCATCGACGGCACCAACCGCGCGATGTTCCGCTTCACGCTCATGAATCACCTGTGCCGCGACATGGAGCAGGTGCTCGACACCTCGCGCCCGCCGGATCGCATCCGCCAGGACGTGAGCCGCAGCCCCGGTGGCGACAGCCGCATCTTCCTCAACAACTGCATCGGCTGTCACAGCGGCATGGATCCGTTCGCGCAGGCGTTCGCGTTCTACGACTTCGACAACGGCACGGCCGAGGTGCCGGGCACGATGCGCCTCGTCTACGACACCACCAAGGTGCAGGACAAGTACTTCAACAACGACACCAACTTCGCGCCGGGCTTCGTCACGCCGAGCGACGCCTGGGAAAACCGCTGGCGCCACGGCCAGAACTACCTGCTCGGCTGGGACAATTCTCTGCCGGGTTCCGGCAACGGCGCCAAGACGATGGGTCAGGAGCTCGCGCACAGCGAGGCGTTCGCCGAGTGCCAGGTGCAGAAGGTGTTCAAGACCGTCTGCTTCCGCCAGCCGACCCATGACCAGACCGTGCAGATCACCGCCGCCTTCAAGAGCGCTGGCTATCGGTTGAAGCGTGTCTTCGCCGAATCCGCCAAAGCCTGCATGGAATGAGGGAACACCACATGAACTCTATGCAGAAATTCCTCACCGTTCGCTGGCTCGCGGCTGCCGCCGCGGCGGCCATGCTCGCCGGCTGCTCCGGCGGCGGCGCGCCCACCACGGAAAACCCCGTGACGCAGGTGCCGCCGGTGCTCGACTACACCGGCCCCGCCTCGGCCAACGCCGACGTGCAGGCCTTCCGCATCAACCTGTGGGAGAACATCAAGGCCAACAACCGCTGCGGCGCATGCCACGGCGCGGGCGGCCAGACTCCTTCGTTCGCGCGCAATGACGACGTCAATGCCGCGTACGCTCAGGCCAACACCGTCGCGAACCTGACGCAGCCGGATCAGTCGCGCCTCGTCACCAAGGTCGGCGGCGGCCACAACTGCTGGCTGCAGTCGCCTTCGGCCTGCGCCGACACGATGACCGTCTGGATCCGCAACTGGGCCGGCGCGAGCGCGTCGGGCGGCACGCAGATCCAGCTCCAGGCTCCCGTCGTCAAGGAAGTCGGCGGCAGCAAGACCTGGCCCGCCTCCGCGCTCGACGAGGTGCCGCCGGGTGCCGGCGCCAACACCTCGTTTGCGATGTCGCAGCTGCGCGCGCTGACGCGCGATGCGGCGACCGCCAACTGCGTGCGCTGCCATGCCTCGAACGCGGCCTCGCCGGTGCAGCCGTTCTTCGCCGACAACGACGTGGAGATCGCCTTCGCGGCCATCAAATCGAAGGTGAATCTCGGTGCCCCCGACCAGTCGCGTCTCGTCGTGCGCCTGCGCGATGAGTTCCACAACTGCTGGGGCAACTGCGCCGCCAACTCGGACACCATGCTGGCCGCGATCAACGAGTACGCGAATCGCATCCCGGTGAACGTCATTCCCCCGGGCATGCTGATCTCCAAGGGCCTCACCCTGTACGACGGCACCGTCGCCTCCGGCGGCAACCGCTACGAGTCGGCGACCATCGCCAAGTACGAGTTCAAGACCGGCATGGGCAACATCGCCTATGACACCAGCGGTCACGAGCCGGCGCTGAACCTCACGCTGTCCGGCGCGGTCGACTGGGTCGGCGGCTGGGGCATCAACGTGAAAGCCGGCGGCAAGGCCCAGGGCACGTCGGCGGCTTCGAAGAAGCTCACCGATCTCATCAAGTCGACCGGCGAATTCTCGATCGAGGCGTGGGTCAACAACGCCAACGTCGCGCAGGAAGACGCGTTCGTCGTCAGCTACTCGGCGGGCGCCACGCAGCGCAACGCCACGCTGGCGCAGCGCATGTACCAGTACGAGGCCTACACGCGCAGCGACAAGACCGGCGCGAATGGCAACCCGGTGCTGCTCACGCGCGCGGCCGACATGGACGCGCAGGCGGCGCTGCAGCACGTGGTGCTCACGTACAGCCCGGTCGAGGGTCGCCGTCTCTACGTGAACGGCCTGGCCACGGGCGACGTCGACGCGCAGGGCGGCGGCAGTCTCGCCACCTGGGACGACACGTACGCGCTGGTGCTCGGCAACGAGACTTCGACCAATCGCCAGTGGATGGGCGTGATGCGCCTGGTCGCGATTCACAATCGCGCGCTGTCGGCCTCGCAGGTCCAGCAGAACTTCGATGCCGGCGTCGGCGAGAAGTACTTCATGCTGTTCAACGTCAGCCACCTCGTGAGCGTGCCGCAGGCGTACGTGATGCTCGAGGCGATCCAGCTCGACACCTACGGCCTGCAGTTCAGCAAGCCGACGTTCATCAGCCTCGATGGCAGCGCCACCGTCTCGAACCTGACGATGGATGGCATCCGCATCGGCGTGAACGGCGTCGAGGAGCGCAGCGGCCAGGCCTACGTCCCGCTGGATACGGTGATCGGCCCGACCTACACGCCGGGCGGCGGACAGAAGCTGTCCGACATCGGCACCGTCGCCGCGCTCCAGAACGGCGTCGCCAACGACCTGTTCTTCCTGTCCTTCGAGCGCATCGGCACGAACGACAACAGCGCCGCGTACATCGAGCCCGTGCCGCAGCAGCCCACGACCTTCCCGGCCCCGCCGGTCGAGTCGGACGTCGGCCTGCGCACCTTCGATGAGCTCAACGCGACGTTCTCGGTCATCACCGGCGTACCGCAGACCGATGCGCGGGTCGCGGCCACCTACGAGCTCGTCAAGCAGGCGCTGCCCGCGGTCGAGAAGTTAGGCACGTTCGGCCCGTCGCAGCAGACGGCGCTGGCGCAGCTCGCGATCCAGTACTGCAACTCGATGGTCGACAACAACACCCTGCGCGCCAATTTCTTCGGTGCGCTCGACGGCGGCGGCACGGGCATCGCGGTGTTCGGCCCGGACGGCGACAACGACAACCCGAATCGCCTCGCGCTGGTGAACACGCTGGTGCAGAAGGCGGTGGGTGCGGGCATGGACCTGCAGGTCACGCAGCTGCAGATCCGCAACGAGATCGCGGGCTTCGCGGTGGGCGATCCGCTGGCGGACCCGCTCCGTCCGGGCCTCATCAACAAGCTGGTCCTGGGCCCCACCGGGTCCAATGCCAGCGGCGGCCGCACTGTATTGAAAGCCGCTTGCGGCGCCGTGCTGGGCAGCGGCACGACGCTCATTCAGTAATTCGGGAGACGCAGGTCATGTACATCCTCAAGAAGAGCCCTCGCACGCTGGGTTTGAACGAGCCCATCAAGCACGAGAGTGCGCACAAGCGACCCGTCTCGCGCCGCGATTTCATCGCGCAGGGTTTCCGCACGGGACCCGCGGTGGTCGCCGGCGGCGCGCTGCTGTCGGCGCTCATGGGCCGCCCGGTGCGCGCGCTGTCACCGGATCTCGACGGCCAGAAGACCGGCTGCGACATCACCGACGGCGCGGGCAAGATCCCGTTCATCTGCTTCGACCTCGCGGGCGGCGCGAACCTGGTCGGGTCCGAGGTGCTGATCGGGCAGTCCGGCAACCCGACTAACTTCCTGTCGACGCAGGGTTATGCGACGCTCGGGCTGCCGGGCAACATGACGCCGAACTCGGCCAACCCGGCGGCTCCGTCGGGCAACTTCGTGAACACCGACTTCGGAGTCGCGTGGCATTCGGACGGCGCCATCCTGCGCGGCATGCAGGCCTCGACGCAGACCACCACGCGCCTGAACGTGCACGGCTTCGGCATCGCGGCGCGTTCGGAAAACGACACGGGCAACAATCCGCACAACCCGATGTACGGCATCAACCGCGTCGGTGCCGACGGCCAGCTGCTGACGCTCATCGGCTCGCAGAATTCGGACTCCGGCGGCAATTCGATGGCGCCGGCCGCGATGATGAATCCGGCGGTGCGCCCGACCAAGGTCGATCGCGCCAGCGACGTCACCGGTCTCGTCGACACGGGTGAGCTCGGCACTCTGTTCCCGAATCCCGCCGACGCCGTGGCGGTGCTCGAGTCGATGACGCGCCTGGGCCAGACCAGGGCCGATCGGGTGAAGGCCGAGTTCGCCGATCCGGTCGCCGAGGAGAAGCTCGTGCGCTGCGGCTATCTGAAGTCCACCTACCTGGCGGAACGCTTCAATTCGCCGGCCGCGCTCGATCCGAACCAGGACCTGAACATCGTCGGCGGCCCGGCCAGCATCTTCACGCAGGCCGAGTACAACGCGAACGGCGAGTTCCGCAAGACGGCCGCGGTCATGAAGATGGTCATCCAGGGCCTGGCCGGTGCGGGCACCATCACCATGGGCGGCTACGACTATCACGGCCAGGGCCGCAACACCGGCGAGACGCGCAACTTCAATGCGGGTCGTTGCATCGGCGCGTGCCTGGAGTACGCGGCGCGCGTCGGCAAACCGCTGATGATCTACGTGTTCAGCGACGGCGCGCTGTCGGCCAACGGAGTGTTGAACAACACCGCCGCGGGCCGCGGCAAGCTCGACTGGGCCAGCGACAACCAGTCCACGGCCGGCTCGATCGTGCTGGTCTACAAGCCGGGCGGCCGCCCGGTGCTCGTGAACGCCGCGCGCATGCAGATCGGTTCCATGAGCGCCGCCGGCTCGGTGGTCACCTCGTCCTTCCCGGGCGCGAATGCGGTCAACCTGCTGGTCGAGACCGTGATCTACAACTACATGGCGCTGCACGGGCAGCAGGGTCAGTTCGCCGACCCGCAGTTCTTCCCCCGGAACGGCCTCGGCGCCTCGCTCGACAGCCTGCGGGTGTTCGAGCCGATCTGTAACAACATCATTACCCAGCCGGTGTAATGCCCGTCGAGAAGCGGGAGCGTGGGCAACTCGCTGTCGCGTGTTGCCGACGCTCCCTTTTCATTTTT